>JAZDEX010000017.1:0-14641 GCA_043808405.1 Candidatus Omnitrophota bacterium | reverse complement strand
GAGATGCGCGTAGCCTTGTCAACCTCAAAATTAGCGGTTGAGAATTTAAGGGATCAGTTAAGCCCGGGCTTGAGTGAAATACAGGAGAGGACATTAGTAATACTACATTCATCAATCAGCCGCCTGACGCGCATTGTAGATGACCTGTTAGATTTAGCTAAGATAGAAGCTGGTAAGATGGAAATCAAGCGTGAATTAATTAATATCTCAGATTTACTGGAGGAGGTTATTTTTTCTCAGAAGCCTAAAGCTGAAGCTAAAGAAATAGTTATTGTTGATGAGCGTAAGGGCGATCTCCCCTTAATTTGGGCGGATAAAGATAAAATTATTCAGGTAGTGCTTAATATTTTAAGCAATGCTTTAAAATTTACCCCTAAAGAGGGTAAGATTATCGTGCGCTCTCAAGCGTTAAGCGCGCCCGAGGGTGTCCGGATTGAGATTATTGATACTGGGCCGGGGATTGACACCCAACAAATGGAAAAGATGTTTAATAAATTTGAATCTAAGAATATTGAGGATCAGGCCGGTACCGGCTTAGGGCTTTCAATAGCTAAAGAAATTGTAGAGTTGCACCGGGGCAAGATTTGGGTGGAAAGTGAGTTGGGTAAGGGGAGTACTTTTATTATTCAGCTACCTAAAGATTTAAGGGAAGAGCAAAAAAGAGATGCCTAAAAAAATAATGAATTTTGAGTGGGCTATTAGGGTATTCGATATTATTGTTAGCGTAACTACTCTTTTAGTTATGTCTCCGGCGCTGGTTCTGGTAGCGATTTGGATTAAGCTAGTATCTCCGGGGCCGGTTTTTTATACTCAAGAGCGCGTAGGAAAAGGCGGCGTGCCGTTTATAATTTATAAATTTAGGACTATGCATAAGGATGCCGAGGCAACTACAGGTGTAGTTTGGGCGAAGAAAAGCGATCCCCGCCTGATTAAGGGAGGGAAATTCTTAAAAGATTCGCATATAGATGAGGTGCCGCAATTTTTAAATATTTTAAAAGGCGATATGTGCGTAGTGGGCCCGCGCCCGGAGCGCCCGGCATTTGTCGAGCAGTTTTTAAAGACTATTCCTAATTATAAGCAGCGGCTTACGGTTAAGCCGGGGTTAGCTGGCTTGTCGCAGATAACTTATGATTATGATAAATGTTTTGAAGATGTGGTGCGCAAAGTAACTAAGGACATCGAATACATCAATCACCGCTGCCTTTTACTGGATATGCGGATATTGTTTAATACATTTTTAGTGGTGGTGACGCATAAATTGTGGCCGATAAAATTGTAAATGGAGTAATAATCCAATGTTTGGAAGAATTTTTTTTGTGTCATTGCGAGGAGCGACAGCGACGAAGCAATCTTTTTAAAAAGATTGCTTCGCCCTTCGGGCTCGCAATGACACTGACAGATGCTTCCAAAAGCTGAACTAACACAAATTATAAAGCTTTAAGACAGGAGGCGCTATGCCAAAACCGATTAATTACGCGGCGTTAAAATTTCAATTTAAGATGCAGCTTTTGGTTATTTTGCCGATTATGTTTATTGGTATCGTGATTCCTGTTTTTGTTTTTCGGGCGAGTAAATTTGTGGTTAATACGACGCGGGACCAGTTGAAGATGCATGAAGCTGTCGCGGATGTTACTTTACGTTATCTTAATGCTTCTCCTTTAGATGAAGGCTCGCTGCGCGAGGCCAGAAAGAACATGGAGCAGCTGCGCCAGGACCTTAACGCCACGATACGTTTAATCGGCATTCAGCATGCCCGCGAGAGGGATTTTGTGGTGTATACGGTTAGCGCGATTATTTTATTATTCAGCGTTTTTATGATGTTTTATTTACATCGGCTTATCGGGCCGGTGCTTCGGCTGCAGAAGATGGTCGCGCTTATGGCAATGGGCAAAGATGTGGGTGAAATAAAAGTCCGCTCGCTGGATGAATTGCAGGAATTGGCAAAAAGCCTAGAGTCGATGCGCAAGTATCTCTTAAGTTGTAAGGAAAAAGAAGGGACTGTGGCGCAAAGAAGCCATGTTATTATTCAGGAGTTAGATAGCATATTGGTAAAATATTGCGGCTTAAAGGACGAGAGTTTAAGGCCGTTATTAGACCAGATAGGGCAAGAGATTAAAGAACTAAAACGGATAGAGGAAGAATAAGCTATGAAATTCTTGGGAAAAGGTAAATTAATTCGCATCCTATTACTCGTGGCCTTTATCTTTTTGGGGACAGGAAGGCATTTAGTTTTTGCCGCTTTTTCAAATATTCATAATAATGAAGAAGCAGACGAGGCGTATACTAAGGCTTGTATGCTTTTGGAGTCAGGGCTTTATGAACAAGCTAAGCTTGGATTTGCCAAAGTTTTGGAAATTGACCCGACGCACCGCGGCGCCTTGAATAAGATAATGGAGGTGCAGAAGAAAATTCTCGAGGGCAAAAAAGGAGCCTCCGCGGCAAAAGAAGAATCCCAAGGAGGCCTGACTGGGAGCGCGTCTTTAGAAAAAGATTATATGTTTGCTACTGAATTTTTGGGCCGCAAAAATTACGTTAAGGCTAAGTATTATTTGACTCGGATAGTTAAGGTTAACCCTAGATATAAAGGCGCCGGGCCTCTCCTTAAGGATGTGCTTTTATTGATGAACATAGAGAAGCAAAGGGCGGTTGAAAATCAAAGAAAAGAAGAAGCGGCAAGAAATAAAGAATTTTTAGAGGAAAATTATGATTTGGCGCTGCAATTTTTTAAAAAGAAAAATTACGCTGAATCCAGAAATTATTTATTGAAAGTAGCCCAAATTAATCCTCAGTATAGGAACACTGCTTCGTTCTTTGCCGATCTTGCCTTAGCTCAAGGCTTGGAAAAAGAAGAAAATAGAATGGATAGCTACACCCTTGGCCCGGGAGATGTTATTCAATTATACGTTAAAGATAATGATGACATGAATAGGGAAGTTAAAATTCAGCCGGCGGGTGAGTTTGTGCTGCCTTCAGTTAATGAAATTATAATGGTTAATAATATGCCTAAGGAAGAATTAGATGCCTTGGTTAAAGAGAAGCTGAAGAAATATTTTAAGGATCCTCAGGTGCAGTTGGTAGTTAAAGAATATGCTTCTAA
This sequence comes from Candidatus Omnitrophota bacterium, assembly GCA_043808405.1. Lineage (GTDB taxonomy): Bacteria > Omnitrophota > Gorgyraeia > Gygaellales > Profunditerraquicolaceae > JAZDEX01. Next base: position 11,544 of record JAZDEX010000017.1, on the reverse strand, counting down.
GAAATGGTATGTTTTAGGAGAAGTAAGATCCAACGGCGCCTATAAGATCGGCAAGCCTAATATTACTTTGCTTGAGGCATTATACGCGGCAGGCCTGCCTATAGAAAATAAAGCGGCAATGCGCAGGGCGCAATTAATCCACCCGGATAAATATAGGCCGATTATTAGGGATGTTAATATCTATGCCCTTTTATACGAAGGGAATTTAAGCCAAAATGTTATTTTGCGCCCGGGAGATATCGTCTACGTGCCTAAGTTAGGGCTTAGCAAGCTGACAGAGCTGGTAACTTTGATGGCCGCGCCAACAGCTCCGGTAAGGAAAGCGATGGAGGATATCGAGGCTATAAATACGATAACACCTTTGACCCGCGTTGGTTCGGGGCCGGGCCAGATCTACTAAGGAGAATAGGGTGACAAGGCGGAATTTACAAAATATCTCGGTTGATGAGTATATTTATATATATTGGAAGCGGAAGTGGCTGGTCATTATTCCAGTTTTTGTGGCTTTTATTTTAGCGATTGCCGCTTGCCTGGTGGTAAAGCCGGAATATAGGGCTTCGTCTGTAGTATTGGTGGAAATGGTTAAGCCGGGCGTTGGGGGGGCTGAAGGGGGAAGGTATGAAACTTATCAACAGGGCGCGCTTTACAGCGAGGTGGATACTTTTAGCAAGTTATTTGTAAGCAAACCATTTCTGGAACTTTTGGCAGTCGGGCTTAATATTGATTTGCCCAAGCAAAACCCGGTAGTTGCTGAAGAAAGAATTCAGGGATTAAAAAGCTCATTAAGCATAGAGCCGTCAATAACCAAGGGTGTATTAAAGGTTACCGCGCATACTGTAGACCCTATCTTTTGCGCCAGGCTTGCTAATACTGCCACGGAATTATTTATTAAATATTACCGTGAGATCGGCTCTGAACGCAGCTCCGTCGAAGTTGAATTTTTAAAAGAACAAAAAGAGCTCTATCGTAAAAGGCTGGAGCAGGCAGAAGATAAACTGCGCAAGTTTAAAGAGGAGAATCAGGAGATATTATTTTTAAGTAAGACTCGGCAGGCAGTAGGAACTTCGGGCGCTGATGTTACCCCGGGATCGCCGGCAAAATTTGAAGATTACAAAACCGCGCTTTTTAATTTAAGTTTTACTTTAGAAGACTTAGAGAGGAATAAAAAAGATTTAGAGGGGCAGTTGGTAAAAGAAAGCGAAGAAGATGGCGCGGCAATAGATGATCCGGTTTTGCAGGAGATGTTTAGGGCGATAGCGGATAAATCCATGGAGTTAAGCAAGCTTAAGGCCAGTGGTTTAACTGAAGAGCATCCGGCAATAGTTAAGCTTAAGCGTGAGATACAGGCAACAGAAATTGTGATTAAGGATAGGCCGGTAAGTTCTAAGAAAAGCAAGGATGAGAAAATATTGAGCCCGAAATACCAACAACTAAGCCGGGAGATTGTTAATATAAATCGGGAGATAGAAGCGGTTAAGGCAAGGATGGAGCGTTTAGGAAAAGTAGCTCAGACGCAGGAAGAATTTATTAAGACTATTCCTGAGAAGGAACAGGTTTTAGCCAGGCTGCAGGCAGATTATGAGGTGAACGCAAAAATATACACTGAGATGACTTCAAAGTTAGAAACTGCTTCTATTGGCCAGCGCCTAGAGCAGCAGGAGAAGGGGGTTAGATTTAAGATTATTGAGCCGGCAAGCATCCCGCTTTATCCGTATAAACCGAATAAGAAGATGATGGTGCTTTTTGGGACGATGCTGGGATTGATGGCCGGCATAGGATTGGTTTCATTCGCCGAGGTAAATGATGTTTCTTTTATTAATGCTGAAGAATTAGGGCAGGCAATAAATGTGCCGGTCTTAGGCAATATAGACCTTATCTATACCGCGAAAGAAGCGGAGCGGGCAAGGTGGAAACATAATATTTTTCTCTTTTCGCTGGTCGCGATGATGCTTACGATATCATTTGCTTTAATTTTAAGATTATTCCTTTAATTTAACTAATGGCTAAAGAAAAAATAAACCTAGGAAGCATAATAGATTTTATATTAAGGCCGCCTTTGCCTTACGTGGTAAAATCCACGCATGGGCAATGGGGGATAGACCCGCGCATTATTAGTTTTTCCGACCCTAAATCCTATATTTGTGAACAGTACCGTAAAATTATCGCGAATTTAGAATTTAAAGCCACGGAAAAAAACCTGCGGACATTTCTTTTAACCAGCGCTGCCCGGTTTGAAGGCAAGAGCATTAGCTCGGCTAATCTGGCCACCCTGTTTTCGTATTATGAAAATAAAAAGGTCCTTTTAATAGATTGCGACCTGCGCAAGCCCAGCCAGCACAGGCTTTTTAATTTACCGCGCAAGCCCGGAGTGACAAATGTTTTTTTAGATCATACAAAAGCTGATCAGGTAATTCATTGCATAAAAGACTTCCCGGGTTTGTGCGTGATTACTAGCGGCAAAGAAGTTGCTTCGCCGATTGATTTATTTTTATCGGAGGCTTTTAAGAATTTTATCACCGAGATGAGAACGAGGTTTGATTATATATTTATCGATACCCCGCCACTCCTGGCGGTTACCGACGCTTGTATTTTGTCTAAGATTATTGATGGGGTAATTATCGCGGTCAGCGCGGAGGTTACCCCGGAATTCGCCTTGAAAGAAATTTTAGCATTGCTGGGGAATGTCAACGCGAATATTGTGGGCATGCTTTTGACGCATACCAGGCAGACCACTAGGTATTATTATAACTACAAGTATTATAAATATTATAAAGACTACGCTTCTGACTCTTCAGAAGATCGCGATGTAAATCTCCAGAATCAAAAAGAATTCCTCAAATAATGGTTTTCCTGCTTACACTCATATTTTTAGTGTTCTATTTTGTCCGTCCGCAGGATTTTACGGGCGGGGCGATGCAGGGCGAAAGAATTGTGCTTTATATATTAGGCACAACCTTATCTATTTGGGCAGTTAAAATGATTCTTAATCAAAAGATCTTAATTAGAAATCCCAAAGATATTTTTGTCATAGGCCTATTTATAGCCGTGATTGTGTCTACTTTGACGGTGAGGTGGGCTGCTTATACAATAGATACAGTTATTTTATTTGGGAAGGCGGCATTAGTTTATTTTTTGATTAGCGATATATTGAACTCTCCGGGCAAATTTAAAATTTTTCTCTGGACAATTGTAGTTTGTGTTTTTATAGTTGGGGTGCTGGGTATATTACAATATTATGGGCATGATATCATGGGTATAGCGCCATTTGTCGGGGTAGAGTTAAAAGATGGGGCCCTGATTGAGGTTAAACGGATTAGAGGAGTGGGCCTTTTTGATACCAATCAGTTAGCTTATTTAATGGGGTTTGCTTTGCCTTTCGCGTACGCCCTTTTTAAACTTACCCGGAATTTTATTTTAAAAATATGCCTTTTGATTTTTTCTTTTGTTTACGCGGTAGCAACCTATTTTACCTTATCCCGCGGCGGCATACTGGCTTTTGCCGCGGCCATAGGTTTTTTGTACTTACTTAGAAAAGGCGCTACAAGCAAGTTTTTTATGGTTATCGCGGTAGGTTTTTTAATTCTGTTTTTAACTACTACCCCTACGCGCTTAGGGACTATCGGCGGCTTTAAATCAGATTCCAGTTCTCAAGGCAGGCTTAACGCCTGGTACGCCGGGGCACAGGCTTGGAAAGAAAGCCCGGTTATTGGGGTGGGCGTAAATACGTATGTAGACCATTTTAAAATAGCCGCGCACAATGCCGTTGTTCAGGTTATTGTGGAAACAGGCGTTTTTGGTTTTTTCTTTTGGCTGGGGCTAATGTATTTTACTTTTAAGGCGTTAACCAGGCTGATGAAGAAATACGCGGGGACGGATCAAAACTGGATTTTTGTTTTTTCTTTTTCTTTATTGGCTACTTTTTTTCAGTTACTTGTTTCTTGTTGTTTTTCCAATGGCGCCGCGTATAATTTCTATACTTTTATTTTTTTCGGCGTGGTAACGGCATTAGAGGAATACGCTATGCAACAGGAGGCTAAGGCGCAAGCAAAAGAAGTTACAAGAGGCATGCTGGTGCAGTTTAATGATATAGTTAAGATCTGCGTAGTAATGATTATTGTTATAATTGTTTGGAAGGTTGTTTTAACCACGGCTTTAGTTTAAGGAATTAGATATGGAATTAGTTAGCGTAATTATCCCTACTTATAATCGCCAGCATTATATAAAAGAAGCAGTGGAAAGCGCTTTAGCGCAGGATTATCTGAAGATTGAGGTTATTGTGGTGGATGACGGCTCTCAAGATAATACGGAAAGTGTTTTGGCGCCTTATGCGGGGCGAATAAAGTATATAAAGCAGGAGAATTCCGGCCCGGCCAAAGCCAGGAATCATGGCATAAAGGCCGCAAGAGGCGAATTTATAACTTTTTTAGATAGTGATGATAAATATTTCTCGCGAAAGGTGAGTCGGCAGGCTGAATATTTAAGAAACCATTCTGAATGCGGGTTGGTGTATTCGGATTGCGAGTATTTTGATGATTCTGGAAGGCATTGGCGGCCCAATATTAAAAGGCATGAGGGTTGGATTTTTGATAAATTATTGTTTGAGGATTTTTTCGGCAGTGGCTCGTGCGTAATGGTAAAGAGAAGTATTTTAGAGCAAGTTGGATTCTTAAATGAAAAGCTGATCACCGGAGAAGACCGGAATTTGTATTTAAAGATAGCTAAGCTTTACCAAGTAGGTTTTGTTAATGAACCTTTAGTGAGCGTTAGGATGCATCCTGCGCGGTTAAGTTATAATTATAATGTTTCACTCGGCACTATTGAGGGGTTAAAAGATATTATTAGGATTTATCCGGAATATGGCCCTAAGAAGTCCGCGCTTATGCGCAAAGCTTTAGCGCGCAGAAATATACAGTTGGCAGATGAATTATTCTATGCTGGGAAATATCAGTTGGCAAAGAAACATTATTGGGATTCCGTAAGTTATGATTTTAAGAATCTTTTGGCGGTGAAGTTTTTATGTTATGCGTTAATGCCGGATCTTATCTTGAATGTTATTAAGCGTGGAAGGGGCAGTAAGTTTGAGAAAAATTAAAATCATGCATTTGTTGTTAAGCCTAGATATCGGCGGCGCGGAAACACGCGTTGCCCTCTTGGCAAATTCTTTAGATAAAGAGAAATTTGATTTTTCGGTAGGCTGCCTGGAGAAAACCGGCAAGATTGCCGAGCTTATTAATAAAAGGGTTAAGGTATTTGTAATGCATAAAAAGCCGGGGATTGCTTTTTGGCTGCCGTTTAAGCTTTATAAATTATTCCGGCAGGAAAAAATAGATATATTGCATACGCATGGGTTTGTGGCTATTTTTTATGGGCTTCCCGCCGCGGTATTAGCCGGGGTTAGGGTTGTGATTCAGGGTGAGCAAGGCGATATATTTGAACAGGTTAATGAAAAGCGTTTACTTATTGCTAGAAAATTATTTTCTTTTTTTGTTAAACGTATCCTTGCCAATTCAAGTTCGCTGAAGGAAACCGTGAAAAGATTAACCCGCATTAAAGGGGGTAAATTTAAGGTTATTTATAACGGGGTGGATACTGAGAAATTTAAAGTATTGCCAGCGAATAGGCTGGATTTAATTCAGGCTCAAGATAACGAAGTAATTGTAGGGACAGTCGGCCGCCTAGCGAGCTGTAAAAATTATGAGATGCTGGTTCGAGCTTTTGCTTTAGTTAGGCAAAAGAGAAATAATATTAAACTTGTGTTTATCGGTGATGGGCTTTTAAGGGGCAGCCTCCAGGCGCTGGTATCTGATTTAGGGATTAATGATTGTGTGCAATTCCTGGGCGCTCGGGCAGATATTCCCAAGTTGTTAAATATTTTAGATATTTTCGTTTTGCCGTCTTTTGCTGAAGGTTGTTCTAATGCCGTATTGGAAGCTATGGCTAGTGGTTTGCCTGTTATTGCTTCGGATACGACCAGTAATCGCGAGTTAGTCCAGAATAGTGTTACGGGCATTTTATTTTCACTTGATGATATAAATAACCTTGCTGGTAGTATTATAAATTTGGCACAGAATAAAGAAAAACGAGAAGAGATGGGCAAGGCCGGGCGCAGGAGAGCGGAAGAATATTTTTCTCTTGGGCGCATGATTCAGGAATATACGCAATTTTATTTAACCGAGGCCCAAAAGTGTATACGCTAATATTTATATTGTTATTATTAATATCGATAGCTATTGCAGGGCATTTTATATGGCAGAGAAACATTAATGTTTGGCTTGGCAGTTATATATTTTATATGATCAAGAAAAGCGCTAAAGATAACAAAAGTTTTCCCAAGCATGTTATTTTTTGTTTTGTAGACCATTTTGAGCCGGGTAACCCCTACCGCGACAGGCCGTCTAAAAAAGCGCTTTCCCTTGAAGAAGAAATAGTGCGTATGGATACTTGGGCCAAGTGTTTCCCCGAGATTGCTTTTAAGCATAAAGATTCTGACGGTTGTTTTCCTAAACACGGGTGGTTTTTGCCTCCGCATTATGATAAAGCAGACCACTTGAAGCGCTTAGTGGATTTATGCAAGATGGGCCTGGGGGAAGTGGAGATGCATTTACATCATGAATTAATGCCGCCTTTCCCGGATACTTACGAAACCTTAAAGAAAAAGATAGAATTTTGTATTGAGAGTTTTTCGCGCTATGGTGTATTTGTGCTTGCGGACGGCAGGCGGCGCTACGGGTTTATTCACGGTAATTGGGCTTTAGATAATTCGTTAGAGGCAAAATTATGCGGGGCAAATTATGAAATTAAAATTCTAGCGGAAACTGGGTGTTTTGCGGATTTTTCATTTCCATCCTTAAATAAGTCACAGCCGGCTACGGTTAATAAATTTTATTACGTGAAAGACGATACGAATAAGCCTAAGTCTTATAATTACGGGAAAGAAGTAGTCGTGGGGGGCAAGCCTTGGGGAGATTTGATGTTGGTCCAAGGCGGGATAGGCTTGCGCTGGCGAGGCAGGTCGAATAAACTTATTCCTTCTATTGACGTCGGCTGCCTTGATGGGCTGAATACCCCGTCTTTAGAGCGCATGGATTATTGGGTTGATAACGCCATTACTGTTAAGGGCCGGCCGGATTGGCTGTTTGTGAAGGTTTTCTGCCACGGGACAATAGAGCTTAATCTCGATAATATGTTTGGAAAATTTGCCGAGCAAATGTATTCATACCTGGAAACTAAATATAATGACGGTAAGAAATACGCTTTGCATTATGTATCGGCAAGAGAGATGTATAATTTGATCAAGGCAGCAGAAGCAGGCTTAAGCGGCAATCCTAATCAGTTTAGGGATTTTGAGATTCCTAAATACGTGTATTTATAGGAGGAAGCAAAATGATAGAAAATATTATTTTAAAAATAAAACGTAAAGAAACTCCCCTGTACGCCTTTTTAAATAAGCTGGCGCGTTTTATCTTAACGATTAAGTTTCCTTGCATAAAGCCTTTGCATACCCTTTTGTATTACGAAAGAAGATTTAGGATTGATTTTTTAAGGCGGTTGCGCACGATTTTTTATTATGACCCGTTATTGCGCGCAAGATGTGAAAAAGTGGGGCGTAATTTTGTTTTGATTGTGACAAAACAAGGCATGCCCTATATTTACGGAAACTTAAAAATTTATATTGGTGATAATGTTATTATGCATGATGTCCTTTCTTTAACCTCAACCAGGGTATTTAAAGAGCCCAAGCTTATTATTGGCGATCATACTTATATTGGGCAGAGTATTGGCATTAGCGTCGGTAAAGAAGTAAGGATTGGTAATTATTGTTATTTGGCCAATGGCGTGCAGATTTTTGATAATGACGGCCACCCTTTGGATTGGCAGAAACGCCGTTTAGGCGAACCGGTGAACGCGGAGGATATAAGGCCAGTAATAATAGAAGATGATGTTTGGATAGGAGATGGGGTATGTATTATGAAGGGGACGCATATCCATAAAGGCGCGGTTATTGCCGCTAAGTCTGTAGTTAGAGGAGAAATACCCGAATATTGCGTGGCGGCGGGGAATCCTGCGCAGGTAATTAAGCATCTATGAAGCAGATAGCTGTAATGCATCTTCATGAGGATAACGCGATTTACGGGGCAGAGCAGCACACCCTTTCTTTATTTAAATACCTGCCCAGGGAATCTTTACGCATTTTTTTGGGCTGCTTGTGTATAGGAGGCCAAGAAAAAGAGTTTTTTAATGCCGCGTCTGTTTTATCGGGGATAGAAGTTATTCCGGCGCGCATGGAACATAGGTATGACCTTTGCGCGATTGGAAAGATAAGGCGCAGTTTAAAGAAGAATAATATCCAGATCCTGCACACGCACGGGTATAAGGCAGATATTATCGGTTTTTCGGCAACCCGGTTTAGTAAAGTGAAGTTAGTTTCTACTCTGCACGGTTGGGTGGATATCGATAAAAAATTAAGGTGCAATAATTTTTTTGGGCGGCAGGCTTTAAAAAATTTTGACCGGGTGATTACCGTTTCTAAAGTTTTAGAAAATCAGGCCAAGCGGTATATTAAAAAAGAAAAAATATTTTATGTGAGAAATGCCGTGGATACCGGGAATCTGGATAAAATTGAACCATTGGATTTAAATAAAACTTTGGGTATCAATAAAGATGCGCCAGTGGTTACTTATGTGGGCCGGCTTTCCCGGGAGAAAGGCGTAGATTATTTAGTAAAGGCTGCTTTTTTAGTGAAGGATAAAAGGGCAGTTTTTTTATTTATTGGTGATGGGCCGTTAAAGAATAGTTTAACGCAACAGGCAGCAGAATTGGGTTTGGCCAAAAGAGTAGCCTTTACCGGTTATCGTGATGACGCGCTGGGCATTTTAAAGGCAAGCGACCTTTTTGTCCTGCCGTCTTTAACCGAAGGAATATCGCGTTCTTGTATGGAGGCGATGGGGCTGGGGGTATTGGCGGTAGCGACGAATGTCGGCGGCATGCCGGAGTTGATTACAGATGGCCAGAATGGGTTTTTAGTCCCGCCTGCCCGCCCGGAAATCTTGGCGGAAAAAATAAATGCGGTTTTAGAAGAGAGAAGTAGATTTGCGGGGTTAAGGCAGGAGGCAGCCAAGGCCATTAAGGAAAAATTTTCCATGCAGCGGGTGGCAGATGAACACGAAAATTTATATAGCGGATTAATGTATCGCGGGGGGAGTTAGAATGTGCGGAATTTGCGGGGCTTTAGGTTATACGCAAAATAAAATAGATGCTGGTTTGATTAAGCAGATGTGCGCGGCAATCGAGCACCGCGGCCCGGATGATGAAGGGATTTATCTGGACCAGCAGGTGGATTTATCTTTAGGGCTGGGGCATAAGCGCCTTAAAATTATTGATTTATCGGCGGCTGGGCATCAACCCATGTGTAATGAAGACGAAAGTATTTGGGTGGTGTTTAACGGGGAAATTTATAACTATCCGGAATTACGCATTGAGTTAGAAAATAAAGGCCACAGATTTCGCTCGCATACTGATACCGAAGCGATAACGCATTTATATGAGGAGTATGGCCGGGCTTGCGTTAAATTTATGCGCGGGATGTTCGCTTTTGCGCTCTGGGATAAGAAAAACCAGATTCTTTTATTGGCGCGTGACCGGGTGGGTAAGAAACCGTTGCTTTATTCTTATGGTAATGGGGTGTTTTGTTTTGCTTCGGAATTTTTATCACTTTTAGAAAGCGGATATGTGAACAAAGAAATTGATTACGCGGCCATAGATTATTACCTTAGTTTTGGTTATATTCCGGCGCCTCTAACCATATATAAGAATGTGTTTAAACTTCTGCCTGCGCATACACTTGTTTTAAAAGATAAAAATATTCATTTAGAAGAGTATTGGAAGCTGGATTATTCGAAAAAAATTCGCATATCTGAAGATGACGCGGCGAAAGAATTATTAAGGCATCTTCGGGAGGCGGTTAAGGTAAGGTTGTATAGCGATGTGCCGTTGGGCGCGTTTTTAAGCGGGGGCATTGATTCGAGTACTGTTGTAGGATTAATGAGTGAATTGATGCCGGAGCGGGTGAAAACATTTTCCATTGGTTTTGAAGAAAGAGACTACAGTGAGCTAAAATACGCCAAGAATATCGCGGATAAGTTTGATACGGAGCATCATGAATTTATGGTGAAGCCTAAAGCGATAGAGATACTGCCTTTGATGGTCGAGCGTTATGGTGAGCCGTATTCAGATTCTTCCTGTATCCCGACCTATTATGTTTCCCGGGAGACCCGGCGCCATGTCACGGTGGCCTTAAACGGAGATGGCGGAGATGAACTTTTTGCCGGCTACGAGCGTTATCAGGCGATGTTTTTATCGCAGAAGTATCAGCGGCTGCCGCAGCTTCCGCGTAAGATCATAAATTCTTTTATTCATCTGCTGCCGAATTATCTCGGCCCGGGAAGTAAAATCAAGAGTATGAAAAATTTTATCTATGCGGCTTCTTTACCGATGGCGGAAAGATACCTGAGGTGGGCAGGCATAGTGGATACCGTAACTAAGAAAAATATTTATTCTGATAATTTCGCAAGCTTAGTTTCTGGGGCTGATCCTTTAAAATTTATTGAGCCATATTTGAATGATTCTCAGCCTTGGGCTTTAATCGACTCTATGCTTCAGGTTGATATGTTAAATTATCTTCCTTATGATTTGTTGGTGAAGGTGGATATTGCCAGCATGGCTAATTCCCTGGAAGTGCGTTCGCCTTTTCTGGATACTAAATTTATGGAATTTGCCGCCAGCCTCCCGGCGGAATATAAAATGAAACATTTGGTAAAAAAATATATTCTTAAAAAAGCAATTAAGGATTTGGTGCCGGAAAAGAATGTTTATCGCCGGAAAATGGGTTTTAGCGTGCCGATTGGCGAATGGTTAAAGGGGGACTTAAAGGGCTTGTTATCGGACGCGCTCCTTTCTAAGAAATTCACCGCGCGGGGTTATTTTAAACAGCCGGTGATTGAAGAGATGTTAAAACAGCATTTGAGCGGCAAGCGGGATCATGCTTTTAAATTGTGGTCGATCTTGATGCTGGAGTTGTGGCACAATAGATTTATAGACTAAGAGGCGCAGAATGCTTAGTGGGCATGAATTTTTATGTTTTGGCGATGATTATGGAAGGATGCCCTCCACATTTCAGCGCATTGTCAAGGAGTTAAGCCGTAAGAATAAAGTTCTTTGGATTAATTCTTTAGGCGAGAGGAAGATTGGGTTTTCGATAAGAGATTTAAAAAGGATAATTGAAAAATTAAAGTCGTTAGGGGTAAAAAAACAGGGTACTCATGATGCGGTGATTGTTTTTTCTCCTTTGGCTATTCCTCTGTCATATAACTTTGGGATTATGCGTAAGTTAAACACGGCGATTATTCGGTTTCAATTAAGAAATATAATGAAAAAGATTAATATGAAGGAGCCGATAATTATGGCTTCGGTCCGAGGAATATTTGATATAATAGAAGGCCTGCCTAAGAAGGCTTTAGCCTATTTTTGCTTGGATGATTATAAAAA
>JAZDEX010000016.1:0-32140 GCA_043808405.1 Candidatus Omnitrophota bacterium | reverse complement strand
CTGTCCCCGCTTTTTGGGGACTGTCCCTATTTTCCTCTAATAACCATTCCTTAATTCTCTCCGGCGCAGGCGTAATCCCGCTATCTAACATCACCTGCATCTGAAGCAATTCTTGATCAGAGACTATAGGGACAGTCCCCGTCGTTATGATTTCCCGTCCTTGTAAGGGGCCTGTCCCTAAAAGATCAACCGGCTTCTGCACCTTCACCACCTGCATCGTATTAATAAAATCAATCCCGCCGGGGGTGTTGGACGCAAATGGAGAAGAAGCACGATTCTCAGGTAACGCCTTATCTTGATTCAGATAGAAATCGTGTACGTCCCCCACTGAAAGTCCCAATGAAACGGCCATAACCACTATTTCTTCTTCACTTAATTTTGAAAAACGGCGCATAATATCTTCTTTACTCTTTCTTGACAAAAATGCCAAAGGCAAAGGTTTAAGCAAACGCACTTCTGACGAATAAGGTTTAAAAATATATTCTAACACTAATGCCGGATCGGAAGAAAAATCAAATTCCAATACGAGATTTTCTTCTCCAGCGTAAGATCTTCTGGCAAGGCTTTCATCAGATGTAAGATTGCCCCATTTCAGATGCCCACGGTCTTCTCCGAATACTAACTTTCTTGCCGCATCCTTAGTATGCTTAGTACCTTGATACCATAATGTCTTTAAGTGCGCACGCCTTTGCTCATCATTAAACCTAAACTGCTTATGCTCATTCAAGATCACATCTCCTCTTTCAATTGCGGCATACATCTGCGCATAAGACATATCAGCAAAGTCTATTCGCATAGGAAAAGTATAACCTAGCATCCTCAGGCGTTCCAATTCTTTTATAGCTAAATCTTTTTCCGCCGGCGAAGAAGCCTCATCCTTCGCCCTTGCAACATCCACCTTCACATCATTACCCGCATTACCGATAGTAGTGATTTTAGCTGTGCCTCTCGGAGCAGTAGGTAAACTGGCGGCAGATTTACGTCTTATAAATGGTTTATGTACAGAAAACTTCTCATACTGTAATAATAGCTCTAAATAATTGATTGATTGCCTTTTGGACTCACCTGCTCCGTTAGAATAATAGTATGGATTGACTAGTTCCAAAATAGATACATCCTCCCCATCGATTTTTAAGCTTTCTCCATTCTCAATATCGCTTTTCAATTGAATTATAATTTCACGCATCTGCACATACGGATTATAATCAAATTGATTACGGTATCGATGAATTAAAGCAAGCCGGGTACTTATCTTCCAAACTTGCCCATAATTTGGGCTCATATACATCTGGCTAATATTACGCTCTGAATATAACATTAATTCCAGAAAACTTTCCATAACTTCCTTAACAAATATATCTATTTTTTCATATTCCTCGCTATAACCCATAAAAAGATGCACCACTTCTTCTATTAAAGCGGAGTGCCGCGAGAGATGCGGTTTCTCCCAACTTTCATCGGTTATAAGTATCAAATCTTCTGCCCACTCCGGCATACCTAATCTTTGCTTAACCGCGCCTACTGTTAATTTCTTATTTTTTGCAACCCAAGCAAAGAAAGCTGACCTTAAGACCATGCCAACGCCAGTAGCTACACGAGAAGCTGTCTCCTTAGAAAAAGAGCTTAGCTCTTTAATAATTTCACTATCTTTGATTATACCCCTTATAACAAAAGCCTTTAATTCTCTAGCTGCATCAACTAATTCATCTTCTGTAGGTAGAGCACTCTCTTCGTTTGCTCCCGCGACATCCACCTTCACGCCGCGGCCCGCATTGCCTATAGTAGTTTTAGTTACAACCCCCGGCGCCGCAGGCAAGCTGGCGACAGACGAGCGGCTTAATATCTGATTAAATTTCTCTTCCATCTTAACTCGCTTAGGCTTATATGGCTCAACCGAAGTAAATATATTCTCTAGAATCGGGCGATATACTTCAAATTTTCTATAATCACCTAGAAGCTCGTCCGCATCTTCAAGGTTACCACTCGTAAAAACACCGCGCACCCTTGCGGAAAATTTCGATAACTTATCCTCAAAAACTCGCAACTCATCTTCTGTCTCAATATTTAATTTTATCTTTCCATTTTCAATAATTACCAGGCCGTTATCTACCAAATAATTAATTAAGGCCACTTCGCTTAAATTATACCGCCACCACGACTCGAATCCTTCTAAATAAAGCAATAATTTATTTAAACAAGCGATAATTACCGCTATATAAATCTTCCGCCTAAAATCATCGCTAAAAACCTGGCGCGCTTGAGTTAACTTTAATGTCCAAGCCAACGTCGCGTCTAATTCCGATAAAGCGTCATAATATTGTGTTTTATCATTATTTAACGATCTTTTTAAACTGTCTATTTCTGAACTATTCTTTCTTACATCCGTGTGCCCAAGCTCATGCGCAATTACCGTATATGCTCTTGCGCTAACATTTACTAAATCCGGCTGTAGACATATTGCATCCAATATAGGCATAACCTCGGATTCAAAAATAAAATTATTAGCTGTAATATTGTTATTATTAAATCCTCCCCAAGCTTCCTTGATATCCCCATAATTAGGAAGATTCTTCCCGGTTTTAGCCTTCTCAAATCCTTCGCCGCTAATAACCGGCACATGCGTCCGGTAAGCATAGATAAACTTAGTGCGCTCTGTTCCTTGAATAGGAAAAGTCTTTTGTTTAAATTCCAATAATTCGGCTGTCAAATCTGGATCAATAATTCCTATGGCCATTTCAAAGGCGCCTTTATTACTTCTAGCCTTATCTTCATACGGCCCACAATAATAAACAAGCTGCGAACCGCCAAAAGGTTGCCGGCCATGTTCTTTAGCCAGCGTAAGACTTTTAAGCCATAATTCATCTCTGGCCGCCCATTTATTCCATAAAGCGGCTTCAGCCTGTGCCAAAAGAAAATTTTTGGTTTCCTGATCTTTAACTTTAGCGGCTGCTTCCTGAAAAATTTTGGCAATCGCCTCCAACTTTTCGCGATAGGCGATACAATAAGGTATCTCTATATCTTGCCCCTGATATTTGCCTCTTACAGTAGTAGAAACTATGCTTTCTTCAACAGCATCAGAATGAACGCGCGAATCCTTAGCTTGCGCAATCATTTCCGCGGTAATCTCAAAATTATCTACCCCGCCTTCTTTTTTCATCTGCTCAAGATAAAGCTCTCCGTATAAAGAAGCAACTTGAATCAAATAAGGAAAAACCGCCTTATCATCTTCAGTTAAATTATCCCAAGCGCTTTGCGGAACGCCAAATAAATGCATGCCATGCTCTTTAATAACTTTATCTTCTCCCGATTTTATTTGGCGTAGTTCTTCTAAAGAGATTGGCGAAGAGGCGGTAGGTTTAGCTAACTTCTCGTTTCGCGCCAATAATACCGGCTTAGCGTTAGGCAACATGTTACTCGTACGCCAATTTATCTGGCCAGTTGAATCTAATAGAGTCTGGTCACCCAAAAATGTTCTGAGCGCGCTTGTAAAGGTTCCGTGCGTAAAAAGAACAACCGTCTTACCTGCGCAACGCTCATTTATCTGTTTCAAGAAATCCTCGCTACGTCTGATCACATCCAAGAAAGCCTCTTTACCTCCAGCACGAATTGTTGCATCTAGGCCTTTGCGATACCTGTCAATAAGTTGTTTTTGTACATCATCGAGCTCATGAACTTTTTTGTTATCCCAAATACCAAAGTCTATCTCATTAATAAGCTTATTGGCCACAGGAACTATATCTCTTCCTGTCTTTTCTTTCACTAACCTAATAAAAACTGCGGCTGTATCCCTGGTACGCTTAACTCCTTCGCTAGTAATAACCACTATTTCTTCGCCACTCCTTATCTTATCTTCTAGTTGAGCGAATAGCTCTTCTGCGGCTAGGCGTGCCTGTTGTTGGCCTACTTCATTTAGTTGATTTATGTCCTCATCGATGTCACCTTGAGAAACTCCTAAAGCATTAGCATACGTCTGCCCATGCCTCACTGCCCAAAGATCACCGTTAAAAATTGGAAAAACAGCCTTATCGTTAAATCTAATCCTGCCAGTAACAGAGTTAACAAGAATAAGCCCACTCAAACCTGGCGCTTCCACCCATGTTCCGGCTTCCACCGAAGAAGAAGCCTCATTTTCCCCCGGCGCCGCCGGCGAAGAGGCCCCGAAAGTTGTACCTGAATTATTTGGGGTAAAACTTTCGGGGCGCGCGGCGGGAAATGTAAAAGTTTCAATTGGCCAGGGCTCATCTTGTAATTCGTAATAACTATCATGCCATAATTCTCGTGCTTCGAAACCTTTAGATTCCTTATTTAACTTCAGTAATGCCTGTAATTCTCTAGCGTCTTGCGGTGTAAAGCGGGAAAGCATTAAATCCCTTAATACGCAGAAAAATTTGTCCGCCTTGCGCTTTATTGACGATGTTGTCAAATACCATAGGAGCCGATACCCCTCTATCCAGGTCAAAGGCGAAGGCGCCTCAAATACAGGGGTTTCATAATTGGTAAATTTAAGCTTATAAATACGCTGTAGATTTTCTAAGGCCTCTCTAAAATTTACTTCCCATGCCTCGGCTAAAGGACAAAAATCTGGAGAAAGCGCAAAACCGTGAAAAATTGTTTGCATACCTGATTCGGAAAGAGCAGTAAAGTAACTTTGGTAATATCTATTAGCCCGCTGGCTTAAATAAGAAACAATTTCTGCAATATATTGTGTAGTTTCCGCGGTTGTATAATTAAGCCCAGTAGAAAGCTTTTGGATTTGGGAATCTATTCTATGGGAAACTATTGCATAAGAACGCCTTCCTTCAGCTACCTCATACCAAAATTTACCAAGTTCGCGCATTTTCTCTTCAGTAAAAAAAGCGTTGAATAATTCCCTTGCGGGAAGAGAAAGACTATTAAGATCATATAGCGGCGGATTTAAGCGTTTATCTCCGACAAATGCCTGCTTTATAAACCTTACTATTTTATCAAAACTCGTAAAACAAGCGCCGACAAAGTCACCCTTTAAAAACAAATCACTCACTGTGAACTCATTAAGAGGTTCTCGTCCGTTATCGAAAATCCCAATGGTCGAGTCAAGATCAACTGAATCAACGATTGTATCATAGCCTGCTGACCTTGCTTGCCTTAGGGCATTTGGCAATATATCTATACTTACGATCAAAATTTTTACCCGCCGGGATTTTCCTGCCGAGAGAAATCGCCTAATAATAATTTCTTTCCTATACTTTTCACCTGGGGTAACCTGAATAACCAGGTTACAAGATGTTTCACTTAAAGCTTGAGCTATCCAATTATCAGTATCTAATACTGAATCAGCCCGTAAAGAAGGGCTATTCTTAAGTAATGCAAGCTCGGCATCTTTCTCAGTTACCGACGACAGGCCCTCCCCCTTCATATATTGGGAAAGCATCAAATCTTCATCGCGTACCAAACCATATCCCATATCATGATGCAAGTCAGAATTAACAATTGCAACCTTCTTGCCTTTATTTTCTACATTTAAAATCGCGTTAATTAACTGCCGAGTAAACCCGTGATGTTGATCTACGCAATAAACATCCTGTCCCACGGCAGAAATCTTTGCTGTTAGTGCATGGTGCCTAAATTTACTTTCCCGCTCAAAATGTGTAAGCGTAGTTAAAGAACCTACCAAATCATGCGCCATCGCAGTAATATTTGTAAAAGAACGGCTCATTATTCTATCCGTAAAAGGCGAAGGAAGGGACATCTTAAGGAATGATTGAATAATGGTTCTTATATCACCCGTACAATCATTCTGATAGTCGCCTCTAACTGCTGCTTCTACCCTTTGCCATAGCCGCTTCATTTCTTCAGGTATTAATATTCTTGCTTGGCCTTCTGGATTTCCAGGGAATAATGATAATGTTTGCGGATCAGGAATAGTATGCGCGGCATCCTCATTCCCTGCCATACCAACTCGCTTTATTTTCTCCTCGTCTACCACTGGCGAAGAGGCGATAGCTGCTTTTGTATTCTTTTCACTTATAAATTGAGTTATCTGTATATCGCCATTTCCTGGCGCGCCAGTAAATACCACTGGCCCAAGTAAATAACCCGAATTGTTACCAAGCGTTTCAGTGACAGCAGAACTACTACTTTGTATAATCCCTGCATTCATAGCGCTAGATATTTCACCACATAGTCCTATTCCCCCGCTAAAATAACTCCTAATCGATTTACCTGACAGCGTCCAGGTTGGCTCTTGAATATTATATTCACCGTCTTTAAAGGATTTTTGGTATTCATGGAAGTAAGTGGATTTGGAATAGGGGGTTTTGGAAGTAAGATTAGAGAGATCTTTGGAATCGATAAGATTAACGATATTTGTAGGGAACGGTCGCGACCGTTCCCTACCATAATTAGATTTAAACCATTGTGCGAGAATTAGAGAATAATAGACCTGCCTTAGAGACGCATAGCGTTTAGAAGTATTTATTTCTTTGGTAAGCTTAGGAATTATTAATTCTCTGATGAGTTCGGAAGAATATTTATTCAGCGTCTTAAATCTTTCATCTTTGAAGCTGTAGGTCTGTAGTCTCTGGTCTACGGTCTGCGGTCTTTTAAGATAATCTTCTTCTAACATTACTTTTAGAGTAGCTTTATAGATATACGCATTATTCTCTGCCTGGCGAATAATAATCTCATCCGGCACAATCCAAGGACGGGTTAAGGTGGGGATAGTGATATTATCAGAGCCGAAAAGTTCTCCTGCTCGTCTGTAAAGCTTGTCCCAATAAACTTTACCTTCAGTAGTTTGGGGCGAGGTGAATTTAGCAGTGTCTTTTTTAAGTTGCAGATCTGATTCTAAAAGGATTCTACCTACATCAGTTTTAGCTAAATAATCATCAATGATATTATCCGGTGAATCTGGACGTAAATTAACCCAGAAGGAGTCGTTAGGTAAGGTTAAGCCGATGAAGAAATAATCAAGGAGGTTTTTGGTAGCATCCTCGATTTTCCTACTTGGCATTATTGTAGGGGCGGGCCTTGTGCCCACCCTATCATTGAGGGCGCCCACAAGGGGCGCCCCTACATCATAATCCCCTTTATCAACTAACAAATTAAAGCTATTATTTTCCGGTAAATATTCAAGATATCTCAAATGCAGCGGGCGAAAGGTATCTGAAATAAAAGAATTGCGCAGAGTATTAAGATAGCCGGAAATATCTAAACTCCCGGCAACCTGAGTAAAACCCGATTGCTCAAAAAGAAGCAGGAAACATAGAATGAAAGAAAAAATTTTGGTAATCTTTTTAGACATAATTATAATAATTTATTCTTGTAGGGAACGGTCGCGACCGTTCCCTACAATTATATATTAGAGGCCAAAACAAAAAAGCCGAATCGACCCCTTTAAAGTCAATCCGGCAATACATAGCAATCCTAAAGGCCTCCACCCTTAAGATCAACGGATTATATATATTCTATTTAGGTAAGCAAGTAAGATGAAGTATAGCTGATAGATAGGGAAAATTCAAGGTAAAATTTAAGAATTTTTGGGAATTCCTAAGCCTCTATTAAGCCCTATTTGGAGAGACGTTCTTTGACTAAATCACTGACAGTTTTACTATCGGCTTTGCCTGCGATTATAGCGTTTATTTCCTTCATTACTCTACCCATATCTTTCATGCCTTGGGCGCCGATAGCTATAATAATCTCTTCTATTATCTTCTTAATCTCTTCAACTGGCATTTCTACAGGTAAATATATTTTTAAAATCTCAAGCTCTTTTTTCTCTTTTTCTGCTAATTCCAGGCGGCAGCCGACAGTAAACTGTTCAATCGAATCCTGGCGCGATTTAATTTGCTTGCGGATTACCGCAATACAATCATTATCATCAAGCTTATCTTTTTTCTTGGCCAGCGCCGTATTCATAAACTCCGCGCGCAAACAACTTAAAACTGTGCTTTTTAAGCTATCCCTAGCCTTCATCGCCTCTTTATAATCGCTCATGATTTTTTCTTCTAGCATATTTATCTCCTTAGAAACTTGGGGACGGTTCTCTACGAGAACTGAGCTACCCCCAGTTTAACGGACACATTAATTAAGATACAGCCCTGAGATCCATAGCCTCTGGGGTAATATAGTTTAGCGCTTGATGCAACCGTTGCCTATTATAAAATATCTCAATGAATTTAAATACTTCTGATTTCGCATGTTCTCTGGACACAAATCTTTGACTAAAGCTTAGCTCATTTTTTAGAGTACTGAAAAAGCTTTCAGCCACAGCATTATCATAGCAATTTCCTTTACGGCTCATGCTTGGCACAAAACCATAAGCGATCAGCCTGTTTCTGTATTCGTCGGAACCATAAATACTTCCGCGATCGGTATGATGCAATATTTCTGATCGTGGTTGGCGTCTTTCTATAGCCATATTAAGAGCGTTAAGCACTAACTACTTATTGTTTCTATCAGACATCGACCAGCCAATAACTTTGCGCGAATATAAATCCAATAGTACCGCTAAATACAGCCAACCGGTTCGTGTTGCTAAAAAAGTTACATCTCCAATCCAAACCTTATTTGGCTTAGTAACAGTAAAGCAACGATTTAAGATATTCGGCGCTATCCATTCAGTATTCTTGGATAAAGTCGTTATCTTAAATCTCTTGCGTCGCTTACTCTCTATACCGTTTATCTTTCTAAGCCTGGACACACGATGCTTACCGCAATAAATCCCTCTAATTCTAAGCGTTTTCCATATTTTTAATGAACCATAATTTTCTCTTGATTCTATATGGATCTTCCTAATTTCTTCGAATAAAGATTTATCAAGTAGCGTTCGCTTACTCAGCGGCCTTGTCTTCCATGCGTAATAACCACTTTTACTAACCTTTAGAGTTTCGCACATTTTCTGAACCCCATGTTGATTACTGTTTTCTTTGATAAAAGCGTACTTCACCTGAGGTCCCTCGCAAAATACGCTGCCGCTTTTTTTAGTATATTCCGTTCTTCAGTTACTTCCTTAAGTTCCTTTTTGAGCCGCTCGATTTCACTAAGCTGATCATTTCTAGGCCTGCCAACTTTCCCTGGAAAGGCCGATTCACCATTTTCTTTGGCCTGATCTCTCCAACGATAAAGCAAGGTTCGTTTTACCCCTAGCTCCATGGCTATTTCACTGACAGGTTTATCAGCTGAATCCATTAATCTAATCGCTTCAACCTTAAATTCTTTTGTATATCTTCCCGGCCCCTTCATTAGACACCTCCATCGAGTATTGTACCCGATTTTTAGTGTCCGTCAAACCCGGGATAGTTCAAAGCCCCTAGTTTTTTTATTCTTTGTATCCACTTTTTCGAGGAAAAATCAATATGGCCTTACGTTGATTGTCTTTTCTATTATGGTTCTCTTATTATAATTATCCTCAACTGTTAAACGAACCTTATAAGTGTCAGCTAAGCCATGCTTTTTATCTATAGACGACAATTGATTTTGGAAAACTTTAGTTATCGATTTTCCCTGAAATTCACTTATTTTCCTACCTTTCCGATCAAAAAACTCCCAACGCGTATATACTATTTTACCATCCGGGTCACGAGAAACATCAGAAAAAGAGATTCTAAACGGCGATTTACCTACAATATATTGACCGGAAACAACTAAACCATTTGCCGCCATATTAGCTATAGGCGGTTGGTTAGACACAAGGAATGTTGCCGGCCTTGAAGCTAAACTCTTATTGCCAGCCGCATCTACTGCTCTAATATATACATAATACCTCACTCCATACTTAAAACCATTATAGCTTATTGAGAAATTAGTCTTAACGTCACGCAGAGAAGACCAATTAATAATCGCAACTCCTCTAGGCGAATCTTGAACTACCATATATTCATAATCTACAACGCCAGATTGACTATCACTACTTGGTTGCCAACTACATTTAAGACTAAAGCCAGCATTAGAATATGAACAAGCCGTAATTACAGGAGCTGTAGGAGGAATTTTATCTATAACTATACTCACGCTTTTAATCGGCCGCTCAATATTACCCGCCCTATCCTTAGAATAATATTTAAAAACACAACTGCTTGGTATCGGTAGAATATTGTTCGGGCTATAGGGTATATTCGGCTCTGCACCACTAACCGAGAAAAACGCCCAAACTCCTAAATCTCTATTAGCTTCTACAGCATTTAATTTAAGCCTAAACATGTTATTACGCATAATAGATAAATTAGAATCAAGATTAATAATTTTATTAGTATCAGCATCTATAAGATTAGTCTGAGGCGCAACCGTATCCAGAATAATTGTGGCTGGAATCGGTTCGGATATATTCCCCGCTGTATCTCTAAACTTAACATATACCGTCCTTACGCCATCAGGCCCTGTAGTTAAACTCCACCCCTTTCTCGAAGAATCAAATTTTTCCCACGAAGAATAACCCGAATTACTGCGATTAGAAAAACACATCTGCATATCTGTTAACAAAGATATATTATCCTCAGCAGTTATATTGGTTAAGTCAACTCCTAATGATGTTGTAACAGGGGCGCCATTATTAATAAGTATCTTGCGGCCAAAAGGCTTAGCTGCATCTATCTTTACCTTACAAGCTGCTGTCTTTATGTCTTCAACGTTACCCGCATTATCTACGGAAAAGTACTTAATAGTATAATTACCCGGCATATCAAGAACAATTCCTTTTCCAACGCTGTAAACAGGCGAACTGATAGTCGGATTTACCCCATCGGTAGCATAGTAAGTCTTACTTACTCCTGAGCCTAACTCATTGTCAGGACCAGGATCTACGGCATTAAGAACCACCGTGAAAATCTTGTGCCAATTATTATCCACATTATCAGTAGTAATTGGCTTTAACCTATCCAATATGATCGACTTGCAAACACTAGAATAATTGCCTACTTTATCAAAGAAATTTACTACAACATTTTTGAATCCATCTGTACCGCTTAACTGCCAAGGCTTAGTAATAAGATAGGGAAATTCAGCATATTTTAAACCTTCATTATTTACAGACACCTTTCCCAAGCCTGATTGATTATCTATCGCCGCAAGGGTTAATGTTACATCGCATGAATTTACTGCTTTAACCCCAGAGTTTATAGAAACAGCACAACTCTTAGGAGGCGTATTATCTACTTTGACCTGCTTAACTTGCATTGACTCTCTATTACCAGCTTTATCTCTTGAATAATACTTAAGTATAATAGGCCCATATATATCATGATCTTCCCAGTCAGAATAATAGTCATTTCGGTCATCATCCTGTGGGTTATTCCCATCAGTAGAAACATATATCGCTCCACAATGAGATAAAGCTTCATTAGCCCTCAAGCTAAACCTAAGAGGCCTATACCACTTATTTTCATCAAAAACAACCGGCTCTCCAAACGCAACATCTACAAAAGAAACAGTCGTAACCGCTGGATGTGAATCTAAATTAATTTTAGAATCATAAACAATAGATTCGTTTCCAGCAATATCTTTAAATTGTATATATACCGTCCTTAATCCGTCATTACCACTATCTAACAACCATGTTACCGTTCTTCCTACCCGATACGCCTCATATTGTTTTAAACTAAGTTCAGATTGGCTATTCGCAATACGCACACCAGCTACACCAGAAAGATAATCTGAAGCATTAAAAACTGCATATACATTAGTGTTATTTGTATTTGTAAAACCAGTACAATAACCATCAATATTCCACAAACTAATATTGCCGGTAGGCGGCGTTTTATCTATTTTAACTATAGTTGTTTTTATTGCTTCCTGAACTCCATCATTACCACGCCGAGCATAATATTTAACAACGTGCTCACCTTCTTCGCTAATATTAAAAGATCCCCCATATTCAAGATTAGGAATTGACCCATCAATAGAATAATAAATTTTAGCGGGAACTTCCGGCTTAGAAAATCTACCATTATCTGCCCTAAGAATAACATCAACCGTAGACATACTCCAAACCCCATTAGGATTAATAACAATACTAGTTGTCGGTACTGAAGCATCTGCATTAAAAATAATATCATCACTATATACCTGCGACCAGTTTCCATCTTCATCTGCAAACTTTACGTAAACAGTTTTAGCGCCGGTTGTATTGCCATCAAAATCAAGCACCCACTCCTTAAGCCGGTTAAAAGGTTCCGGACGCGTCCAATTGACATTATCGTTCGAAAACATCATTTGGCTATGCAACCCCATACCAGAACCTGAATCACTAGCGGAAAGATTAAATATTACTAATTCAGAATTAGTATACGGGGCGCCATTATTAATCAAAATACTGCCAGTCGGCGGCATAGTTTCAGTCATATATTTAAGAGAAGGATCGCCATACAGATTCGTGGTTAACACATTTATCAAATAATGATCACCACAATTAATAGATACAGGCGTTTCTGTCTTCATTGCCCAAAAAGCATCTCCGCACGAAAAATGATCTTTAATAAGATGTCCTGCATAACGGTAAGCTTGGGCAATACAATTGTCATCGGCACGATTAAAGCCTAACCCCCACATCATAGTTGAAGCACCGATTGTAGCGATTGCTCCGTGCTTTAAAAGAATATAAGCTAAATTATAATATACATCCGGACGCCCGGTTGAACATGAAGCTTGAAATGTAAAAGACGGATAATTATCATCTAAATCCTTGCACATTAATGACTCAAAAATACCCCCAGCTAAATCATATTGGCCATGCGTAGCCCAGAAATGAAATCCCACACGCTCTTGCCATTTAGCTTTAACAATACTCGGAGTAACTGGCGTAGCAATATTACCTGCGTCGACTTCGCGCAGTAGGCTTAGCGGAAGAATCTGGACTTTATCATAAGTCTCTGTATCATAAACTCTAATCGCCTGAAATCCTAAAGGATCAAGGATATCACTCTTGATCGCCTCTCCTAATAAATAATCATAAGCGTCGGCAGTAGGATAAGCATATTGTTTAAACGGCTTCATACTAAGAAGAGCTTTTTTAACCCAGGCACCAGCAAACTTACCTTTCCCGTAATTAATACTTTTTTCCAGAATATGATCTAAATCCGCAAAATTACCATTAGGAGTATTAACAAATTCATCATAGTCTCCGAAATCATCATGTACCGTAACTTGCTTAAAACTTCTATAAAAAGGGATTCTTCCCACAATCACTTCCGGATAAAAATCAGCCGCCCCATCATTATGATGCGCCCCATCATAATAAATCGAAAAAAGCTCGTCCGGTTCCGCATAAACACCATTATTATTAAGATCCCAACTGCCGGTAAGATCAGCGTAATAATAGTCACTAGGCACACCGCCATAATAAGGCGCCCCGCCTATAGCTAAAAAAATCTTCATTGGCACACTATACTCTAATTCTTCTGCCGGGATATCATATGAAGCCGGCCCAGGATTCCTATTACTATCAAAATACGGATTAGGATTTCCTATAAATAAAACATACTTTATATTTTTAGGAAGATAGACAGCTTGTAAATAACTTCTAATATTATTGGATCTTTCATGGCCGGTTTTACCCCCTCTCCAGCCATTATTATCTATTGTTATGCCCGCCGAATCTTTAACGGAGTTTTCAGTTGCTAAATATACTTCAAAGCCACACTCTTTTTTATAATTGATGAAATCCTGAAGTTTCGTGCTCCCTTTACAAATATAGTCCGTGGTTATTATAAGATAGCCGAGTTTTGAGAAAAGAAATGTGGTTGCTCCTTGTGAACTCTTTACACCAGAGTCTATCTTAGACTTAAGATTAGAAGAGTAATCTTGGGCTTTTTTATAATTTACAGTAATAGAAGCGACAATATCATCTAACGCTGTATCTTGTATTTGCGCGCCAAGTGAGCCCTTGGACAACACAGTTGACTTCTGGTATTTTAAAATAATGCTTCCTTGCTTAATCTGGCGCAATTGGCCTGTACGCGGATGCCAAATATAAGGATAGTATCTTATTCTGGCAATTTTATATTGGCGCATATTGCCTACTGTTATAACCTGAACATGCTCCTTAGGATAGAATTCACTCTGTCCATAAACAATCTGATTTCTACCAGTACGCGCATCAATTCTTTTCCCTTCTCCCCATTCGTAAATTGTCTTACCATTAAAATAAGTAATATAGGGCGGCATAGGAGCCATATCATAAGTACCAATATCTACCTCTTTCAAATCTTTTAATTCTACCGAAGTTTTAGTTCCATCCGCATCTGAAGGAATAATAATCGAAATCTCCTGATAAGGCAAAGCTGGATCTCCCGGAGAACCGCTAACAGCATACCCCTTAGCAGAAATATGATCACCCTTGGCATCTTTACTAAAAACAGCATTACATTCAGGGATAGGTATCTCAGTAGTCTCGGCAAAAGAATAAATAGAAAACATCGAGATAAAAATAATAGTTAAAAATACTGTAATATATTTTTTCATTTTGTCCTCCTGGGGACAGGCCTCTTCGAGGTCTGTCCCTTATTCTTTTTAGCTCCCAAATAAAAAACCCTAAAGGCATAACGCTTACCTTTAGGGTATCTTGGGGACCTTCGGGATCTGTCCCCTATTCCCTTTGGCAGCCCCTCTATCCTCAATGAGGACAGGTAGCTTTGCGTCCTAGCATTACTGCTAGTTTGCCTTTATCAGTAGATTACTCCAAATTGTCAATTTTACTCTTTACATATGAAGTATGCCATATAAACAGGTTATTTTCAAGGCGATTTTTTAGATTTTTTTTGGATTTTTCTACGGCTTAAAGGACATCTTCGGGGTAGCGGACTTACAAAAACTAATTATTTTTATTGATTAGATTTACAGCCAAAGTAACAATAACATCCCTTTCGCTCGGAGCGCTTTCTGCTATCATAAGAGTAAGAGCAACTAGGGCGCTACTTAAGCTATGTCATTGCGAGCCCCGTAGGGGCGAAGCAATCTTTTATAGTTTACTCCATAAATCTTCCCAACTAGGATTAAACTTTGTAATAAGAGCAATCTTTTTCTGTCTAGATCCACCCTTAATTTGCTTTTCTCTCAGAATTGCCCCCTCGACTTCTTCGCATATTTCATAATAGACTAATTTATGTACATGATATCTACGCGAAAATCCTTCAATCGAACCTTTTTTATGCTCATAAACTCTTCGTTTTAAATCGTTTGTTACGCCTACATAAATAACTTTATTATCCAAATTCGTCAAAAAATATACATAATACTGCTTAGTAAGCACGGACAAAAAGATTGCTTCGTCGTCCCGCCGTTGGCGGTACTCCTCGCAATGACACTAAGGAATAATCATCTAAGAGCTCGAGGGCATAATTATAATCATTAATTACCTCAATTAACCCAAGTGCTTCCTTATAATCAAGATCCTTCCTTTCTTTCATACTGCCGATAAGTTTAATAGCATGTTGCAGAGCCTGCAACTTGTGAACTTGCTGTTTTAAACGTTGCTCATTAAGGGTATAGCCGTCAATGAAATGTTTTCGTAAAACGTTAGTGGCCCAAATACGAAATTGCGTACCATGCTTTGAATTAACGCGATAACCAACTGAGATAATTACATCCAGATTATAATATTCCACATGATAGGATTTACCATCTACCGCAGTTGTTGCAAAATTGGCAACAACTGAATCCCTATCTAACTCCTTGGTTATAAATATGTTACGCAGATGTCTCGAGACAACAGACTTATCCCTTTGAAAAAGAAATGCTATCTGATTAAGGTTCAGCCAAACTGTTTCTCGCTCCAACTTAACCTCGATTTGAACATTCTTATCCTTAGCTTGATAAATTCTTATTTCACCTTTATTCAACATTTTTCCTCCATAGAATTATCGATAATCGAATCTGCGGCAGATAGAACATCCTCAACTGTGATAGCTTTAAGGCAGGCGAAGTCTTTGACACAGTTGTGCGCCAGGCATTCGATGCAGCCGACTGGCTTATGCAGGATCTTGGCATTTTCTCCCACCGGACCCCAGCGTTTGGGGCTTAGGCCCATTTGCGCGCGGCCGAAGATGGAAATTACCGGTGTCCCTACAGCGCAAGCAATATGCACCGGGCCGGAATCATTGGAAATTAAAAGTTTGCAGCGCTTTAAGAGGCTGGCCAATTGACTTACGGAAATTCTGCCGGCAAAATTTGATACCGGCTGGCCGATAATTTTAGCTACGTTTTTTGCCCGCGCCATATCTTTGGAGCCGGCAACAATGACAATTTTAAAACCATATTTTAAAGCGAGCTTGCGCGCGACTTCAGCGAACCTTTCTTCAGGCCAGATTTTCGAAACACAACTAGCTGCCGGATGAATCGCCAAAAGCTTATCGGTATTTTTAAAACCCTCCATACGAAATAAATTATCGATATATTTCTCTGAATCTTCTCTAATCGGCATAAATAAGTTCTTATTTTGAGCTTCTACGCCTAAATAATCCAATAAATCTAAATTATATTCTAACTCATGTTTTTCACCCAACTGCTTACTATGCTCGATTCTGTCGGTTAATAGGAACGGTAATTTACGATTATATCCTACCCGGCGCGGGACACGCGCAAAAAAAGTTATCAGATGAACTCTATTTGTAGGATGCAATATTATAGCCAAATCAAATCTTTTTTTCTTTAAATTATGAGCAAATTTTAATGAGCGGGCCCAACTATTATGCTTGCCGTCTTTATCATAAACAATCACTTCATCTAAATAAGGATTCCCCTCCACCACATCTTTGGCGGACGGCGAAACCATCATCGCAATATAAGCATGAGAGAATCTATCACGCAACGCCTTAATCACCGGCGTAGACAACAAAACATCTCCAATCCTATCTGTTCTTACAACTAATATCCTCTCTAGATCATTCCTGTGGTCTGTGGTCTGTGGTCTGTGGTCTGTGGTCTCTAATATTTTCCTAACTTCTCTTAGCACATCCTCCACCTTAATAAACTGCATGCACTGCAGGCTAAAAAACCTGCACTGCGCCTGTTCGCAGGGCCGGCAGAAAATATTCTTTTTTACTACATAATGCACATCCGGCCATGGGCCATATTTCTCTTCATTAGTCGGGCCGAATATAGCTACCGTCGGAATATTCAGATAGCTGCTTAAATGCATTATCGCGCTATCATTACTGATAACACAAGTAGCTCTTTTTAATAGCGCAGCTAATTGTTTAAGCGTAGTTTTACCTGTAAGATTAAACACGCCAATTTCGGGACTCGGGCAAATATATTTTGCCATCGGAATATCGTCTTTATCACCGACTAAAATAACTTTTACGCCGAAATCCTCAACCAACTCGGAAATTAATTCTAAAAATCCATCCCCTGACCAACGCTTGATATGGCTGCGCGCGCCGGCGGAAATAATTACGATTTTATCCTGGTTACTAATGCCGCTATCTTTTAGGAATTTATCGACATAATTATCATCTTCTTGGCCTATAGGTAAAGATAAAAGATTGCTTCGCTCGCTTACGCTCGCTCGCAATGACACATGTTCACAAACCTTTAAACCAGTACTTTTAAGCCTATACAAATGCCTATCGCGCATATGCTTAATTTTACCCGGAATAAAAGCAAAAGGTGAAATCTTGTATTTTGCCGGTACAAATACTCCAAAAAAACTATTGCGCAAATCAATTACAGCATCAAATTTTTCACGGCTAAGCTGCCGCACTAAATCAAATGTAGCTTTAAATCCAATTTTCTTATCGTAAACGATGACTTTTTTAAACGCGGGGTTATTTTCAAAAATACCCTTTGGACGAGAGCCGGTGATGCAGGTAATCTCGCTATCCGGGTAATTCGCCCTTAAAGCGTCTAAAACCGGAAGAGTCAAAATCGCATCTCCAATATTACTCAGAGTCACAAATAAAATTTTCATTTTTGTTTAAAAAATTAAGATTACGGTAGGGAACGGTCGCGACCGTTCCCTACATTGGCATTTTCACAACCGATTAACGTTTACCAAATATTAATTTTACCTGCGCAAAAACTTCATCCGGCGTAACTGCTTTCATACAACGGCTATCCGGGCATTCTACCTTGTAACAAGGAATCTTACAACCTACATCTTTTTGCAATAAAATTACATTCTTTAATGGATATGGCGCAGTCACTAGCGGGTCGGTGGGCCCGAAAATAGTGATTATTTTCTTAGCCCCCACGGCGTTGGCAATATGTAACGGGCCTGAATCCGCGGTAATAAACACATCTATATTCTTTAAAAGAGCGCCAGTCTGTTTTAAATTAAATAAGCCGCAAGCGACCACTGGTTTATTTTTCATTAGGCTTTCAATCTCTTTAATTAACTGCGTATCTAAAGGCCCTCCGGTAAAAACCACTTGGACGCCCAGCTCTCCGATTAATTTATCCGCGAGCTTCGCCCAATTCTCTTTTGGCCAGCGTTTGGGCAGCCAATTTCCTCCGGCATTAAGCGCGGCCACAAAATTTCCCTCGGCAATATTCTTACGCAAAAACTCTGCGGCAAACTTTGAATCCTCATCTCTAAAAAAGAATTCGCTATGCCTATCTTTAATATGTAGGCCCGCCTTCTCAATTACATCTAAATAATAATCTAAGCGGTGCATTTTACTCTCATCCGGCGGTTTAATCTTTTTAGTCAATAGAAACCCGCGCTTCTTGCTAATATGCCCGACTCGCTCGGGAATTCCGGCTAGAAAGCAAATCAATGCGCGCGTCATGGAGCGGTGCAATAAATAAGCCACATCAAATTTTTTACGTTTCAATAATTTAATAAACTTTATTTTCTCAATTAGGCTTTTATGCCTATCTCTTTCATCAAAAATTATAATCTCGTCTAAATTTGGATTATCTTTTAATATCGGGTAACAGCGGCTGGGCACAACTGAAGCAATGAAACTATCAGGAAAATTCCTGCGCATATTGCGGATTGCGGCGGTTGAGAAAATAACATCGCCCAGCCAGTTGACGTTGAAGATTAAGATTCGCTTATAAGATTTATTCATTTTAGAATCACCGGGGGCAGGCCCCTTCGGGGACTGTCCCCTCTCTCACAGGCCCCTTCGTCCACCGGGGCAGGCCCCTTCGGGGACTGTCCCCTCTCATTTTTTATTTCTGCGCTGCCAATCAGTGATAGAAGTATAGTATCCGCTTGCTTGCGCCCAGAAAACTATTAGATTATCCGCGGCAGGAGAAATCCTTTCTCTTTTTAACGCAAAAATATCTCCGTCTAAAACAGATCGCCCGGGAGAAGTAGCTACTGCCAACTTATAACCGGAATCCTTAACCATATTTTTTATCTTGGTGTTAAAAAAGCCTCCGGGATAACAAAAAGTATTCACGCTGCGCCCAAGCCTGCCTTCTAATATTTTCTTTGAGCCATATATTTCGTTTTTTAGGCTTTCTTCGGAAGGCAACTCTGTCAACCAAGGGTGGCTTAAAGTATGCGAACCAAAAGTGATTAATCCGGAATCCTGCATTTCTTTAATCTCCTGCCAACTTAAACGGTCATTCTCTGGCCGGCCAACTTCATTAACAATTAAAAATATTGTTGCCGGTAAATTATATTCTTTCAATATCGAAAAAGCATAAGTAAAATTATTCTTATAACCGTCATCCATGGTAATAGCTATTGTTTTAGGAGGAATCTTTTCCTTGCTGCGGATTAAATCTACAGCCGCCTCTAAGGTAATTACATTATAGTGTTGCTCTTTTAAAAAGCGCATCTGCCGCTGGAAGCTTTTAGGAGTAACGTTTAATTTATCGTTAGCATTAGCATCAGTAGCAAAATAGTGGTACATCAATATCGGCAGGATATAGTGCGGCCTGACAAAATACGCTACCCAAAATATAAAACACCCAACTATCAAAGCTAAGCTTACGGTTACTTTGCTATATTTAGGCATTCTTGATATACTCTTTCGGTTTCTAAAACCTGTTTTTCTAAAGGAAATTCTCTGGCAATAAAATTGCGAGCATTATAACCTAAGCGCGCCCTTTTATCTTTATCTTTTAACAATTTCAGGATTGCCGCGGCAAGCTGGCTGCTATTGGCCGGCTCAATTAATAAACCATTCTCCTCGTCTTTAATTAAACTCGGGATCCCGCCTACGCGCGAACCAATAACCGCGCATCCCGAAGCCTGAGCCTCCATAAGCGCAATGCCCAGCCCCTCTTTTGTTGAAGGCATAACAAAAATATCAATCGCTTCTAAAACTTTAGCGGTATCCTGTACTGAAGGAATAAATAAAATATTTTTCTCAAGCTTAAAATTTTTAACTAGCTTCTTAATCTTTTGTTCTGTGCGGCCTTCGCCAATAATTAAAACTTTTGCCTCGGGAAACTCTTTCAATACCTGCGGCATTGCCTTAACTAAATCATCATGCCCTTTTTCTTCAGAAAGCCTGCCAATTATTCCGATTATTGGCTCATCGCCCAAGCCCAACTCTTTGCGAGACTGTAGGCCGTAGACTGTAGGCCGTAGACCAAATCTTTCCATATCTATTCCCGTATTAATCAAACGAATATCGCATTCTTTAACCTTAAAATCTTTTATCAAATG
The DNA here is from genome assembly GCA_043808405.1 of Candidatus Omnitrophota bacterium. GTDB lineage: Bacteria > Omnitrophota > Gorgyraeia > Gygaellales > Profunditerraquicolaceae > JAZDEX01. The sequence goes on along the minus strand of JAZDEX010000016.1, from coordinate 11,601 downwards.
TTCTTTAACCGCCGGGCTTATGGCGATTACTTTCTCGCCCCAACAGCCAAACATACTCCGGAAAAGCTTTGGTTTAAAAAAACCATGGCATGTCGAAACATAATGCGCGGGCGTTTTTTTGCTCAATAAATACCCTAAAACTTGAGTTGTACGGCTATGCGCGTGAATAATCTGGATATTATTTTGTTTAATTTCTTTCTTTAATAAAAAGAAACTGCGTAATATTTTCGGGCTTACCTCGCTCTTAGTCTTAATCGGTATTGGAATATAGGCAATACCTGAAGCAATAAATCTAGGTAATAATTCCCCGCCACTAGAAGCAATAAATACCTTGTGGGCCTTGCCTGCCAGGCCTTTGCCTAATGCTAAACAATAGCTGGTAATCCCGCCGACATCGAGTTGATTAGTTATATGTAAAATATTCATATTGATAAAGATTGCTTCGCTCGCCTACGGCTCGCTCGCAATGACACTAGCTTTAGCATTTTAATAACTTACCCACCGCATCCATTACTTCTTCAGGCGTAATTGAATTCATACATTTGGCATCTTTACATTTTGATTTATAGCATGGCTCGCATTTTAGTTCTTTTCTAATTACTACATAATTATTAGCCGGCGGAATATGCCGAACCGGATCTGTCGGCCCAAATAGCGCCACAAACGGCGCGCCCATGGCCGCGGCAATATGCAGCGGCGCGGAATCGGTCGAAATATAAACACTGCATTTCTTAATTAAAGCTGCCAGTTGATTAACTGAAGTTTTGCCGCAAAAATTAATGATTTTTGCCTGTTTGGCGCGCGCAATAAGCGCATTCGCCAAATCCAAATCTTTATCTGTCCCAGTAATAACTACGCGCACATCTTTTGCGCCCAGTTTATCGCATAATTTAACCATATTTTCTAACGGCCAATTCTTAGTCAGCCATCTAGGGCTTGAGCTAATATTAATACCAACAATTTTTTGCCCCGCAGCCAGCCACTGCCCGCTTAAAAGCTCATCGACATAATTTTGATCTTCTTGCGTCGGCCAAAGCGCTAAACCTTGTTCATTAAATTTTATATCCAGCATTTCTAAAATCCTGAATTGATGCGGCACCGGATTCATCTGCTTCTGATTATTCTTTATGCGATAATTAAGCAAAAAACTAAATTTTCCGTTATGATAACCCAAACGATTTAAACTGCGGCTTAAAAATGCCAGAATATGGCTCTTGCGGTTATTCTGCAGGTCAATCACCATATCAAAATTTTTCTTGCGCAAGCGCCTGCCCAACTTTAAAAGCCCGCTGATACCTTTATCTTTATTTTTAAGGTCACAAACCATAAGCTCATCGATATACGGGCAATTTAAAAGCGCCTCTTTCGACTCTTCGCCTACTAAAAAGCTTATTTCATAATTTTTGCTGAATTTATCGCGTATTGCCTTAATTGCGGGGCTTGATAAAATAATGTCGCCCAAAGAACTAAACTTAATAATTAAAATTTTACGCGCCTCTAAAGCCTCTTTATAAACTTCTAAAGTCGCGCTCACCATAAAAGGCGCGCTAAACTTTTCTACTACTTTTTTATGCGCTAATTCAGCTAAGCCGCGGGCAAATTCTTTATCATTTAAAATTTTAATCACTGCTTCGGACATGCTTTGCGGATCAGATGGCGGCACTAAAAGCCCAGTTTTATTATCTTCAATAATATCCACCACTCCTCCGACGCGAGTCGCCACCACCGGCACCATGCAGCTCTGGGCCTCAATAATTACCCTGCCAAATGCCTCAGGCACGGTGGTTGCTAAAACTAAAACATCTAAGTCAGACATAACCGCCGGGATATCCCTTTGGTTGCCTAAAAATTCCGTACAATGTTTAATCCCCAAGCGCTTAACTAAAACTTCTATTTCCTCTTTATAACTCTCAGCTTGAGGCCCGGCGTCCCCGACTATCCATATTTTTATATTCGGTATCACGCGCGCGACTTTTGCCATGGCCTTGATAAAATCCAAATGCCCTTTGATGCGCGTAAGCCGGCCGACCATACCAATGTTAAACTCGGCACCTTTTTTATTGACTGATTCCACGCGTTTAAATTTTTCTAAATCCACTCCTGAAGGAATTAATTTTATTCTTTCGTAAGGCACGCCAAAATCATCAACCATATGCCGGGCTAAACAATTGCTTATAGCGATCACGCGTTTGCCCCAGCCCATCACTTGGCTAAATATAGGGCTCCGGTAATAACCGTGACAGGTAGTGATAAAAACAGTGCCTGTCCTGCGGCAGGCAAAATAGGCAATCCAGGCTGGAACGCGCGAATGCGCGTGCACAATATCAATATTCTCTTTCTTAATAATTCCGGCAAGCTTTGAAACCATTTTAAATATGGTAAATACCGCTTTTTTATGCACGGGCAATTTATAGTGCTTGGCGCCTAGCGCCTCCAAATCCTTAAGCAATATCCCGCCGTTAGAAACAACCACTATAGAGTGGCCTTCACGCAGCATATATTTCACTGTATCAAAAGTAGCGGTTTCCACACCGCCTAAATTAAGCTCTGGCAAAATATGTAAGATTTTCATATTAGTAAATACTGATTAACGTGTCATTGCGAACAAACGATAGTCGAGTGAAGCAATCTTTTTAAAAAGATTGCTTCGTCGGGCTTCGCCCTCCTCGCAATGACACTGTATAGAAAATAAGTAAATTCTACTCATATTAACAGTCTCATCCTTTCGGTAACTAAAAAATTATCTTTTGGCTTTTTAATTTCAGGCTTAGCCTGCCAAATACTTTCAAGTTTTTCGCTTAAACCGTTAGGGGCAACTTTATATATATATTTATTTTTAGCAAATAAATCAAGAAAACGGCCGTGTTTTGCGCTTACGCCGGCAGTATCAAAAACAAAAACAAATTTTGCGCTACTTACGCCTTCAGAAATCATAGAAATGCTCTCAGGAGAAGTAACTATAATCTGGCTCAAACCTAATATAGCGCCTACTGTTTCAGGAATATTATTCTTATTAGCAATAACCAGCAATTCCAAGCGTGGATAATCTTTAAACTCATCCTTAATAACATCCTCCACTTCTTTTGAAGTACGCCGTGAAGTAGTTATTAAAATACTGGCATCCAGTTTTTCCGCAGCCGCTTTAACCTGTTTCAAAACCTCTTTTATTATTTCGGCCTTTAAAAAGAAGTTTTTTGTATCCCCGCCAATCAATAATCCAATCTTTAAGTCTACAGTCTGTGGTCTGTGGTCTACAGTCTGTGGTCTACGGTCTGTGGTCTGTAGTCTGCGGTCTGTGGTCTGTAGTCTGCGGTCTGTGAACTTATCCACTTGTTCTTTCAAATATCCATCATCTATTAAGTTAAGCGCTCCCTCTATCTCAACAATATTCTTAGCCTTAGGCGGGCGATCATGCTGGCTCATAATTATTAAATCAAATTTCCCAGCACTAAAAAAAGGCGGGCGCATAATTATAATCGACTTTGCTCGTGATTCTTTAGAAATTTTCAGATTAGCTGCGGCTACCGACGAACCGCAAGATATAACAAAATCAGGATTTGGCCCCTGATAGTTTTTAAGCCGAGATTCTTCGATAGTTTCAAAGCTCGCCCTTATACCCCTAGCCTTAAGGCAGCCCTCTAATATTTTCGCTGCTCGTTCTGATTGTCTTAGATGCCCAGCTTTACCATCGCTTAATATCAAAACATTTCTCTGGTCGGAATATTTCCAAACCTTATAAGTCCATAGGTAATCTTTGGGGTATTTGGAAATATTTTCCTCGAAATACGGCATAAGCGCTTTTAGGCTATCCTGCACATCCTTCTGGGCATCGCCGCTTTTTTGCAATTCGACCGGTTTACCGATAATAACTTTACTATAAGGCCCGCTTATGCGCGTATAATAAACTGGCAGGATAGCGCAATCATATTTTAATGCCAATTTTAGCGCGCCGATAGACATGGATGCGGTTTTACCAAAAAATTCTACCAGCTCGCCGCCAGAGCCACCCTGGTCTATGGTCATAGCTACTGCCTCATTAGCCCGCAGTAATTCAATGAGCCTGCGCATCTGGTGTTCGCGATGAATTAGTTTACATCCTTTTTGCAGGCGATATTTATTAAGCAAGTTATTCATCCGAGGCAATCTCTGCTGAGCAACAAAAAGATTAAAAGGACAACCCGTATAAATAGCGATAAGCCCGGTTAGTTCCCAACTACCGCTATGCATACTTAAAAAAATAACGCCTTTACCTTTACTAAATGCCTTGGTTATATTATCCCGACTGTCGATAGTAATATATTTTGCCACGTATTTTGCGTCAACTCGAGGCATAATAAATATCTCAATAATATTCTGGCCGAAACTTAAATAAAAATCCTTGGTAATTTTTAATAATTCTAAATGCGATTTATCTCTAAATGCAGTTTTAAGATTAGAATAAACAATCGCCCTATGTTTGGAATCACAATAATAAAACATCCTTCCTAAGGCCTGTCCAAAAAATAAAACCAACCCCAAAGGTAGAAGCCTTAATAGCGGCCCTAAACTTTTAAGCAGAATAAATCCGAAGTAATCGGTTAAAAAGTCTTTGTTCATCTTTTAATTCCAATTCAATGCACAAAATTATAATTTGCGGTTTAAGCATCGTATCTTTAAACTCCTTAAGGCGTGCCGCATCCTTTTGTGTAGTAATTATCGCATCTACATTATTACTTCTCGCACATTTTAAAATATCACTTATATCACTCTTAGAATAATTATAATGATCCGGAAAAACCAACGACGAAATAATATTAACACCTAAGCTTTTTACTAAATCTGAAAAAGACTTAGGATCTGCGATGCCAGAAAACAAAATAACTGACTTTCCCCTTAACTCTTCCAAGCTACGAAAATTTATTACCGAATCCGATAGATTATAAAAATCTCGAGGTAAGTGCATAGATTCAATAATTAGCGCATTAGGATTAATTTTATTTAATAATTCTTTTATCTGGCTAATACCTGAATTGAGATTAGTTTTAGTAAGAACAAAAATATCTGCTCTTTTAAGGGCCGACATTGGCTCGCGTAAAATACCGCGCGGCAACATATGCTTATTGCCAAAAGGATTCCCCGAATCAATAGTAACAATTTCTAAATCCTTGCTTATTCGCCACTGCTGCATCGCATCATCGAGGATAACCGTATCCGCCTTAAAACTATTAACCGCGAATTTTATTGCCTTCACCCTATCTTTATTAGCAAGTATCGGTATACCGCCTAAATTATTACGAAGCATATCTGGCTCATCCCCCATTGAACCGATGTCCTGGGGCCCTGGCACCGTAGCACAACGCTTATATCCTCGACTAATAACCGTAAGCATACCCCGTCTTTTATCCAGAAACCTAACAATTGACTCAACTAGCGTCGTCTTTCCTGTACCACCCACAGTAATATTGCCTACGCTTATTACCTTACAGGGAGCTCGGTAAGGATTAAGGCTATAAAAAAATGCTAAAACTCTAATTATCAAGCCATAAAATAAAGACAATAAAAATAAAAATAACTTAAGAATCTGCGCGAAAAAATCATTTCTTTGATCTGTAACTAAAGCGTAAAGATAATTTTTCATTGTTTTTAATAAAGATTGCTTCGTCGTCCCGCCGCTGGCGGGACTCCTCGCAATGACACAAATAAGTCCTTTATCACCTCTAAATTTCTCTCTGTTGCCCCTTGATTGGAAAATATAATTTCTTTAGCCCTTAGAATAAACCCACCTGCCTCTTCCGAATTATCTAATAAATATTTTATTTTTTCTTTTAACTCATTTTGATTATGCGCTAGCAAAAAAGCATTTCTTCTTAAAAATACGTCTTTTATATCGCGAAAATTAAACATATACGGTCCGGAAATTATGGGCTTACCCAAGGCAGTCGGCTCTAAGATGTTGTGCCCGCCTTTCTTAACTAAACTCCCGCCTACAAACACAATATCGGCAATAGAATAAAAGTGAGTAAGCTCTCCGATAGTATCAAGAATAAAGATTGTTGGCTGGTTGGCTGGTTGGCTGGTTGGCTGGTTGGCTGGTTCAACTGGCAAACTGGCTAACTGGCTAACCATCACTACATCAAACCGATATTTGTTCAGAAGTTTCTCTATATCTCTTGCCCGCTCAGGGTGGCGTGGAGCAATTAAAAGCCGTAAACGAGGATAATCTTTTAGTAACTCTTTATAGGCACCTAAAATAATTTCTTCTTCCCCTTGATGCGTACTCCCAGCAACCCAAAATTTATCTCTGTAATCTAAACACAATTTTTTTCTTGCCTCAATATTTTCTCCACCTAAATCTCTGTAATCTAACGTATCGAACTTCATATTTCCCGTAACTCTCACCTTATCCCCAGATGCACCCAAAGTAATCAGGCGCTCGGCATCAACTGCTGCCTGGCAGCAAAATAAATTAATTTTTCCTAAAACCGGTTTAATCAGAAATTTAATCAGCCGATACCTGTTAAAAGAACGGTCGGATATCCTGGCATTAACTATAACTAAAGGAATATTTCTTAAATAAAGAGCTCGGATCAGATTTGGCCAAAGCTCCGTCTCGGCAAGAATAAATAATGACGGATCAACTTTACTAATTACCCTCTTCACAATAAAACTAAAATCCAAAGGTAGATAAGTTACAAAATCTTGGGCTTGAGCGTAGCCCCGGACAATCTTATTTCCGGTAGCAGTAACAGTAGAAATTACAAATTTCTTTTGCCCAAAATCTTTTCTTAAACCTTCGACTAACTGCCGAATAGATAACGCCTCGCCCACGCTTACCGCATGTATCCAGATCGGCTGATCTAATTTCAAATCTAAAGGTAAGTTCCCAAGCCTGGCAGAAAATCCCCGATGAAATTTACCCTTTAATAAATATATCGGCAGATAAATAAGTGAAAATATAAAAAATATAAAATCGTAGATAATGAACACTTCTTGTCCTCTATAACTTAAAAACCTCAAGAAGTGTCATTGCGAGGGAGCGAAGCGACCGAAGCAATCTTAAATCCAAGATTGCTTCGCCCCTTCAGGGCTCGCAATGACACAAATCATTATAACACCAACCCTACGCCCTAGGATGCGCTTTGTCGTAGACGCTTTTTAACCGATCAGTAGTCATATGGGTATAAATCTGGGTACTCGAAAGATTCGCATGGCCCAACAACTCCTGCACGCTTCTTAAATCCGCGCCCCGGTGTAATAAATGCGTGGCAAATGAATGCCTTAAAGTATGCGGGCTAACCCCCTGCCTTAAACCTACAGCATGAATATATTTATCCACTATGCCTCTAACCCCGCGGGTTGTAATGCGCTTACCATTTTTATTTAAAAAAATTGTATTTGATTGTTTCTTTCTTTTATCTAAATATACACGCATTGTTGACATCGCCCTATCTCCCAAAGGAACCATGCGCTCTTTTTTGCCTTTACCACGCACAGTCATTACCCCGCCGATAAAATCCACATCGTCCAAATTAAGGCCCACCAATTCTGAGATTCTTATTCCCGCGCTATAAAATGTTTCTAAAATCGCCCGGTCACGCAGCCCTCGCTCATCTTTATCGTCTTTAGAAAAAGCGGACTCGATTAATTTAGCCACCTCTTCTTCGGTTAAAGACATCGGCAGGTGTTTATCTTGTTTGGGGCTTGAAATACTTAAAATAGGATTATTCTTTAAAAATCCTTCTCGGTTTAAAAACTTAAAAAACGAGCGAAAGGTAGAAAGCCGGCGGTTAACGGTACGAGCGCCAAGATTTCTCTCTTTTAAGGCTGCGAGATATTTTCTTAAAATCAGATAATCGACTTTTTCGATATCCGTCTCGCCTAGAAATTTCTTCAACTCCTCGAGGTCAAAATGATAATTTAAGATCGTGTGCGGTGAATAATTCTTCTCAATCTCAAGATAACGGATGAATTTGTCGATATAGCGTTCGATCATTTTCTTTTAAAAAGATTGCTTCGTCGTCCCGCCGTTGGCGGGACTCCTCGCAATGACACATTTATAGGAAACGATTCTCCCACAAGAGGAGGGAAATATTTAAATCCCATCTTTAGGTGCTTTTTTCTTCCGGCAGAGTGCTGGAAGTAAATGTACACTTAGGGAACTTAGAACAGCCGTAGAAAAATCCCCTGCGTGACCTGCGCTCGATCAGCTCGCCGCCGCAGTCAGGGCTAGGGCATTTTACTCCGCTGGTTATAGATTTGGAATTCTTGCAATCCGGATAAGCGGAACAGCTTAAAAATTTACCCTTGCGCCCCCACTTAACAATCAAAGGCTTGCCGCACTTATCGCAAACCTGATCGGTCGTCACCACTTCTTTTTTAATATTGGCCTGGGCATAATCCAGGCTTTCTTTAAACGGCTTATAAAATGCTTTCAAAACTTTTATTTTATCAATTTCGCCTTCTTCTATTTTATCCAGTTCTTCTTCCATCGAGGCGGTAAACTTCACGTCTATAATTTTAGGAAAATATTCCACCAACAAATCGCAGACTTTAAACCCGAGCTCAGTCGGAAAAAGATAACCTTTTAAACGGCGCACATAATCGCGCAAAATTAAAGTCTGCATGATCGGCGCGTAAGTTGAAGGCCTACCGATACCTTCTTCTTCCAAGGCTTTAATTAAAGAGCTATCCGAAAACCGCGCTGGTGGTTTTGTAAAATGCTGCGACGGATCAAGTTTCAATAAATCCAAGGCTTCACCCGCATCCAACACTGGAATAACATTTTTCTCTTTATCATCCGAAATATTCTTAGGATAAAGCGCGGTAAACCCGTCAAAAATCTGGATTGAACCCGAAGCAGAAAATAAATATTTATCTACGGCGATACTTGCGGTGGTAACTAAAGAACGCGCCGGAGTCATTTGGCTAGAAACAAACCGATTATAAATAAGCTCGTATAGTTTATATTGCTCCGGGCTTAAATATTGCTCCATGCTTTCCGCAGGACGAGAAATTAACGTCGGGCGGATGGCCTCGTGTGCCTCTTGCGCGAATTTTTTAACCTTATAAACATTGGGCTCGTCCGGCAAATAATTCTTACCGAATCTTTTGACAATTAAATCCCGGACTTCCTTAATCGCCTCGGGTGCCACCTTTACCGAATCCGTACGCATATAAGTAATCAAACCTATCGGCGCCTCTTCGCCAACATCCATACCTTCGTAAAGTTGCTGGGCTAAAATCATAGTTTTAGTGGCATTATATTTTAATTTATTAAACGCCTCCTGCTGTAAACTGCTGGTAATAAACGGTGGGTCGGGATTACGATTCTTCTCGGTTTTCTTAACATCCGAAACCATAAAATCTTTGCCTTGAATATCGTTAACTATTTTTTCCGCATCCAATTTTCCATTTATCGCGAATTTTTTACCATCGGCCTTATCAAACCTAGCTTTAAAGCTCGAGTCAGTATTTTTCTTGCGCAACTCGGCCTCAATTTCCCAATATTCCTGAGGGACAAACTTTTCAATTTCTCTTTCCCGTTCGATAATCAGGCGTAGCGCCACTGACTGCACCCGGCCCGCACTTAATCCGCGGACAATTTTTTTCCACAATAACGGGCTTAAAAAATAACCCACAATTCTATCTAAAATACGCCGGCCTACCTGCGCCTCGATCATATTCAAATCAAAATCGCGCGGATGCTTAAAAGATTCTCGGACTGCCGCGGGCGTAATTTCATGAAAAGTTACCCGCTTAACTTCTTTTTTCTTAAACAACCTGTCCTGAATATGCCAGCCAATCGCCTCTCCCTCGCGGTCAGGGTCGGTAGCGATATAGATTATTTCTTTATCTTTAGCTTCTTTTTTAAGGCTAGCCATAACTTTTTGCCGGCCTGTGACTATAACATAAGACGGCTCAAAATCTTTATCGATATCTACGCCCAGCTCCTTGGCCGGTAAATCAATCAAATGCCCCATAGATGATAAAACCGTAAAATCACTGCCTAAAATCTTACCGATTGTTTTTGCCTTGGTCGGCGACTCTACAATTACCAAACCCTTTTTCATTAAATTATCTCCGTTTCTTGTACTTAAGGTAGGGCGGGTTTAAACCCGCCCTACCTTAAATGCGCTGCCTAATATAAAGTTTCCCCGGAAGCTCACCAATAAGCTTTTTCATTCGCAATTTTAAAAGCGTATCGGAAAGCTCAGGGATGTTCATATGTGTTTTCTCAACTAATTCATCTAATTGCACCGAGCGCATAGTAATCAAAGAATAAAGCCGAGATTCTTCTTCTGTTAATTCCGGGCTAATCGTGGATTGACAAAGAGATTCTTCGGTCGGCCGTTGGCCTCCCTCAGAATGACAAAAATGGTTAATTTTAAGCTCACCTATTTTGCTTTTTAATATCGGCTCTAATTCTTCAATTATGTCGTCTGCGTTTTCAACTAATTTTGCACCTTCTTTTAACAGCTGGTTAGTTCCTTTACTGACAAAACTATCCGCGTGGCCTGGAACGCTAAAAACCTCGCGGCCCTGTTCATTGGCATGAGTCACGGTAATTAATGCCCCGCTTTTATGCGGGGCTTCAATTACGACCACCCCGAGCGATAAACCGCTGATTATTCTATTTCTCATTGGGAAATTTCCCCTATCCGGCCGCGTAGATAAAGGAAATTCTGAAATCATTGCTCCTTTTTGAGCTATTTCTTCAAACAATTTTTTATTATCCGGCGGATAAGCAATATCCAAGCCGCATCCTAGTACTGCCAATGTGCGCCCCTTTGCTCTTAGGGCAGCCTGATGGCTAAAAGTATCTACACCCCGCGCTCCGCCACTACAAATAGTAAACCCTCTTTCCACTAATTCCCTACTTAACTTCTCAGACATAGTCCTGCCGTAAAAAGAAGCCAAGCGCGTACCGACTATAGCAATAGAAAAATAATCCTGTGGCAAAATCTCGCCCTGAACAAACAAAACTAACGGCGGATCAAATATAGATTTTAAGTTGACAGGATAAAACTCGCTATCTATAGGGATAACGGTAACATTATTTTTTTCAATTAATTTAATCTGGCGATCTAAATCTACTCTCTTACGGCCTTCAACTATCTTTTTAGCAACCCCCATGCCTACGTTTTCTACTTCCGCGATTGCATCTAAAGAAGCCTCAAGTATAGCCTTAGGAGTAATAAACTTTTCTAAAAGGCTCTTTCCCCGCCTTGAGCCGATTTCAGGGGTCAAAATTAAATGTAACCAGTCTCTTAATTCTTGGCTTAACATTAGATTTTATTTTTCTCTTCGGCAAGATTTTTAATATCATTTAAAAACTGAGCATCGATCTTCAATCCTAATGATTGCGCCTTTTCTAAATCCACTAAAGCCTCAGAATATCGCTTAAGATAAAAATACGCCACGCCTCTATTGATATATACCTTGGAGAAATCCGGATTAATTTCAGTTGTTTTAGCATATTCGGTGATAGCCTGATTCAAATCTTTCTTATCCCGGTAAATCAGGCCGCGGTTATAATAAGCTAAATAATTTTTAGGATCGATTTCTATAGCTTTAGCATATTCAACCAGCGCTTCTTCAATACTTTTCTTAGCGGAATAGATC
>JAZDEX010000015.1:0-31754 GCA_043808405.1 Candidatus Omnitrophota bacterium | reverse complement strand
TAGGGAACGGTCGCGACCGTTCCCTACAAATTTTCTCCTTTTACGCGTTTATTGCGGAAAATTAAATTGATTTCATAACTACCCTGTGGTATCGTGGCGTTATGATGGATTTATTGAGACGAAAAGCTGCCAGTTTGCCGGATGCGCCGGGGGTGTATTTGTTTAAGGGGCCTTTAGGAAAAATTATTTATGTGGGTAAGGCGAAGTCCCTTAAAAAACGCGTGCAGTCGTATTTTAGCCGCGATTTGTCATCTAAAACTCAGGCGTTGGTGGCGAAAATTGGAGATTTAGAATATCGTTTAAGTCCGACTGAAAGCCAAGCGCAGATTTTAGAAGCTTCGTTAATCAAACAATATCAGCCGCAATATAATATCAGCCTTAAAGATGATAAATCTTTCCCCTGGATCAAAATTACCGCTGAAAAATTCCCAATAGTTTCAATTGCGCGGCGTAAAGGTAAAGATGAAGATGACCCGCAGTCATATTTTGGCCCGTATACTAATGTTAAGTTGCTGCGCCAGGCGATAAAAGTTATCCGCAAGTTATTTGGATTTCGTTCCTGCAAAATTTTGCCTAAGGAAGCTTGCCTTTATTACCGGCTAAAAGCTTGCCCTGCGCCTTGCGTTGGTAAAATTAGCTCTGGCAAGTATAAAGAATTAATTGGGAGAATAAAATTATTTCTTGAATCAAAATATGAAGAGCTTATTTCAAGCCTAAATAAAGAAATGCAAAAGGCGTCTTTAGAAAAAAGATTTGAAGATGCTGCCGGGTTACGCGATCAAATAAATATATTAGGCGCAATCGGACAGGGCAAGGTTAGCACGAGCAATAAATTCGAGCTGGAAGATTTAAAAAAGCTCCTGAAGTTAAAAAAACTTCCTGAACGTATTGAAGGTTTTGATATTTCTAATATTTCCGGTACTCTGGCTGTAGGCTCGATGGTAAGTTTTTGGCAGGGGTTACCGGATAAAAATAATTACCGCCGTTTTCGTATTAAAACCGTAATTGGCGCGGATGATTATCAGATGATAAGAGAGGTTGTGCATCGAAGATATAAGAGGTTAACGGAAGAAAGAAAATTTTTACCAGATTTAGTACTTATCGACGGAGGACGCGGCCAGATCTCCGTTGCTGCTGAGGAAATAAAAAATTTAGGGCTGAATATTCCATTGGTAAGTATTGCTAAAGAGGGTGAAAATATTTATAATAGTAGTGTTTTAGAGCCGATACGGCTGAAGTCAGATACACCGGCACTAAATTTAATCCGGCGTATCCGCGATGAGGCGCATAGGTTTGCGTTGGGATATCATCATGTGTTGAGAAGAAAGAGAATGATTAATAGATAGTAAAGATTGCTTCGTCAGCCGCCTTTGGCGGCTTCCTCGCAATGACACGCGAGAGAGGGTTTTTGTATAGAGACACCGTAAGAAATGCCTTTGAATTTAGAGAAAGATATAGCTAAATGTCTGGCGAACAAAAAATAAGGGCGGTTTTATTTCATCTAAGCGTGTTTATTTTTATAATAGGGCTTCCACTTATACTATCTTCCGCGCTGGGGTATAAATTTAACGCCCGGATTTTTAAATTCACTAAAACCGGGTTAATCGCGATTAAAACTCAGCCATCAGGGGCGAAAATTTATCTAAATGGCAAACTATTAAATGAAAGGACGCCAGCCAGTATTCAGGAGCTTCTCCCTGGAGATTATCATATTGGATTAGAGCTGGAGAAGCATTATTCCTGGGCCTCTCAGGTAAATGTCGAGGCCGGGCGGGTAACGCGCTTAGAGAAAATCATACTTTTTCCTAAACGGCCAAACGTTAAACAAATAAATAAAGGCAAGATATCTTCTTTCTGGTTAGATGAGGAGAGGAAAAAACTTTATTATGCTGATCAGGAGGCGCGCGTTATTTATTCTTCTGACTTAGACGGCGAGAATTTTAAAGAAATAGCTAATTTACCTGAAGGCTTCTCCTCAAATATAAAATGTAAAGTTTCTTATGATAAAGATAAGTTATTATGTTTTGATCCGCATAAATTAGCGGTTATTTCTCTAAAAGCAACCGATAACGGATCCGAGAGAGATTCTTATTTTATTATCGATTATCCGGACAGGCGGCTAATCGATATTTTCTGGCACTCAGATAATTACCATTTAGTTTTAATAACAGATAGAAATATCGAAGTCCTAGAAGCCAAACCGCAAAGCGCGCCGGTTAATCTAGTAAACTTAAATAAAAAAAATATCCCTATTTATTACGCCCCGGATACAGACACATTGTATTTTTCTGATTCCGAGCGTGCTGCTGACGGACAAATGTATGATAATGTGTATAAACTGGAATTAGGCAATAATATATTTTATAACCTGCAAAACTTGATGAAACCGCGCGCAAATGAAAAAGACCAGAAATAAGAGAGTTTGGGAAATTATTCCGGGCGCGCTTTCCTGGGGCGTGATTACGGGGTTGATTATTTTAGCAATATTTAGGCCGGTCGCCTGCGCTATTTTTATTCTTATTTTTGATTTTTATTGGATTATTAGGACATTATATTTGACCACTCTTTTAGTAATGGCGCACCGCAAGCTTTATAGGCAAAAATACAGAGATTGGTTGAGTGAATGTGAAAATCTTAAGCCTGCAGATAATTGGCAGAAGCTGCGCCAGCTCATAATATTCCCTGTGTATAAAGAAGGCCCGGAGATATTAAGGGCGTCTTTAAAAGCCCTGTTTGATAGCCATTATTCAAAAGATAAAATGATTGTAGTTGTGGCTTTTGAGGAACGCAATCCTTTTTCTAAGGATAATGCTAAAATATTAGAGGCGGAGTTCGGAAAATCATTTTTCGCCTACCTTTCTACTTTTCATCCGGAAAATATCGCGGGCGAAGCTCGCACCAAAGGCGCTAATGCCACTTGGGCTGCCCGGCAGGCCCAGAGTTTTTTAAAAGAAAAAGAAATCCCTTACGAGGATGTCCTTGTTTCTTGTTTTGATTCGGATACTTGCGTGGATAGTGAATATTTCGGCTGCCTTACGTATCATTTCTTAAATACTCATAAACCTCATCAAGCAAGTTATCAGCCTATCCCGGTTTATAATAATAATATTTGGCATGCCCCGTCGTTCGCGCGTATTGTCGAGATGAGCGGTTCATTCTGCCAGATGATGGAAAGTATGCGCGTTGAAAAATTTGTTACTTTTTCCAGCCACAGTATGAGCTTTAAGACGCTGGTAGACATAGGTTTCTGGCCGGTTGATATGATTTCAGATGATTCGGTTATATATTGGAAGGCATTTATTCATTATAAAGGTAATTACCGGGTTGTGCCTTTATATGTAACTGTTTCCATGGACGCGGCTTATAGCAGGAATTTGCTGCAAACTATAATTATGCAATATAAGCAGAAAAGGCGCTGGGCCTGGGGAGTGGAAAATTTTCCTTTTGTAATGACGAGATTTATAAAAGATAGAGATATTTCGTTTTTTTTAAAAATCAGAAGGTCTTTTAATTTATTAGAAGGCCATGTTACTTGGGCGATCTGGGCGACGATTTTGGTTCTGATTGGGCCGTTGCCGATTCTTCTTGGAGGCAGTATTTTTAAACAGTTGGCTATAAGTTACAATCTTCCTAATATTACGGGGTTTCTTTTTAATTTTACAATCGGGGCAAGCATTATTTGGATTCTTTTAAGCCGTTCAATTTTACCGCCCCGCCCCAAAGACGTAAGTTGGGCTAAGAATATAGTTATGTGTTTAGAGTGGGCTATAATTCCACTTACTATTCTGATATTGGGTTCAGCCCCGGCATTAGACGCCCAGACTCGCCTGATGTTGGCAAAATATATGGAATTTAATGCTACGGAAAAAAAGAAGTTAGTGGTATAATAATTATCCGGTTAGCTGGTTAACCGGTTAGGCGGTTTAATTTGGAGGAAAAATGAGCATAAAAGCCTTATTAAAACAGATGTTGGAAAAAAACGCTTCGGATTTATTTTGCCGGCCGGAAGCCCCGCCTCATATGAGGGTAGAAGGTAAAATTATAGCTTTAGAGCAAAGCCGTTTTACGGTAGAAGACCTTAATCGCATAGTCGATGAGTTGACTACGCCTAAGCAGAGGGATGATTTCAAGAGCAATTTGGATATAGATTTTGCTTTATATGTAGAGGAGCTTACGCATCGTTTCCGTGTCAGCATTTTCAGGCAGCGTAATTGGCCGACTATAGTTATTAGGAATATCCGGGATGCGGTTTCAACTTTCGCAGAATTGAATTTACCGATTGAGATACTTAAGAAACTTTCTATGGAAAGCCACGGATTGGTGCTTCTTACCGGCAGTATGGGCAGCGGTAAGTCTACTACTATTGCCAGCATGATTGAATATATTAATGCCAATAGCAGCAAGCATATTTTAACTATTGATGAGCCGATTGAATTTACCTTTCAGGATAAGAAATCGTATATTAATCAAAGGGATTTAGGGGTAGATGTTTTATCTTATGCTACGGCTTTGCGTTCCTTGACTTTACAGAGCCCGGATGTTATTTCGATCGCCAATATCCGGGATTATAATACTATGGCCGCGGCGATGACCGCTGCTGAGACGGGGGTATTGGTTTTAGGCACATTGCATACAATTAACGCCAGTCAAAGCGTGCAAAGAATTATAAATTTTTTTCCTCCGCATCAACATAATGAAGTTCAATTAAGATTGTCTTATTTGTTAAAGGGCATAATTTCTTTAAGGCTGGTCCCCCTTAAAGACGGTTCAGGCCGGATTCCGGCTTATGAAGTAATGCTGCATACTCCGACTACCAGCCGGCTTATCCGGGATGGCAAAATTTTAGAGATCCCCCGGTATATCGAAGAGGGCGAGATATATGGCATGCAGTCTTTCAAGCAGTGTTTATTAAGATTAATTAATGAAGGCAAGATAACTAAAGAAGCAGCTCTTGACTTCTCTGATGACCGAGATGAGTTTTCATTAGCGGTTAATGGATATCATAAGGGGTAGCTTGTGTTAGAACAGATAAAAGATAAGCTTTCGGCTATGCAGAATCAGCTGGATAACCTAAGAGGTTATCTTTGACGTCGCCGGGAAAAAAAAGCAGATAGAAGAGCTGTCCGCATTAATGTCCCAAGAAGGGTTTTGGGCTAATCAGGACATTGCCAACAAAACCGTTAAAAATCTCAAATCCCTGAAATTAATTACCGAGCCTTACGATAAGGCGGTAATGAAGCTAAAGGAACTAAAAGAGCTTGCTGATATTTTAGAGGAAAAGGAAGTTGATTTAATTGTTGATTTAAGCAGTAATGCCGATGCCTTGCAAAAAGATGTGGAGGCATTAGAGTTTAAGACTCTTTTAGGCGGCCAGCTGGATAAAAACAGCGCGATATTAAGCATTAATTCCGGAGCCGGAGGCACGGAATCTTGCGATTGGGCAAGCATGCTTTCGCGCATGTATAACCGTTTTGCCGAATCACGCGGTTGGGCCGTAGTAACTACTGATATACTTCCCGGAGAAGAAGCGGGGATTAAAAATATTACTGTTCTTATTGAAGGTGATTATGCCTATGGATATTTAAAGGCAGAAAGTGGCGTGCATCGCCTGGTGCGTATTTCTCCTTTTGATTCTAATAAGCGCCGGCACACTTCTTTTGCTTCAGTAGACGTTATTCCTGAGGTAGAAGAAAGCGCGGACATAAAAATAGAAGAAAAGGATTTACGCATTGATGTTTATCGCTCCAAAGGCGCAGGCGGCCAAAGCGTAAACACTACCGATTCAGCAGTCCGGATTACGCATATTCCAACCGGCCTTGTGGCGCAGTGCCAGAATGAGCGCTCACAATTTCAGAATAAACAGACGGCGTTAAAGATTCTTAAAGCTCGCGTATTTGAATTAGAGCGTAAGAAAAAAGAAGAGGAGCTGCTTAAAAACTATTCTGGGCAAAAGAAAAAAATTGAATGGGGCAGCCAAATTCGCTCTTACGTGCTGCATCCTTATACTATGGTCAAAGACCACCGCACGGATTTCGAAACCGGCGATGGGGCGAAAGTTTTAGACGGTGGTTTAGATGAATTTATTGAGGCTTATTTAAGAAAGGCAGCTAACAACGAAATATAGATATGTTAAGTTTTATTAGAAAGACGATATTAAATCAAAAGCAGGGCGCGATAAAAAGGAAATATCCGAATGTAGATATGGTTTTACATATGGATATGCCCAGCCCGGCTATGGCTAAAATGGCTGAGGTGGCGCGCATAGTTAGCATGGTAAATATATTGGAGCCCGAAATAAGCGTTTTATCGGATAATCAATTGCGTGCCAAAACTGAAGAGTTTAAGGAGCATATCCGTAAAAAATCTTTAGAATATGCTCCAGAAATCGCAGGCATTGAGGAGGCGCTTTTCTCGGTAGCTATTCCCGAAGAAAAAGAAAAAATAAAAGAAAAATTAAAATTCGTTCGTAATAAAGTTTTTACAGATATTTTACCTGTGGCTTTTGCAGTAGTGCGCGAGGTTTCTAAGCGCACAATTGATTTAAGGCATTTCGATGTGCAGATTGCCGGCGGCATTGTGTTGCATGAAGGAAGAATCGCGGAAATGTCTACCGGCGAAGGAAAGACTCTCGTCGCGACATTGCCTGCGTATTTAAACGCGTTACTTGGCTGCGGAGTGCATATTGTTACGGTGAATGATTATTTAGCTCGGCGCGACCGAGAGTGGATGGGCCCGGTTTATGAATTTTTAGGGCTTAGCGTGGGGACGATTCAACATGAAATGTCTGATGAGCAGCGTAAAGCTGCTTATGCCTGCGATATAACTTATGGGACGAATAATGAATTTGGTTTTGATTATTTGCGCGACAATATGAAATATTCGGTCCAAGAGATGGTGCAAAGGCCGTTTTATTACGCGATTGTCGACGAAGTAGATTCGATTTTAATTGATGAGGCGCGCACGCCTTTGATTATTTCTGGGCCGGCAGAAGAGTCGACCGATAAATATTATATTATTGATAAAATCGTTCCTAAATTAAAAGGGCGGATAATTTTAGAAAAAGATGAGATCGATGCCAAACATAGAGGCGAAGATTTATCTAAAGGCTATGATTATATCGTCGATGAAAAAGCGCATACCGCGTATCTTTCGGAAACCGGGGAAACCAAGGTTTGCGGGATACTCGGGATCCAAAGCCTGCACGATTTAGAGACTATGGAGTGGAAACATCATATTATTCAGGCCTTACGCGCGCACAATCTTTATAAAAAAGATATTGATTATGTTATTAAAGAGGGAGAAGTAATTATTGTTGATGAGTTTACCGGCAGGATGATGCCGGGCAGGCGTTGGTCTGACGGCCTGCATCAGGCGGTTGAAGCGAAAGAGGGTTTAAAAATTGAGCGCGAGAATCAAACGCTGGCTACAATAACTTTTCAGAATTATTTTCGCATGTATGAAAAGTTAGCCGGGATGACTGGCACGGCTTTTACCGAGGCCAATGAATTTAAAGGCATATATCAATTAGAAGTTGTTACTATTCCTACTAACAGGCCCTTGATTCGCGCTAATGCGCATGACTGCGTTTACAAATCAGAGAAAGAAAAGTTTGATGCCGTCGTGGAAGAAATAACCCAACTGCATAATGTAGGCCGGCCGATCTTAGTCGGCACAATCAATATTGAGCGGTCTGAGTATTTGGCAGATATGCTTAAGCGCCGCGGTGTGGCGCATCAAGTTTTAAACGCTAAGTATCATGAAATGGAAGCAACTATTGTCGCGCAAGCAGGCCGTTTTAAAGGAGTAACTATTGCCACGAACATGGCTGGCCGCGGAACCGATATTTTATTAGGCGGAAATCCGGTTTTTATGGCTAAGAATGTAGCCAAACAAAAACTCGACCCCCAGGATCCTAATTTTCAGGAAGAATATAAAAAATTATTAGATAAATATAAGCAGGAAACCGAAACTGAACATCAAAAAGTTGTGGAGCTGGGCGGGTTGCATGTTTTGGGCACCGAGCGCCATGAGGCGCGCAGAATTGATAATCAGCTGCGCGGCCGCTGCGGTAGGCAGGGGGACCCGGGTTCGTCGAGATTTTATGTTTCTTTAGAGGATGATTTAATGCGCTTGTTCGGCTCGGATAAATTAATTGGGATTATGAATAAGCTGGGCTTGGAAGACGGCCAAGTTATTGAGCATCCCTGGGTAGCCAAGTCTATTGAAGTGGCGCAACGCCGGGTTGAACAGCATAATTTTGAAATCAGAAAGCAATTGTTAGACTACGATAATGTAATGAATAAGCAGAGGGAAGTAATTTATGAACAGCGCCGCTCGGTGCTGGAAGGCAATTCTTTGAAAGAGGGTATCTTGGAAGCAGCACAGAAAATTATTGATAACTTTATGGCCGTATATCTTAGTGAACATACTTCCGTGGAATGGGATGTCCCGGGTTTATTATCCGCGATGAAATTAAAATTTGGCTTAGATGTTGATGCGAATTTTATTGAGGGAAAACCACGCGATACTATAAAAGAATTATTGTATAGTAAAGTAGTTGAGGCGTATGAAACAAAAGAGAAATCTTTAGGCATGGATTTAATGCTGCATTTAGAGCGTATGGTTTTCTTGCAAATTATCGATACTAAATGGAAAGATCATTTATATGCTATGGATAGTTTACGCGAAGGAATTGGGCTGCGTGCCTATGGCCAGCGCGATCCATTGATCGAATATAAGCGCGAAGCTTTTGCGATGTTTAGCGAGATGATTGTGAGTATTGAGGAAGAAGCAGTGGAAGCCGTATTTAGAATACAAGAGGCCCGGCCGGAAAGATTTCGCGGGGTGTTTAGTTCTGTCCGGCAAGAGATGCTGCATCCTGAAGTGCAAAAATTCGAAGCGCCGATTGAAAATCAAGACGAAAGCATGCCTTCTCAATCCCAAGCGTCAAAATCCGAGAACAAACCCATCCACACCGGGCCCAAAGTCGGTAGAAATGACCCCTGTCATTGCGGTTCTGGCAAGAAATATAAAAAATGCTGTTATCCTAATTAAATCTTCTCTAAGAAACCGCTTTCTTTTTTCCCCTGTTTTACTATTGTATTCCCCTCTATATAAGGTAAGCTTAATATATAATTAATTATTATTGTAGGGAACGGTCGCGACCGTTCCCTACACAAAAGAATCGTTAATCCTATGCCACGAAAAATCACTAGAATACTATCTTCTTTTTTAAGCCTTCTGCTTCTTTTACAACAAACCTCCTTTGCCGAGATGGCCGTGCAATTAAATCTTGCCAGCCATTTAGCCAGCCTGCATCAAGCCATAAGCATAGACAAATTCCGCCCATTACACCTAAGGTACTTAGAATATCTACCTCAAGATAATAGCTTTAAATTATTAATAGATAAAGGGAATATTGTAGGGGCACCCCTTGTGGGTGCCCCAGAATCCATTAATAATAGGGCGGGCACAAGGCCCGCCCCTACAGTTGAATTAGAAAGGGTAAGCAAAACCCTCTTCAAATACTTCCTCATAGGCTTATCTTTACCCAATGAATCCTTCTGGGTAAACTTGCGCCCCGATTCACCGGATAACATCATCGATCCCTACTTAGAGAAAACAGACATCGGCAGGATCATGTTGGAAACTGACCTCGAGCTAAAGAAAGACACCGCTAAAGCCACTTCCCCAGACACTAAAGAAGGCAAAGAATACTGGGAGAGGCTCTACAGAAAAGCCGATGAACTCTTTGGTTCCCAAAACATCACTATCCCCACACTAACCCGCCCCTGGATCGTCCCAGATGAGATCATCGTAAGAGAAAACAACTCTTCAGCCTATGTCTATAAAGCTTCACTTAAAGTAATGCTGGAAGAAGATTATTTTAAAAGACCGCAGACCGCAGACCGTAGACCACAGACCAAAGACCAAAACACTACCGGTCTACAGTCTCCGGTCTACAGTCTACAGTCTTATTCTTTCACCGACCCGCGCCTAAAGCAACTCAATGAATATTCTACAGAACTGATTAAAGAACTCATTATTCCTAAACTCACCCTAGCCGTAAACACCTCTAAGAAGTATTCAGAATTAAGACAGGTTTATTATTCATTAATTCTTGCTCAATGGTTCAAGGCTAGATATGCTTCTCAAAATCCTGTAGGGAACGGTTTAAAACCGTTCCCTACAGATATCATTAATCTTATTAATTCCAAGGATCTCACTAATCTTATCTCTAAAGTATCTTGGTCTAAAGATACCTATTTTAAAGATTACCAGAAATCATTTAAAGATGGAGAATATAATTTCCAAGAGCCGGTTTATACAGTATCAGGTAAATCTATTAGGAGTTATTTTAGCGGGGGGATGATGTTAGCTGATTCTACAGCTACAGGGATAGCGCCAGCAGGAAGAAATCATTTCTCTGTTGGCTCGCATTTACAGGCTATCTGGCTTAACAAAGACAATTTTAATAATATTGAGATTTTAAGAGGAGCAATGGCTGAGGTACTCGAGAAAAATCCTTCTGAGATTACCGATGAACAAGTCAAGGGGTTACAGAAGGCTCATTTTACTATAGAACCTGATAAGGCTTATGAATTTGGAGAGAATAGCTTGCCGCAGCCGCACTCTGTTGCCACACAACAATACACACTACCAGGATTACATAGAAAAGCCGAAGGGCTTCGAGATTTAGGATTTGACCAAGGCCAAAGGCGTAAGCTAATGAAAGCCGGGTTGGTAGGTAATACAGCGTCTAATTTAAGGTGGAATTTATATTATTGGCAGTTGCAAAAGATAGCGAGCCTATTAGAGCCTCGCCAGCAGGAGTATGGTATTTTATATAACATAGATAAGGCGCTCTTTTTAAACAGGGGGTCAAAATTGATTGAAGATTTAAGTAAGGATAAGGAATTAGTAGCTCAAGCAGCACCATTATTAATTAGGATAATAAAAAATATCCAACGCAGGATGGGAAGGTCTTATATTACGCTTCATGATCAAGCTATAAAAGTCTTAAGCGAAGCTGGTTTGCCAGATCCAGATGTTATTCAGTTTTTTATAGAGGAATCGCAGCCCAGATACGGTCTTGGCGGCCCTCGTTTAGAGCTTAGATATGCAGATCAAGCATCTATTAAGCGGAGTGAATATGCAGCAGATAGCCTTGTTAGAATAGGCTTACCTGCTAAGGATGCTTTGATGGAAGAAGCAATTAAAATCGGAGATCGTGCGGGATTAGAACGTAGCAATATGGCTATTAACATTATCAAAAGGCTTCCTTTATCTTCAGATGAATTGAACGCTATAATATCAAAAATCTATTTAGATAGATTGGAAATGCTTAGGCATGTGATAAAGGAATTGAATGGCGAAAGAAGAGGGTATTATGGCGAAATACCTATCGATGAGATAGACGATCTTTGCGCAATGCATACGGGAGGCACAATGAATTTATTTCGTAAGTTCATTGAGGAGGCTGGCGAGGAATATGCTGTAAAGGCTGCGCCTTGCTTGCTTGAGCTTGCAGAAATGTTTAAGGGTGATAGACGTAACGGGGCGTATGGCTCTACTCCTTCGCGCTATAATTTTGCTTATTTTATTACTCTAATTTTGCTTAAATATTATAAATATATGCCGGCTGATTTGCAAAAAAGAATCAAATTAGTAGAGAGAATAATAAATGTAACGTCCGGAGGGCTGTATTTATCTTTAGAAGAGGATTTAAGAAAAAGTGGCTATGATAGAACAAAGCTTTTATTAGAGGCGGGGATTCTTACTGTTGCCGGTGCTGAATCAATAGAAAGAGATAATTTATTAAGCAGGCTAGATAAAATTTCTATTCTTTTAGAGCTTTTAGTAGAGAGATTTAAATATGACGAGTGGATACCGGAAGGTATCGTGATTAAAACCGTAAAGATTATCCAAAGGCTTGGTGAAGATAGGAAGACAGATATTAACAAAGCAATAGTTGAAAAACTTATCCACTTAATTGCTGTAGTGGATTTAAAAAGGGATAAAAGGCCAGATGTTCGTAAAAGAGAACCGCAGATATTAACTTTATTGTATACATTGACAAAGCGTTGTAATGATAGAGAGGCACTGGTTAAGGTTCAGCAAGCGTTATTAAACAGGGGTTGGAAAAAAAAAGAGATAGGTGAAGTAAAGTTAGCAGATGGCCTATCTCAAGGCGTAAATAACCCACTTAACCGCGCTATCGCCCGGCTTAATCTTTTTAGTTTACTCAGCTTAGATGATTTAGCTTTATTCCAAGGCAATAGTTTTTCTGAGGATAGTTTATGGGCTTCTGGGCCAGGATGCCTTACGAGAGTGGATGAGCGGCAGTCTCCTGAATATGGAAGTACCTCACATCATTTTACTGTTAGTATTTCGGGTGGGGGTAGATATTTTGAGCAGACAGACAACTTAATGAGTTTTGAAGAATTACCTGTTCTAAATCTCGGAGAGGAATTTAGAGGGGTTATTTTTTATCCGCTATATGTCAAGAGAGGCTATGTAAAAATAGAAAAGGTTGCCGAAGCAGATTTAGTCAAACTTATTGAAACATTTTCTAGGCAAGGGACTAATCTTTCCAAAGAGTTTATTTTGCCTAGAAATATGGCTCACCAAGGAATGCCGTTGCCAGAACGGGCTCCCTTGAGGACATTGCTAGCGCTTTTAAATATAGAAAATCCGTTGGAAATTGCTTCTTTGATTTCGATTGATGTTGCAGAAGGCAATAGAACAGGTGCTAAGATGGAAGTAAAACCAGAATATTCGCAAAGCGTGCGCATAGTTAGTCCGGCTGGGGTTCATGTTAAAACTGCAATAGATATTGCTGCAATATATAATAAATTTTATCAACAAAATAGATCGCTTGAAGCGTATATAACCTATAATGGGCAGATAGTTAATGTTGCAGACAGAGCGAGATTATCTGCGCTTAACATACATCAGGGGGATGAAGTAGTGATTTCTGCTACTGGCGGTCAGCATTCAAGGGAATTAGTTGAGAGTATAAGCGGCCTATTAAAAAATCCAACTGACGATACAGTCCCGCTAGTTTATAGCTTAGATAATGCCCCTCTAGATAGAGAGGTTATCGGAGGCAAGGGTTTGAATTTAGTGCGCATGAGAAGAATAGGCATACCTGTTCCCAACGCGGTTATTTTAAGGGCAGATAGGAATTTTGAAGAAGATTTTCTTACTACTGAAACAGCTACTGCGGAATTAGCAAAAGAATTCCAAAGCGCATCGGCGGCAGATAATGAATCATTTTCTTATTTAGGTTTTGCAAGAAACCTGTCAGTACGCTCCAGCCCAAGAGATTCCTGCCCGGGATTATTAGATACTGTTTTAGAGGTAAAAGTAGCAGGGCAAAGCATAAAAAAGGATAGATACTATTTATTCATCTTTAACATCATAAAAGAAGCTGTGCAAAGAGTAAAGGCGTCGGTGCATAATCCTGGGGTTAAGGAATTTTTAAAATTGCAAGGCCTGCCTGAAGAACTTCCAGTTGCGGTGATTATCCAACAAATGGTTTATGGCGATGCATTTGTTTTAAGCACGGTTGATCAGGCAAGTGGTAAGGAAGGAGTTTATATTGAATATGCTAAAGGGAGGCCGGCAAAAGATATTGTAAGCGGAAAAATTAATCCTAAACCCTTAGAAGATTCAGGTATAGATGAGCAACAATTAAATGGAATACGGGGAATCGTTGGAAAGCTGCAGGCAGAATTTGGTAAGCATATACAAGTTGAAGGTGTTATAGAGAACAGTGAGATTTATATTCTTCAATGTAGGACTATTGATCCTCCTAAGGGGCATCTAAAAGATGAGGGGGTTGTTACGAGGGATGCTGTTGGACAGGCAAATCAGGTTATTTCTCGAGGTAATTTAACGAACGTGCAGGGTGTTATGGTTAGGCCTCAAGAAGCAAGTGAATTATCTAGTGATATAGATAAAGCGCATATTTTATTTTTTGAACATGCTGATAAAGAAGCCACAGAGATACTTTTACAGGCTTTGGATAGGAAACTTAAAGTGGTTGGCATTGTAACTAAGTTTGGAGGTAAGCAAACTCATTTTGCTTCTGTAGTTAATCAGCTTAATAACTTAGGGTATAATATACTTTATATGTCGGGAGTAGATGTGCAGGACTCGGAATTAGGGGGAGCATATGCTTTAGATGTTGCAAGGGGATTAAGTGCTGTTTTAGTATCTAAAACGCAGGTCTCTGGGGATAGTAGTTCTGCAGCAAGCTCACCAGCGATGATTCCAGCAGCTAAAGCATCAGCAGAGGGAATGGGCGGTATTGACCTGCGTTTTATGCCGATTATTACTCAAGCAATGAGTAATTTGAGTTCTGGCTTTAAGTTGACCAATGATATCAAATTAAAATTAAGCAATGTTGATCTAGATGACGAATGGGCTCAGATAGAGAAAATGGCTGAAGCTGGTATAACTCCTTCAGCTGAAAGGCTAAAGGAATACATTCAGGCTTCTTGCGTTAAAGGTAATGCCAGCGACAAGACAATAGATAAAATAATCCTCTGCATTTCAAAAATCCTCAGATGCGATGAAGATAATTGCTCTAAGAGCGACCCCGTTTTAATGGATATCCTCATCGTCCTCGAATCACAGAGAACCCCTCAAGAATTAAACAGAGTTTTCTTAGGAGCAGTTTCTTAGAAATCTAAAATAATACTTGATTCTTAAATTTTTTATGTTAATCTATTATCAGTTACTTAACGTATGTTAATTTACCTATACTTAGTTAACAAAAAGGCCATTTATGGGAAACAAAGAGAAGGCTTATATTAGTATCCCGGAATTAGCAAAGATTTTAGGTTTGAGTAGGATAGCTGTTTTTAATAAGGTCAAAAGTGGAGAAATTAAAGCCGTAAAGATTGGCAGGAATTATGCTATTTTGCGCACAAGCGTAGATGAAATCATGGGTAAGGCGCTTAATGAAAGCCAGAGAAGAGAAATTGATAATGTAGTTAAGCGGACAGTAAAAGAGTATGGCCAGACCTTAAAGTTATTAGGCAGGGATTAATGAACAAACTGACGATTAAAGAAGTTGAATATATTGCTTTTAGGTTGGCGCAGGAGATGCTTTCTTTTAATGAACCTATACCGAATTTCTCCACCCGCTTTCCGAATGTATTAGAAAGTTGTTTAATTACTCCTTTTCAGACCTTCACCGGAAAATCTCTTTATACAAGCTTTATAGATAAGGCCGCTATATTATTTTATCTTATGGTTAAAAACCATCCTTTTCAGAATGGCAATAAAAGGATTGCCATGGCTACTTTATTTGTTTTTCTGCATAAAAATAATAAGTGGCTTAAGGCTGATACACAGGAATTATATAATTTTACCATGTGGATAGCCCAAAGCCCGCCTGCCTTTAAAGCCGAAGCCTTAAAATCTATCGCTAAATTTTTAAAGTCACATATAATAGAACCCTAGCTTAAAATATGAAAAAAAGTATTTTATTATGTTTGTTATCGGCGGCATTTTTAATTTTTTCTTTCCCTCGGAGTAATTGTTGGTTATTGGCCTGGGTGGGGTTTGTGCCGTTGTTTTTTGCGCTCGAGGGCAAAACTAAGCGCCAAGCATTTCTGCTAGCTTTTTTTACCGGGGTTGTTTTCTGGGCGGGGATTGTTTATTGGTTGGGTAATGTGACAGTTATCGGCACCATCGTTTTAATTTTGTACCTAGCGCTATATGTTGGTTTCTTTGGGTTATTTTTGTCTACGGTCTACAGTCTACGGTCTACAGTCTTTATTATATTTCTTCCTACTATTTGGGTTATTCTCGAATATCTGCGCAGCCATCTTCTTACTGGTTTTCCTTGGGCGCTATTAGGATATTCGCAGTGCAATAATTTATCTATTATTCAAATCGCCGATATTACTGGGGCATACGGAGTGTCGTTTTTTATTGTGATGGTAAATATGGCGATTTATTCAGCTTTCAGCCTTCAGCTTTCAGCCTTCAGCAAAATAAAAAAGATTATTCCTTGTATTATTTGTTTGATTTGTGTTTTATGCTATGGTTTTTATAAATTATCCGGTCTACAGTCTACAGTCTGTGGTCTACGGTCTATGGTGAAGATTTCTGTTGTTCAGCCGAATATTGCTCAAGAGTTAAAATGGGATGCGCGGGCAATAGATTTAATTTTGAGTAAATATTCCCGCATTACTGAAAGCGCGGCTTTAGATAATCCGGATCTGATTGTTTGGCCGGAAGCGGCCAGCCCGGGGTTACTCGGAGAAGATGGGGAAATATTCGAAGAAATTTCTCTATTAAGCGAGAAAATTAAAATTCCTTTATTGATCGGGGCGGTGGCGCGTGACGCAGAAGATTATTTTAATACCGCGCTGCTTATTAATTCCCAAGGGTATATTGTCCAGCGTTATAACAAATTGCATTTAGTGCCTTTCGGAGAATACATACCTTTAAAAAAATACTTCCCTTTTTTACAAACCATTGCCCCTATCGGAGATATCACGCGCGGAAATGAATATACGGTTTTTAGTCTACGGTCTACGGTCTACGGTCTACGGTCTAATTTTGCTGTTTTAATTTGCTTCGAAGATGTGTTTCCGGAAATTTCGCGTGAATTTGTAAAACGCGGCGCGGGATTCTTAGTTAACATTACTAACGATGCTTGGTATAAATATACCTCAGCAGCCTATCAGCATTTTCAGGCTTCGGTGTTTAGGGCAGTGGAAAATCGCGTATACATTGCGCGTTCAGCTAATACGGGAGTTTCCGGGTTTATCGCGCCTTCAGGAAAGATAATTTCTTTGGTTAAAGATAAAGAGAATGAAAATATCTTTGTAGATGGTTTTGCGGCTCAAGAATTTTCCGTTCCTGATAAAAAAGATTTGAGTTTCTACACTAAGCACGGAGATGTTTTTGTTATTGCTTGCTTTTTGTTTGCGCTTTGCGCTATAATAGCGCTTCTTAAAAATAAAAAATGAAAAAAATATTGTTAATTTTATTAATAATCCTTCCGGTTTATATTGGTTTTAGGATTTATTTTCTCGATAAGAAGAATTTTCTTTGCCCGATAGCTTACCGCAGGGATATGATTATCCGCTGTGATTCAGGCGGAGATGGTTTTTTTGCCGCGGATAGGTCTGGCAACCGGCTGCATCAGGGCGTGGATTTACTTGCGGATTTAGGAGAGCCGGTCTTAGCTGCGCGTTCAGGCCTTGTTACTGCGGCCCAGAGCAGCAAGGGCATGGGGAATTTTATTATTATTCGTCATTCTGCGCAGATAGCTACTATTTACGGCCATCTTTCGCGCATTGATGTTCGCAAAGGTGATTTTGTGCATCAGGGCCAGATTATTGGCGCAGTAGGTAAAACTGGAAATGCCTCGAGCCGAACTATTGAAGCGCATTTACATTTTGAGGTCCGCAAAGGCGGGGCTCCTCAGGACCCTCTGGAGTATTTAGAGTAATTTTTATTAATCGTGCGGCTCCATATGCACGACTACGTCAGTTACTTCGGGAATTCCTTTTTTAATTGCCGCTTCAATTGCAAAACTTATATTGTGCGCTTCTCCTATGTGCATGTTAGGCGCGACCTGCACATGTAAATCTACGTTAATATCGTCGGATCTACCGCGGGTCCTGATCTTGTGGCATGATTGCACGCCTTTAATTTTCAGGACAATATCGGATATTCTTTTATCATCCATTATAACTGCCGTGTCGCAAAGCACAGCTGAGCCTTGCTTTATTATTTCATATCCGGCTCCGGCGATAAAGAAAGAAATTAAGATGGTGGCGATAGGGTCTAAAATTGGAAACCCTAATTTTATAACGATCAAAGTAACAATAACTGACATTGAGGTCCAAATATCGGCCTTGGTGTGCATGGCATCCGATATAAGGATGTCGCTTTTTAATCGCAGGCCTTTTTTGTGTTCATAGCGCATTACCCAGATATTTACGGATAAAGTAATTAACATAATCACAAAGCTGCTAAAGTTAACTTGCGGGTTGGTTGGATGGACAAGGTGAGTTATTCCTTCTTTGGCTAAATTAAAGGCTACAACGAAAAGCATAATCGCGATTCCTAAGGAAAAGAATGTTTCGTATTTTTTATGGCCATAGGGATGGTCTTTGTCTTTGGGCTGGCAGGCGAAATGTATTCCGATAAGGCCGACAATATTGGAGGCGCCGTCAGCAAGCGAATGAAAGCCGTCGGCAGCCATACTTTCGCAGGCAGTTAATTTGCCATAGATCATTTTGGCTATGGCTACAGCCCAGTTTAGCACCAGCACAATGAGTAATATTTTTCTGATATGCGCATAATGCTGCTTTATCTCTTGGTCACCCATAGGGTTAATTATATAGTTTATTAGTAGTTATTTCAAATTATTTATTTATGTGATAAAATAAGCGTTATGAAGAAAGTATTATTAAGTATAATTTTCTTAGCAGCTGTTTTTGTTTCTTTAGGGCAAGCTCGAGAAAATGTTCAGATAGCGCTTCTTGAGCCGATAACTGCCGGGGACCGCATCTTGATTATGGCCCCGCATCCTGATGATGAGGCCATAGCCTGCGCCGGAGTAATTCAGCAAGCCCTAAAAAAGCGAGCCGCGGTAAAAGTCTTGTATCTTACTAATGGCGACCGCAATGAATTTGCCTTTATAGTTTATGAGAAAAGGTTAGTTTTTAGGCAGGGCGAATTTATCCATATGGGCATTAAGCGTATGGAAGAATCTAAAAAGGCGATGAGATTGCTGGGTTTAAGCGATAAGGATTTAGTGTTTTTAGGTTATCCTGACGGCGGGACGCTAAATATCTTTAATCGGTACTGGCAGGCTAAGAAGCCTTACTGCGATATATTAACGCATATTTCAAAAGTTCCTTACAAAGATAATTTATCATATGGCTCTGTTTATACCGGTGAAAATATTTTGCGTGATATAGAAAGAGAAATTGTTAATTTTAAGCCGAGCAAGATTTTTGTTTCGCATCCCGCGGATACTAATTCCGATCACCGGGCGTTTTATTTATTTCTGCAAGTCGCGCTTCAGGACCTAAAAAATCTTTTAGATGTTACGCCGCAGGTCCATCCGTATTTAGTGCATAGCAATCAGTGGCCTCTGCCGCGCAGGTATCATCCGAAATTAAACTTGGATCCACCCAATAACTTTTTGAATAGCCAAATTGCCTGGAATAAACTAACTTTAGAAAGCGGCGAGGTGGATAAAAAATATCAGGCAGTGCTTTGTTATAAAACTCAGACTTTATCCGCCGCGTTTTATTTATTGTCGTTTGTCCGGGGCAATGAATTATTTGGGGATTATCCTGAGTTAAGCTTGAGCAGGCAACATTCAGTGGAAAAAAGGGCCTTGTCATTCTTAGGCTTATCTGGGATGTATCCTGCTTCAGAGGCGGATATTTTAGATCGTAGCGTAGATTTTGGGAATGATGGAGCCCAAGCAAGTTTTGCCGTTTGTGATGATGTTTTGCTGATGCGCATAGAAAAAGAGGGGGCTAAGGAGAGGCTAGCGCTTACTTTCCGTATTTTTGGCTATAGGCAGGATATTCTATTTGCTGATATGCCGAAAATAAATATATTTACCAATAAGAATAATTTTAGGATATATGATAAATGGAAGGCGCTTGATTCTCAGGGCGCGTCTTTAGAATTATCTAAAGGGGTTTTGGTTATGAAGGTGCCGCTTAAATTATTGGGTAATCCGGAATTTGTTTTAGTTTCAGTTAAGGCTTCAGGCGGCCTGCTTCCTATGGAGGCTACTAGTTACCGCAAAATCTATATAAAAGAAGGGGTTTCTGATGGCGCTGGGATTAAAATCGATCAAAATTAATAAAAATGGATTTTAAGAAAATACGCAAAAATATTGGCAGGTTTCTTAGTTATTTTATCGGTTATCTGGGTTTAAACTTTTGCTCTTTGGCAATTAAAATTATCCCGGCGAGCATGCTCTATGGCTTTGCCGAGGGTTTAGCTTCTCTTGCTTATGTGTTTGCGATTAAGCAAAGAAAAATTGCTATGGATAGCCTTAATATTGCTTTTGGCAAAGAAAAACCCCTCGAGGAAATAAAGAAAATCGCTAAAGATTGCTTTGTGGTTATGGCGAAGTCCGGAGTGGAATTAATGTTCTTGATGGATAAACCTGAGCTTTTGAAGAAACAAGTTGATTTAATAAATAAAGAGAACCTTGAGCGCGCGCTTTCAAAAGGCAAGGGCGTGATTTTAGTGAGCGCTCATTTTGGTAATTTTCCGCTTATGCTGGCTAAGCTTAGTTTAGAGGGGTATAAAACTGCTGGGATCATGCGCTATATGCGCGATGAGCGTATGGAAAAGTTTTTTATGGCTAAGCGTAATAAAGTTGGCCTAAAAACTATATACAGCCAGCCGCGTAAGGCCTGCGTTGATGAGTCAATTCGTTCTTTAAGAGGTAATGAACTAGTTTTTATTCCCATAGACCAGAATTTTGGCGAGGGTGGGGTATTTGTGGATTTTTTTGGGCGCAAAGCCGCTACCGCTACCGGCCCGATTATTTTGGCCAGGCGTACCGGCGCAATAATTTTACCCTGTTTTATTGTGCGCCAGCCCGGCGATCGGCATCAGATTATATTTGATAAGTCTATAGAATTAGAAGAAGGCCCGGATACCCAAGAGGCAATCCGGGCCAATATCCAGAGATTGACTAATATAATTGAAGTATATATACGTAAATATCCTAAAGAATGGAGTTGGATACATCGCAGGTGGAAAAGTACACCTTGACAAGATAAGGCAGTTGTGATAATTTAGACACTGAAGCACTGAGATGGAGAAAAAATAGTGTTTCACTGAGACACTGAGGGGTGAAAAAGGCAAAATTTTTAAGTTTATTCTCAGTGCCTCAGTAAAATTTTCATTTTCTTTCTATTCAGTGTTTCAGTGAAAAAAAGGAGGAGCGATGAAAAAAATAACTTTTGTTGTGATGTTTGTGGTTTCCTTAATGGTGATAGGCGCAGTTGTTGCTTTTGCAGAAGATGTTGTTGCCATAGCTCCGGCAGCACCGGCGATAACACCGGCAGTCAGCCCGGATATGCAGTGGATTTGGGGAGAAGTGGTTACGGTAGATTCCCAAAATAATAAATTTACAATTAAATACCTGGATTATGAAACAGATCAGGAAAAAGAGTTAGTTGTCGCGGTAGACGAGAAAACTGTTTTCGAGAATGTTAAATCCGCCGCTGAGATTAAGCCTCAGGACACTTTAAGTTTAGATTATATAGTTGATGGCGTAAATAATATAGCTAAAAACGTAAGTGTAGAGAAACCTGAAGTTAAAACCGCTTCTGAAGCAGCAGCAATTATTCCTGAAGATGCCCAGCCACTAGTTGAGCCAGCTGTAGACGCTGCTCCATAACAGCTAATTTTTGAAAGGGCAGAGAATTCCTCCTGCCCTTTTATCTTGACTATCCCGATATTTAGGATATATTGAAGGCGCAATGATGATCAAGAAATTTGCAGTGTTAGCGTTTGTATTATTGTTTGTTTGTTCTTTTTATGGTTGCGCGCCATTTTTTCATTTCGGGGTAAAGCCGGATACTGCTGTTGTTATGCCGCCTTATTCAGGGGCGAAAGCAAAGATCGCCGTAGCTGATTTTGATATTAAGACGCTTAAAGCGCCTAACGGCGTTGGTATTGGCATGCGCAGTATGTTGGCTCAAGGCTTGATGAATAGTAATCGTTTTATAGTTTTTAATCAGGATGCGCTTAAGGCCGCAATACAGGAACATGAATTAGAAAATTTAAGTCAAATTTCCCTCGAGGGAAAACAAATAAAACCGAAGGCAAAAGACGTAGATTTGATCGTTGCCGTAACTTTAGTTGATTTTCAGCCTCAGTCCTGCGGCGGCAAATCCGGCTTAGGCGGCGGAGGCAGCTCAGCCAGCGGCGATATGGGCGGTTTGCTGGGAATAACTTCAAGCAAGGCGCATTTAACTTTAGAGGTCCGGGTTATAAATGCCGTTAACTCGCAGGTAATTTCTTTAATTAAAGTTCAGGGCCAGGCTTCTGATAATAAGATTGGCTCCATTGAAGGCTGGCAATTAAATAATAATTTATCGGCTTTTGCGAATACCTCGATGGAAAAAGCCATACGCAGGTGCCTGACTGATTCTGTGCGTTATATCGTGCAGAGCGTACCAGGCAGTTATTACAAATACTAGAAAACTATGGGAAAAAGAAAACGCAGGGGAAAATTAAACTGGCGTTCCAAGAAAGCCAATAAGGGCAGGCGCCCTAATCTAGGATAATTCCTGATTTTATGGTGTTGACTTGGATCTTGACGTGCACATTTGTTGTCAGCCTTATTTCTTTAGTAGGAGTTTTTACTCTTGCTATAAAAGATAAGCTATTGCAGAGGGTCCTTTTTTACTTAATAGGTTTTTCCGCTGGAGCCCTGATCGGCGGCGCTTTTCTACATATCCTACCGGAAGTTTTAGCCAAGACTAGTAGTACAACCACATTTTATTATTTAATCGCAGGGTTTGTTTTCTTTTTTCTCATGGAAAAATATTTCTACTGGAGGCATTGCCATGAGGGAGGAAAATGCCATGTCCATGCTGTCACGTATTTGAATCTTGTGGGAGACGGCCTGCATAACTTTATTGATGGTATGGTTATTGCCGCAAGTTTTATTGTTTCGATTAAATTGGGGATTGTCACAACGGTTGTTATCATTTTGCATGAGATTCCGCAGGAGTTGGGAGATTTCGGGGTTTTAGTATATGGTGGTTTTAGTAAAAAGAAGGCTTTAATTTGTAATTTTCTTTCAGGCCTGACAGCGATTATCGGGGCAATATGCGGTTATTTTCTTGCTGATTTTGCTCACGGTTCATCAAATATCATATTGCCGATTACTGCTGGAGGATTTATTTATATTGCCGCTTCAGATTTAATTCCCGAATTACATAAAGAAAATGATTTAAAGCGTTCTAGCTTAGCGTTTCTGGCTTTTTTAGGCGGCATAATATTTATGGCTGTAGCCAAACTTTTGTTAGCGGATTAATCCTGCCAATTTTATAATAATATGAATAAAATTTCTTTAACGCATATGAAAGAGCGTCAGAAGGCCCGCGTCTCTGAGATTGTGGGAGGCGAGCTTTTGCAAAATAAGTTTATGAGCATGGGTATTTATAAGGGCAGAGAAATTACTAAACTTGGCCATTTTGCTTTAAGGGGGCCGGTGGCTATTAAAGTTGGAAGGGCCACTTTGGCTTTGGGGCATAGTATGGCGAGTAAAATTATGGTTGAGCCACATGAGTAAAAAGATATTTTTAATCGGCAATCCTAATGTTGGCAAAAGCGTAGTTTTTTCACGGCTCACCGGCGTGCAAGTTATGTCTTCGAATTATCCCGGGACAACTGTGGAGATAAAATCCGGTTTTCTAAAAGTTGGCGGCCAAAAATTAGAGGTTGTGGATTTACCGGGAGCATATTCATTTGAGCCTAATTCTAAAGCCGAAGAAGTCGCAGTGTTTTTATTAAAAAGCGGCGCTAAAGATGATGCTATTGTTATCAATGTTGTCGACGCAACAAATTTAGAAAGGAATCTTTATTTAACTTTACAGTTGGCGGAAGAGGGTTTCTCGGTAATTGTTTCTTTAAATATGTGCGACGATACCCAGCATCGCGGCATACATATTGATGTACAGAAATTAGAAGAATTGTTGGGCGTGCCGGTGGTTCCTACTTGCGCGGTTACCGGATTCGGGATTAAAGCGTTAATTGAGAGAATCAAAGAGGTAAAGCCTGTCCCGCGTAAAAAAGAAGGCCATGAAGTACGCTGGCAGCATATCGGTAAGATTGTAGAAGGCGCGCAAAAATTAACCCATCGCCACCATAATTTAAGAGAGATATTAGAGGACGCCTCTGTGCGGCCTTTTACCGGCACGCTTATGTCTTTGGCTGCTATATACGGCTCGTTTAAGATTGTGCGTTTTGTCGGCGAAAATTTAATTACAAAAATATCTGATCCTATATTTTTTGATTTTTACCGTCCGTGGCTAGAGAAATTAAGTTTGCTTTTAGGTGAGAAAGGTTTTTGGCATCATCTTTTTATTGGCGAGCTGATTAATGGGAAGATTGATTTTAAACAGTCTTTAGGGTTATTAACTACCGCTCCTTATATCGAATTCGGTATGGTTTTGCCGTATATAGTTTCTTTTTATTTGGTCTTAAGCATTTTAGAAGATGTAGGATTCTTACCGCGGCTAGCCATGCTTCTGGACAATCTGATGCATCGGCTGGGCTTGCATGGTTTTGCGATAATTCCAGTGTTATTAGGCTTTGGTTGTAATGTTCCGGGAATTTTATCTACTCGTGTTTTGGAATCT
This sequence comes from Candidatus Omnitrophota bacterium, assembly GCA_043808405.1. Lineage (GTDB taxonomy): Bacteria > Omnitrophota > Gorgyraeia > Gygaellales > Profunditerraquicolaceae > JAZDEX01. Next base: position 7,359 of record JAZDEX010000015.1, on the reverse strand, counting down.
AAACGCGAGCGTTTTATTGCCTCAACTTTAATTTCTATTGGCGTGCCTTGTGTCCCGCTTCAGGCGATGATCTTTGGGCTCTTAGGGAGTTTTTCTGGATTTTATGTTACCGGAGTTTATCTTGTTTTGTTTAGCATATGGTTGATACTAGGTTTGATTCTAAATAAGTTTGCCCAAGGCTATAGCCCGGAGTTTCTGCTTGAGATCCCCCCTTATCGCTTTCCGCCATTATTTATGTTGTTTAAAAAAGTATATTTACGCATTAAAGGTTTTATTATTGAAGCTCTGCCGATAGTTATGCTAGGGGTTTTAGTTATAAATATTTTGTTATATTTTAAGGCGTTTGATTTTGTCACCAATATCTTTGCGCCGGTAATGAAAGGTTTGTTTGGCCTGCCTAAAGAAGCGGTAGTGGCGATGGTGGTCGGATTCTTCAGGAAAGATGTAGCCGTTGGTATGCTGATGCCGCTAGCTTTAAGCGTTAAGCAATTATTTATTTCCGCGGTACTGCTTGCGATATCATTCCCTTGTGTTGCCACGTTTTTTGTCTTGCTTAAAGAATTGGGTTGGCGTGATTTGATTAAAGCCACTTTAATTATGATTACTACGGGCATGATTGTTGGGGCAACATTAAATTTAATTATACGATAATGAGAGCGATTGCGTTAATTTCCGGGGGTTTAGATAGCACTATCGCCACAAAATTAATAAAGGATTTAGGTATAGAACTAATTGCTTTAAATACGGTCAGCCCTTTTTGTTTATGCAATCAGCGTTCGAGTTACGGGTGTGTGCACGGAGCTAAATCTGTAGCTGATGCTTTAGGGATTAAACTTATTAGTATTAATGTGACTGATGAGTTTTTGGCGATAGTTAAAAAACCTAAGTATGGCTATGGCTCAAATATGAATCCTTGCATTGATTGCCGTATACTTTTATTTAAGAAGGCAAAAGAAATGATGATAAAAGAAGATGCGGCGTTTGTAATCACCGGGGAAGTTGCAGATCAGCGCCCGATGTCGCAGAAAAGAAAGACCATGAGTTTGATTGATAAGCAAGCAGGCTTAGAGGGATTAGTGCTTAGGCCTTTATCCGCAAAAGTAATGCCTGAGACTATTCCTGAAAAACAAGGTTGGGTGGATAGAAGTAAGCTTTTAGCTATTTTGGGCAGAAGAAGAAGGGTACAGATGGACTTAGCGGATAAGTTTGGAATTAATGATTATCCCTGCCCTAGCGGTGGATGTTTGTTGACCGTTAAAGAATTTAGTTTGCGCTTAAAAGATTTGCTTAAATATAACGAGTTTGACTTAAGTAATATAAACTTACTTAAATTGGGTAGGCATTTTAGATTAAGTGATAAGGCTAAGCTTATAGTTGGCCGCGATGAGCCTGAGAATAGGCGTTTAGTTGATATGGCAGCTATCGATGATTGTATTTTTATGGCTCCACAAGATGTTGCTGGCCCTACAGCATTGGGGCGAGGAAAGTTTGATGATAATTTAATTAAGCTTGCCTCAAGTATTGTCTCATATTATTGTGATGCCCCAGGTGAGGTTATTGTCCGAGGGCAAACATTAAATATTGAGCCTATCAAAGAACAGAATTTGGAGGCCATGAGAGTATGATGAAAGAAGCTTTACTCTATGATAAACTGGGCAATAATTTTGTGCATTGTGGTCTGTGCGCGCATCGCTGTAAAATTGCAGATCATAAATTTGGATTCTGCGGGGTTAGGCAGAATACTGGAGGTGTTTTATACACGCATGCTTATGGCGAAGTAATTGCCACTAATGTTGATCCAATAGAGAAAAAACCTTTATATCATTTCTTGCCAGGGACAAAAAGTTTTTCTATTGCTACTGTGGGGTGCAACTTTCATTGTGGGTTTTGCCAGAACTGGGAGATATCGCAGAAGAATTTTAAAGAAGGCGCTGAATTGGGCGGCGAAGAATTTTCTCCTGAAGAAATTGTTGACGCAGCAGTTAAGAATCAGTGTCAGAGTATTTCGTATACTTATACTGAGCCGACGATATTTTTTGAGTATGCTTTAGAAACAGCTAAACTCGCTAAAGATGAAGGCTTAAAGAATATTTTTGTGACTAATGGTTATATGACTAAAGAAGCGCTTACTATGATTAAGCCGTATTTAAATGCAGCTAATGTGGATCTTAAATTTTTTAAAGAAGAAGCGTATAAGAAAATATGCGGGGCAAGCCTTAAGCCAGTTTTGGACTCGATACGCTTGATGAAAGAGATGGGGATTTGGGTGGAGATAACTACATTAATTGTCCCGAATGAGAATGATTCGGAAGAAGAGCTTTATGGTATTGCGCAGTTTATCGCGAGTGTTGATAAGAATATTCCCTGGCATATTTCCCGCTTTCATCCGGATTATAAATTTACTAAGTATGAAGTAACGCCCGAAAGTACCTTAAAGAAGGCGCAAAGTTTAGGCCAAGAGGCTGGGCTTACCTATATATATGCGGGCAATGTTTATGGTTGGGGCAATGATACCATTTGTCCGTTTTGCAAAGAGCTTCTCATTAAGCGCGAAGGGTTTGATATTTATAAATATAATATAGAAAACGGTAAGTGTATTTTTTGTGATTTTGTGATTCCAGGGGTATTTCAATGAATCTAGCAATTTTTTCGCTCAAAGTAGCTTTTGCCTTTCGGCCGCCAGAGATCTTTCGCATTTTTGGCAGCTAAAGAACTCGGCCCGACCGCCTCTAGCGTCGGGCCTCAGACAACTTTAGCTGTCCCTGTGTTGTCGTCCCGCCTAAAGGCGGGACTCCACAGGGATTCCCAAAAATACTCAAGCTCCTCTGGCTAAAAGCTCCATTCGCTCAAAAATTGCCAGATTCATTGGTAGTGTCAAAAGTTCTATAAAGAATAAGCGTGTCAGGGGATTGGAATATGAAAGATTTCCCCTCCCCTTGTGGGAGGGGTCAGGGGAGGGGTAGGTGAAAAAGGCGCTAACACCTGTTGCCAGAAGATTGAGAAGTAATTCTACAGAAGTTGAAAAGTATCTTTAGCAGGCGCTTCGTTCTAAGAATCTTGGTGTTAAGTTTCGCAGGCAGGCGGTTATTGGCTCATATATCGTTGATCTTGTATGTTTTGAAAAGAAATTAGTTGTAGAGATTGATGGTGGGCAACATTGTCAGAATCAGAGGGATAGTATTCGGGATGAATGGTTTGACAATCAGGGTTTTGGGGTCTTAAGGTTTTGGAACAATGATGTTCTTGAGAATTTGGATGGAGTGGTGCAAAAGATCGAAGAACACTTAAAATTCCCCCTCCCTGTCCCTCCCCACAAGGGGGAGGGTATCGCAATCGAGGTAACGTTCTGTAAGAATAGAAGATAAGAAGATTAAGACTAAAAAATTTTGACAAAACGGATTCATTTTTAGAGGAGTATATATGAAAAAAATAAAAGTTAATGTAGGTGGTTTGTTGGAGAAGATTCGCAGAAGTCAGCCGGTGGTGCATCATTTGACGAACTGGGTGACGATTTATGATTGCGCTAATATTTTAAAGGTGATTGGCGCTTCGCCGGTGATGGCGCATGCTAAGGAAGAAGTTGCGGATATGGCGCAGATTGCTTCGAGCTTAGTATTAAATATTGGGACATTGACTGTGGATTTTATCGATTCGATGAAGATCGCTGCTCGAAGCGCAAATAAGAAGGGGATTCCGGTGGTTTTAGATGTTTGTGGGGCGGGGGCGACAAAGCTGCGCGATGACAAAGTTTTTGAATTATTAAATGAGACTAGAATTGATATTATAAAAGGTAATGCTTCGGAAATTGCGCGTATTGCCGGGGAGCAAGTGCAAACTAAAGGCGTAGATGCGGCAGAGGTAGAGAGTGATTTAATGCATTTGGCTAAGAAACTTGCTCAGGATAGAAATTGTACAGTGGTGATTACTGGTAAAGAAGATATCATTGTGGATAAAAATAAATGTTATTTGGTTAAAAATGGCGATGTAATGATGACGCACGTGGTAGGGACAGGTTGTATGGCAACATCGATTATTGGAGCGTTTGCGGCAGTAGAAAAAGATTTGAGTTTAGCCGCGGCTTCGGCATTGGTTTGTTATGAGATTGCAGCAGAATTAGCAGCTCAGAAAGTAAAGGGCCCGGCTAAATTTAAAGAGTTGCTTTTTGATTATTTGTATAATTTAGATAAGAATACAATAGGTAAAAGGCAGAAGATTTATCAATGATAGGCTATTATTTTATTACCGATGCTAAATTAAGCCGCGCTGGGAATGTTAGCGACGTTAGGAATGCGGTTAAAGCGGGGGTTAAGTTTATTCAATATCGCAATAAATGCGCCTCGACCAGAGAAATGCTGGACGAAGCGCTTATTTTAAGAAAGATTTGCACAAAAGCAAAATTGATTATTAATGACCGCGTGGATATTGCATTAGCTGTAAATGCCGATGGCGTTCATTTAGGCCAGGATGATTTACCGTGTAATATTGCCCGAAAGTTATTGGGTAAGAAAAAAATAATCGGGGTAACGGTACATAGTTTAAAAGAGGCGCTCGCTGCTTGGAAACAAGGCGTGGATTATTTAGGGGTTTCGCCGATTTTTACCACTGGTACAAAATTAGATGCTGGGAAACCGGCAGGAGTAAAATTGATTCGCGAAATAAAAAAGTGTATTTCTATTCCAGTTGTAGCTATCGGGGGTATAAATTTATCTAACGCTCAAGACGTTATTGCTTTTGGTGCGGATGGTCTATGTGCAATATCTGCAGTAATACAGAAGCGCGATGTAAAAAAAGAAATAGAGAAATTTCAAAATATTATAATGCGGTGTCATTGCGAGCCCGAAGTACGAAGCAATCTTATAATAAAGATTGCTTCGTCGCCTGCGGCTCCTCGCAATGACACTATTTGTTGATTGACAAATAATTATTCTGTGATTAAATAGGTAGTGACAACGGGGAGGTGGCAAGGATAGCCGCCTGAGAGTTCTGCTAAAGTTATGCAGATTACCCGACAAACCTGATCTGGATAATGCCAGCGTAGGGAAGGCGAAATAAATTTAACCCTTATGCTTTGGCTGGCGTAGGGGTTTTTATTTTGCACAAGGCATAGACAGATTCAAAAAAGGAGGAGATATGCAGTTAGATGATATAAAGATTTCTCGGGCGATAATTGAATCGTACCAGCAAAAATTATTAGATGCCCTTGATGTAGATGTGGCGATTGTGGGCGCGGGCCCGGCAGGGATGGTTTGCGCTTATTATTTGGCTAAAGCAGGAAAGAAGGTAGTAATATTTGAAAGAAAATTATCTGTAGGAGGCGGGATGTGGGGCGGTGGGATCATGTTTAATGAAATTGTGGTTCAGGAAAAGGCTAAGGAGATTTTAGATGAGTTTGGGATTAAAATGAGAAAATATGAGAAAGGTTATTATCTGGCCGATTCTATTGAATCTGTATCGACCCTATGTTCAAAAGCGGTTAAGGCAGGGGTTAAGATTTTTAATTTATTAAGCGTTGAAGATGTGATGATAAAAAAAATCCGTATTTGCGGTTTAGTTTTAAATTGGACTGCTGTCGAGATGGCGCATTTACATGTAGATCCGATTACTATGCGCGCGCGTTTTGTGGTTGATGCTACAGGCCACGCCGCAGAAGTGGTGCGAATCATAGAAAGAAAGTCTAATTTACGGCTTAAAACCAAGACCGGTAAAATTATGGGCGAGCAGCCGATGTGGGCAGAAAAAGGCGAGGAGAGTATACTTAGGAACTCCAAAGAAGTTGCCCCCGGCTTATATGTTTGCGGGATGTGCGCTAATGCCGTTTTTGGCGCACCGCGCATGGGCCCGATTTTTGGTGGGATGTTATTATCTGGAAGAAAAGTTGCCGGAGATTTGCTTAAGAAGTTATAGTCGCAAAATGTTGTCATTCTGAGGCCGAAGGCCGAAGAATCTCGACGAGAGAAGAGATCCTTCGCTTCGCTCAGGATGACGAAAATAGGGTTTTTCAGCAATCCCTTAAAAAATACTTGACAAAATAAGATTATAGTGTATACTCTACTATGTTGATAGAGATTATATAGATAGGAGAGGTTGATGAGAATTACTTATAAAGGTGATTATGCGTTAAAGGCATTATTAAATTTAGCCTTGCATTATGGCAGCGGCTTATTAACTATTCATGATGTAGCTAAAGATATAGATGCCCCGATTAAATTTTTGGAGCAGGTGCTTTTAGAGTTAAAACGCGGAGGGTTTGTGGAGAGCCGTAGGGGTAAGATTGGGGGTTATGTTTTAGCTCGAGAGCCTAAAGAGATAACTTTGGGCGAAGTCGTGCGTTTTATCGATGGGCCAATTGAGCCAATAGGCTGTACCGAGCCCGGATATTCCGGGTGTACGGATGTATATAAATGTGTTTTTAAAAAAGTTTGGCAGAAAGTTGCCAGAAGTACGGCTGATATAATCGATAATGTTACATTTGAAGATTTAGTTAATCAGGTTAATACTAGCGAACGTATATTCGCTTATTCAATTTAGAGGAAAATAAAATGAGTATTAATAAAAATTCAGCTAAAGTTATAAATGATACGATAATCAAAGATTTAAGCGAGGCGGTTAGTTCTTTAGATTATGGTACAGTTACCATTAAAGTGCATGATGCGAAAATTTCTCAGATTGAAATTGCTAAGCGTAAACGCTTTGACGATATCTGGAGCGAGGAAGGAGGCGGGATATAATATAGGTAAGGTTTTGCGCTCTACTGGATCAACCAGAGAGATCGTTCTTTAAAAATTTAAATTTGCGCGATACAACCGGTCAGCTGGAATTATAGCGCTAACAATTAAAGGAGATTTAAGAAATGAAAAAGATTCTTTTGTTGTTGGTATTTTCAGTGCTGGCTGTTGTATTGTTAAATAAAAATGTTTTTGCCGGGCCGCCGTTTGTTAATCTTGAGGGCGTAGGCGGCGTTGCTTATAATCCGCTTGCTTATTTGGCAGATTCAGGCGCAGAAGATAGTCATTTTAAGATAAAGGGGCTAGATATTATAGGTAAGCCCAGATTCGGCGCTTGGTACGTTAGCCTTGGTGAACCGTCTATTGATTGGACAAATTTCGGCGTTGCCGATACTTTGTTTAAGAGGTTAGAAGTTTCTTACGGTTATCAAGTGGTCGCCTGGGTAGGCCACCCAACATTTCGCAAAAATAATATCGGGGCTAAACTTTTAGTTGTGCCGGAGGACTCTTTTGATACAAAATTTATACCGGCATTTTCTATAGGTTCTATATATAAGGCTACCAGCCCCAGTGGCGTGCATAAGCTTTTTCCGACGCTACGCACCACAGGCCAAGATTGGTATGGGGTTTTAAC
>JAZDEX010000014.1:0-5769 GCA_043808405.1 Candidatus Omnitrophota bacterium | reverse complement strand
AGTGGTGTCTACGTATTTGCCGGATTTAGAAGAAACCGGAGGTTTTGTGTATCTGGCGCGCACTCCAGATGAATTTATTGCACACATTGAAAAAGCTATAAGTGAAGATTCTTTAGTGCAGGCTGGCCAAAGGCTTAAATATAGTTTTAATTATACTTGGGCTAACCGCGCGGAATTTGTTTCTCAAGAATTAGAAAGGATTTTAGAATGCGGAAAAAAGTAAAAATAGCTATAGTTGTCGGCACGCGCCCGGAAATTATTAAAATGGCGCCGATTATAAAAGAGTGTTGTAGGCGTAAAATCAGGCATATCGTTATTCATAGCGGGCAGCATTACACCCATTGTATGAGCGAAGGTTTTTTTAAAGATTTAGGGCTTAAGAAGCCGGATTTTAATCTGTGCATTGGCTCTGGCAGCCATCCTGAGCAGACAGCTAAGATTTTGCTGCGCCTAGAAAAATATTTATTAAAAGAAAAGCCGGATGTGGTTTTAGTGGAAGGCGACACTAATACTGTTTTTGCTTCGGCTTTATGCGCGGCGCAGCTTAAAATTAAGATTGGGCATGTAGAGGCGGGCTTAAGGAGTTTTGACCGCAGCATGCCGGAAGAGATTAACCGCATCTTAGTGGATCATATTGCGGATTTTCTTTTTGTCCCGACTAATATTTCTCGGGGTAATCTCTTAAAAGAGAGCGTAGATAGGAAAAAAATTTATGTTACCGGCAATACCATTGTTGATGCTTTGTATCAGAGTATGCAGCGTATAGATTCATCCGCGGTATTGAAGAAACTTAATTTAAAAAAAAGCGGATATTTTCTTTTAACCTTGCACCGCAACACGAATGTGGATGATAAAGAAATATTTAGCAAGATTTTAAAAGGCTTGGAGTTGATATCGGAGAAGTTTAACCTGCCAGTAGTTTATCCGATACATCCGCGGGCGCGCAAAAATTTTGAAAAGTTTGGATTTTCTTGTGGGAAGAATCTTATTCTTACCGATCCGGTTGGTTACATAGATTTTTTAAAGCTTCAGAAAAACGCGAAGCTCGTGCTTACAGATTCAGGCGGGGTGCAGGAGGAAACCTGTATATTAAGAGTGCCTTGCGTGACGATTAGGTTGAATACCGAACGGCCGGAAACGCTTAAGGTAAAAAGTAATATACTTTCCGGGTTGGATTCTAAATCAATCTTGCGCTGCGCCGTTAAGATGTTGAAGGCAGATAAAAGATGGGCTAATCCCTTTGGCCAGGGCCAAGCGGCAAAGAAAACAATAGCTATTTTAGAAAAAGAATTAATCAAGGGCATAAATTAAATGGGCGTACTCGCGCGGAATGCTTATTATAACTGGTTGGGGTTTGTGGTAAATCTTGTGATTACGCTCTTGGTGACCCCATTTATAATTCATTCCTTAGGCACGAATTTATACGGTATTTGGGCTTTAACTATATCAATAACCGGGTATTTCGGGCTTTTGAATTTTGGCGTATATAATTCCGTGGTTAAATACATCTCTGAATATAAAGCTAAGAATGATTATATACAAGTCAGCCATGTTGCCAGCGCCTGTTTTACATTTTTTGCTTTTATCGGCCTGTTAGTTTTTGTATTATCTATCCCGCTTTCATTAAATTTTACCCGTTTATTTAAGGCTGCCTCTAGTTATCATAATTGCGCGTTGGTTGTTTTTTTTGTTTTGTTCCAGCTGGCATTAGAGTTTCCTTTCAGAGTTTTTCGCAGTATCTTAAGCGGGATGCAAAGATATGATGTAACTAATGTTATCTTCATTATTACGGCAGTTGTGCGCACCCTGCTTATGGTTATAGCTTTAAAAATGGGTTACGCGTTATTATCTTTAATTTTAATTGGTTTTATTACCAATATTATTCCTTATGCTTCTATATATCTTTATGTTAGGCGCAAGTTTCCTCAGGTGCATATACGTTTTTGTATGCCTCCTCAGCAGACCATTAAGATGTTGTTTAGCTACAGTGTTTTAGTTTTTGTGATTAGTATCGCGACTACCGTTATTAACAGCTCCAGCGCTATTTTAGCCGCGGCATTGATTTCCGCCGAGGCAGTGGCTTATTTCGCCATCGCCAGCCGTTTTATCGGTTATTTATACACTTTGGTGCAGACAGGGGTTGAAGTTTTAACCCCGGCGATCAGCGAGCTTGAGGCTAAGGGCGAGGTAGATAAAATAAGGGATATTTTTTATTATACGACTGAAATGCTGTTATTGCTTACTTTACCACTAGGGGTTTTTGCCATTTTTTTAGGAAGGCCGTTTTTTAATCTTTGGCTGGGTGAAAAGTTTATCATAAGCTTTTACCTTTTAATTATTTTGATGGTGCCGCAGGTATTTTCTTTAGGCCTGCAAAGCGCCTGCGCGGTTATGTTTGGGATGGCTAGGCTTAAGTTTCTAACTTGGGCCAAGATAATTGAGGCGGTTATGGTCGTGGTTCTAAGCATAGCCTTGGTAAAGCCTTTTGGGATTAAGGGTATAGCTTTTGGTTTATCTATACCAGTGCTGCTAATTGAAGGGGTAGCGGTGTTTATCTACACGCTGATTTTTTTAAAAATTTCGTTGTTTAAATTTTTAAAGAAATCATTATTTCTGCCGCTGGCGGCATCGATTATTTTATCTGGCTTATTAGTATTGTGTAATCGATATATGCGAACTTATAATTGGTATAGTTTTGCCGGAGAAATGTTTTTTGGTTTATTGCTTTATATATTTAGTGTGGCGGTTCTAAGCCCAAAAGACCATAAGGCAAAAGTTATTTTCAGGAGTTTTGTTTCTAGTTTTCTGCGGGCTAAAAACACCCCGCGCTAATTGGTATTGCGCGGGTCGAGCCCTTTCTGGGCAAGGAGGTAAAAATTGGGGATGGGCGCATATAGGCTGTTGGAAAAAGAAAGAAAAAACATTATAGAAAAATTAATCTGCTTAGGTTTTTTCTTTAAGATGTTAAGGAAGGATATCGATTGGATTAAAAGGCGCAATATCCAAGATACAGATCTTGTTTTGGATGTTGGATGCGGGTATTTTTCTCATATTAGGGCAAATATAGCTTGCGAAAAATATATCTTTGATCCTGCTGAGAGGCCGAATAAGACTCATATCAAGATTGATCGGCCATTAATCGTAGCTGATGCCATGAATTTACCGGTGGAAGACAAGAGTTTTGATTATTGTTTATGCAAGCATTTATTGGAACATGTGGATAGGCCGGAGGTTTTATTAAAGGAGCTGGAGCGTGTGGCCAGGAAAGGCTATATTGAAACTCCAAGCTTAATTTATGAAAAAATTCACAGCCACCCGTTTCATAGATGGGTTGTGTCTAAAGAGGGGAGTAAGTTGGTTGTCAGGGCGAAGACGGTTAAAATACTGGATGAAGATTTACGCGGTTGGTTTGAATATACCAAAAAGGCCTTTCCTGAACTTGAATATATGATGTTAGATAATTGGGAGCTGTTGGGATTAATTACGCAGTTTGAATGGGATGGCAATATTGAGCATGAGATAGTTAATGCTCAGGCTGCCGTGGATTTATTTAATAATGAGGCCGCTCAGGTTAAGCCGTTTCCCGTAGATGACCAGCAATTATTAAAGCCTTTTTATAATTTGCCCAGGCCAGAGAAGATAAAAAGTTTGGTTGGCAAGTTGCTGCGGAGAAATTCAAGTAAAAAAGTAGATCTATTCTCTTTGCTGCGCTGCTCTTTATGCAAGGGGCATCTGGAGAAAAAAGATAAGGTTAGCGCGGATTTAATTTGCCCTAATTGTAAAGTGGGTTTTCCGGTGCGCGGGCTTATTTATTTTATGCTGCCGGAATATTCATATAAAATATAAAAGCGAGGCCTAGATGGCATTAATATTGTTGTTTTGGTTAAGTATATTTTTATTGGTTTACTCTTATTTTATCTATCCAGTGCTTTTATTTTTCCTTTCCAGTTATATCCAGCTTAAGCGCAGCTGCGATTTTCTCTTTAATAAAAAAGACTGGCGTTTGGAAAATAAACCTGTATTCTTGCCATACGTAACTATTGTTGTCCCGGCGTATAATGAGGCAGTAGTTATTAATCAAAAAATAGAAAATTTTCTTGCCCTGGATTATCCTCAAGATAAAATAGAGTTAATCTTTAGTTCTGACGGCTCTAGCGACAATACCGTGGAATTAGCCAGGGCGCGTAATATCGATAATGTTAAAGTTATCGATTCTCCGCGTAAGGGTAAGCCTAACGCAGTGAATAATGGTATCGCTCAAGCTAGGGGTGAGATTATCGTGCTTTCTGATGCCTATGCCTTGCTGGCAAAAGACGCGGTTTCAAAATTAACCCGGCATTTTTCCGATTTAAAAATAGGCTGTGTGATCGGAGAAATATATATGGAAACAGAAAGCGGCAAGGCCATAGAAGATGTTTACGGCCGCTATGAAATCATTTTAAAATATATGGAGAATAGGATTGGCGCTGTTTTAAGCGCCAGCGGCGCCATCTACGCGATCAGGAAATCTGAATTTAAGCCGCTTCCGCTTTGGGTGATAAATGATGATTTCGTCCTGCCTCTTTTAATTAGGGAAAGAGGCTGTAAAGTTATTTATGATAGTGAAGCGGTAGCTTTTGAAAAGCCGCCTAAGAACGCAAAGTCTGAATTTAAGCGCCGGGTGAGGATTGGTATCGGCGGATTTCAAGGCTTAAGGCTTACCTGGCGCATGCTTAATCCTTTAAGGGGGCCGGCGGCGCTGGCTTACTGGTCGCATAAGCTGCTGCGTTGGGTAGGGCCGTTTTTGTTGATTAGCGCTTTTGTGGCGAACGCGTTTTTATTAGGGCAGACGGCGTATAAAATAATTTTTATTTTTCATGCCTGTTTTTATTTATTGGCTTTGTTAGGGTCTTTCAAGAATTTCACCCAGCGCAATCAGCCCATATTTAAAATTCCGTATTATTTTGTGTATATGAATGCCGCGCTTTTTTATGGTTTTTTAAAGTTTATTAGCGGCACGAAAATGGTTACCTGGGAAAAAACCCAGAGGTAAAAAAAGTGAATATGAGAAGGATGTTGAAATATATTTTTATGCTTGCCGCATGTTTAACCTTTATTCTTTGGCAGAAGAATTGTTTTGCCCAGGCAGGGGTAAATTTGCTTAATTGCCAATACCCTCAAGAGGCCGAGGCAGGAGACGGTTTTGATATTACCTTTGATATGGCAATCAGTGAGCCTATTCAGAAAGAGTGCATTCTGTTTATACATTTGGTTTCCAGAAATCCGTTTATCAAAATCAAAGCTAATACGATGATTAACGCGGATGTTGCCTTGCCATATCCGATTGCAAAATGGAAGGCAGGCGAGGCTGTGAAATTAGGGCCGTTTAGAGTGAGCATCCCAGTTGATACCTCTCCGGGTGAATATACTATTGAGGCGGGATTGGTTTGGATGAAACAGGATAAATCCGGAACAGTTTATAATAAGCTTGCCTTTTTAAATAAGGATCCTGCTATTAGGGGCTGGGAGGTAGGCCGCGTAAAGATTATTGAAACCGCAGAGGAAGATTTTAATAAATACAAGAAAGATGCTTTGCGTGTTTATATTCAGAATTCCTTGATTAAGGTATTTCCAGAGAAGCCGTTTTTTTTAGGCGAGGCTAAAAAAGAAATTAGTTTAAGCCTGGCGAAGAATGAATTTGAATCCGCCCAGTTTAGCCTTGTTTCTACTGATATAGATTTAGATGATCTTAAATTTGATGTTAGCGATTTTATTCAAGAAGCAGGGCAA
>JAZDEX010000013.1:0-6484 GCA_043808405.1 Candidatus Omnitrophota bacterium | reverse complement strand
CGGGGACTGTCCCTATAGTCTCTGATCAAGAATTGCTTCAGATGCAGGTGATGTTAGATAGCGGGATTACGCCTGCGCCGGAGAGAATTAAGGAATGGTTATTAGAGGAAAATAGGGACAGTCCCCAAAAAGCGGGGACAGTCCCTATTTTCCAAAAGATTAAGGCAGTGCGTGATGTACTGCGCGATGCTTTAAGAATAGAAGAAGGCCGCTCTGCAAAAGAATCTAATCCTCAATTTAAAGAATTATTAATTGTAGTTGAATCCAATAAATCCCCTCAAGAATTAACCCTCGCCTTAGCTAGAATCACTCCTTAATCTCAAGAGCCGATGACGATTGAGCCGTAGGTAACCGATTCCATACAGAGCCTGATTTATCTTGACATAGGGGAGCGTTCGTAGTATTCTTTAAAGAATTATAAGTTTAAGGAACTCAATTTTTTAAGGCTAATTTGTGATAGGTTTCACAAGGCCTGCCTAAAAATTATCAAAATCCCAGATGTTTGAAGTTTATTACGCTGAATCTAACCAGTTAAATGCTTTTTTTCTTTGGCTTAAAAAAAGCTATAAGGTCTTTGCGCCTGTGGTTAAAGATGCGGCAGCGCCTGAATTAGATTATTATTATCAGAAATCAGGCGAGGCAGATTCTTTAATATACAATTCCTTCCGCGTAGTTGAACCGCTCAAGTCTTTTTTTACTCAAATTCATGAAAAGGTGGCGGATTATTTCTCGCCTCAAAAAAATGTAACCGATGTAGTTGATAAGGTGATTATCTTCGGGGTTAAGAATTGTGATTTAGCTGGGCATAAGATTCAGGATTTTGTGTTTCTCGAAGGAGTAGAAGTAGATTCGCTTTACCGCTTAAGGCGCCAGAATGCAATTCTTATTTCTAGCGACTGCACGGATTTCAAGAAAGTCTGCCATTGCCTGGCCTGGGATATTTTGCCGCATCCCCAAGAAGGTTTTGATCTAAACATTTCTCCTTTAAATGATGGATTTTTAGTTGAGGTAGGCTCAAAAAAAGGCGAAGAGCTTATTTTACAGCATAAGGAATATTTTGTTTTAGCTAAAGAAAGCCAAAAATCCGCGCGTAAAGTAAAAAGAGAACAGCTAATTGATAGGTTAAGAAGGCATATCCTGCCGCAAATGTTAGTTTCGAAAGACAATGTGCAGAAATTAATGCGCGATGGCTTTGCACTTGACACTTGGAAAGAGTTTATGCAAACGTGTGTTGAGTGCGGAGGCTGCAATTTAATTTGCGATACTTGCCATTGCTTTTTGCTGGGCGATAAAAAAGATGATGCGGGTAATAAAAAGGTTAGGGTTTGGGATTCTTGCCTTTATGCGAATTATGCCCGGGTTGCCGGCGGAGCTAATCCTTTGAAATTAAGGGCACAGCGCCTGCGTAATAGATTCATGAAAAAATTTGATTTTTTCGTGGATAATTTAGGGATGCCGGCTTGCTGCGGCTGCGGAAGGTGTATTGAAGTTTGCCCGGGGAAAATTGATATCCGTGAAGTATTAAAAGATGTAGCTAAAAAATTAAGCGCGAAAGTATGAAAAATATTTACCGCCCTATAGAAGCAGTAGTCGAAGATATAATTATCGAGACTCCGATGATTAAGACTTTTGTTTTGCGGCCAAAAGAGGATTTTAGTTTTCGCGCCGGACAATTTATTGAATTGACTCTTCCGGGAATAGGAGAGGCGCCTTTTACTCCATCATCGGATCCGAATATAAAAGAAAAGATAGATGTTACTATAATGAATGCCGGACGAATTACTTCGTTGTTACACGCAAGCACAAATAATATTTCAGTGGGCATGCGCGGGCCTTATGGTTTGGGATACCCTTTAGAGAAATTTTACGGGAAGGATGTGGTTGTTATAGGCGGTGGCGTAGGCTTAGCCCCTTTAAGGTCGTTATTATTCGCGTTATTTTCCGATATAAATAAATATAATAAAATAGTTTTGCGTTATGGTTCACGCACAGCCAATGATATTGTTTATAAAAATGCTATACCCCTTTGGGCAAGTAAAGATAAGGTTAATGTAGTGGGGACGGTTGATATTGGCAGCCCGGAATGGGCTGGCAATGTAGGTTTGGTTACGACCATTTTGAAGGATATGCCTATAGATGTAAATAATTCTGTGGGCATAGTTTGCGGCCCGCCGATTATGATGAAATTTGTCACTTTAAAATTATTAGATTTAGGTTTTGCTGCAGAGAACATATATTTATCTATGGAAAAAAATATGTCCTGCGGCCTGGGTAAATGCGGGCATTGCCGGGTGGGAAGTTTCTACGCCTGTAAAGACGGCCCGGTTTTTACTTACGAGAGCATAAAAGGTTTGCACGATATATGGGATTAAGAACAGTAGGTAGTAGTTAGTAGATAGGGTTTAGGGTAGAGAATAATGAAAAGATTGTTTGTTGATTTGGATATATGTAGTAATTGTAAGGATTGCCAAGTAGCGTGTGATTATTTTTACCATCCGCAAAATAACGGGATTACTTCTTTGCGCGAATACGCCACTTTTGCCACGATCTGCCGGCATTGCGAAGAGGCGCCTTGCGTTAATGCCTGTTATCATAAGGCGCTCGAGCGCACATCCGACGGGCATCTCAAGCGCTATAAGATGCGCTGCACAAGCTGTAAATCTTGTTCTTTAGCCTGCCCTTTTGGGATAATTTTTCAGGATTTCATTCCCTATCTGGATTCAAAATGCGATTATTGTGTGGGCATATCTGGAAAATTACCTAAATGTATGATTAGCTGCCCGGAGAAAGCAATTGAGATTAAGGAAGTAGAAGAAAGCCTAGAGCAGAATATTTATTTTGTTGGCGAACATTTGGCGGTGCATACGCGCCGCTGGTCGCGCGAGGATGTACAATTGCCGAAAAAGAAATGAAAACAATATTTTATTATTTAATATTTCCTGGGTTTTTATTTTCCGTGATAGCCGGGTTGATGGCTTGTTGGATAGATAGAAAAGTTAGCGCGCGTATTCAGTGGCGTGTTGGCCCCCCGTGGTATCAGAATTTTATCGATATTATTAAATTGTCCGGCAAAGAAATTATTGTTCCTGAAGGCGCAAAGATAACCTTTCTGCTTGCGCCTTTTATTGGGCTATTGAGCTTGAGTTTAGTAGCGGCTATATTAGGAGTTAGTATTTTAAATCCGTCACAAGGCTTTATCGGAGATTTAATTGTAGTTTTATATCTTTTAATGATACCGGCTGTGTCTTTGATCATCGGGGCATTTAGTTCGAGGAATCCTTTGGCTTCGCTGGGGGCATCGCGGGAGATGAAATTAATTCTCGGATATGAATTGCCTTTTATCTTGGCAATAGTAGCAATTATTCTAAGATCGGCTTCTGCTATACAATTGGGCCCGATTATTCAGCAGCAATTATTTTTTGGCTCAAATATTTTTTCTTATTCTGGGGCAGCGGCTTTTGTAGTTGCGCTTATTTGTATGCAGGCCAAGCTTGGCCTAGCGCCGTTTGATATTTCTGAGGCAGAGCAAGAAATAGTGGGCGGGGTTTTGATTGAATATTCCGGCCTGCCGTTGGCAATATTTAAATTAACCAAGGCACTTCTTTTATATGCCATGCCGCTGTTGTTAATTAGCTTATTTTTAGGAAAAGATACTGGGCCTTTATTTATTAGCCTAAAATACATAGGTATATTAGTAATTATTATTTTAATTAAGAATACTAATCCCCGGTTGCGCGTTGATCAGGCGTTAAGATTTTTCTGGGGGCCGGTGACAATGTTGGCGGTGATCGCGGTGGTATTGGCGTTGTTTGGGTTGTAGGGAACGGTCGCGACCGTTCCCTACAATTATGGGAATGATTTAAATGGATTTTAAAAAAATAGCATTAACAAAATCAATTTGGGTATATCACGCGGCAACATCTCCTTGTAATAATTGTGATATTGAGATACTAGACATGTTAACGCCGCGCCATGATGTCGAAAGATTTGGCATAGCCTTAGTTGGCAGCGTGCGCCATGCGGACGCACTGTTAGTTACTGGTGTACCTAATTATAAAACCAAAGAAATATTAAAAAAGCTTTACAGCCAGGCGCCTAAGCCTTGCGTGGTTGTGGCTATAGGCGGGTGTGCCTGCGGAAGAATATTGTTTAGGGAGTCTTATAATAGCCCCTGTCCGGTTGACGAAATTGTTCCGGTGGATGTTTATATTCCGGGGTGCCCTCCGAAACCTGAGGCGATGATTGCTGGTATTGTTAAATTAATCGAAAAAATAAAGGCGAAATCAAAATGAATATAGTTGAGAAATTAAAAGAGCATCTTGGGGATAAGCTATTAAAATTTGATGAGAAATCAGCGCGCAGGATTTATATTGATTTAAAACCTGAAGATATTTATGATGCGGCCGAATTTATTTTTAAAGGTTTAGGCTGCCGTTTTGCAACTGCCACAGGTATCGATACGCCCGCGGGCATTGAGATATTGTATCATTTTTCGTATGATGAGACAGGGCAGATGATTTCTTTTAGGGCGCTGGTTACTGATAAAACTAAACCGGAAATTAAATCTATCGCGCCGCTGTTTAAGGGCGCCGAGTGGATTGAGCGCGAAATCTGGGAATTGCTGGGGGTTAATTTTATTGGCCACCCTAATCTAAAGCATTTACTTTTAATTGATGAATGGCCTGAGGGAAGTTTCCCTTTACGCCATAAGCATTAAGTTATTGGAGAAAAAATATGTTGCATAAAGTCGTAATACCTATTGGGCCGTATCATCCTTTACAGGAGGAGCCGGAGTTTTTCCGGCTTTATGTAGAAGGCGAGAAGGTTGTTGATATAGATATAGTTATTGGTTATATGCACCGCGGGATTGAAGAAATTTCTGAGCATAAGCATTATGATCAGATTCCTTTGACGGTAGAGCGTATCTGCGGCATTTGTTCATCCAGCCATCCTTACGCTTATTGTTTGGCAGTTGAAGATATTTTAGGGGGAGAGGCTAACGTTGTTCCAGAGAGGGCTTTATATATTCGGGTTATTGTGGATGAATTACAGAGAATCCATAGCCATTTATTATGGCTGGGTTTAGCCGGGCATTTTATTGGTTATAATACTGTTTGGATGTGGGCGTGGAAATACCGCGAGCCGGTTTTAGACATGTTCGAAATGTTTACCGGTAACCGCAACCATTATGGTATGTGTAAAATTGGCGGCGTCAGGCGTGACATAAAAGATGAAGATATTCCGATCATAAAAAAGACGTTGGATGAATTAACCTCGGCAATAGGTATGTTTAAGGGCGCGGTTATGGATGACCCGGTAATCCAGGCCCGGCTTAAAGGGGTGGGCATCTTAAATAAGAGTGATTCAATTGATTGGTGCGTGCTTGGGCCTACTGCGCGCTCCGCGGGCCTTAATATTGATGTGCGCCGCGATGATCCTTATGGCGTGTATGATCGCGTTAGCTGGAATGTTATTATTGAAAAAGAAGGCGATGTATTTGCCAAAGCCGTGGTAAGAATTTTAGAGATGCGCGAGTCAATAAGTATTATCCGTCAATGTTTTGATAAAATGCCTAAGGGCCCGATTGATGCCGATATAAAAGATATTCCTAGCGGAGAAGGTATTGGCCATGTTGAAGCCCCTCGCGGCGAGTGTTTTCATTATATTCGCAGTGATGGCACCAATAGCCCGGTCCGGCATAAGATACGCGCTCCGAGCTTCATGAATGTGGCGGCAAACAAGACAGCCGCTATAGGCCAGACTATTTCCGATACCACGATAACTTTAGCGGCAATGGATCCTTGTTATTGCTGCACTGAAAGATTAATTGTTTTAGAGAAGAATACCGATAAAAAGGTTATGAATGGCTGGGATTTGATTAAAGCGTCGCAGGAAAAAACTAGGAATATACGGGAGGCTTTAAATGGCGGATCTAAATAGCCTAAAAGTTAAAGTAGCTGAAATGTCTCAAACCGCGCTTTCTATGTGGCAGATTACGCACCAGGCATTTATGGAGCATGATATAGATCTATTTCCCGGGATATTTGAAAAAGAAGATAAATTAAATAATATGCAGAAAGAGCTGGTCGATGAATTTATAAAGTTGGGCCGCAGCCTCGAGATGCAGGATAAAGTAGATTTGATTGGCATTTATGTCGATATAGTCGGCGATTTGGAATTAATCGGCGATTATTGTAAAGATATATTAGAGCGGGTAGAAACTAAAATAGAAGAGCGGCTGCTTTTTAGCGAGGATTCAGTTAAAGAATATAATGAATTGTATACTAAAACAGAAGAAGCGTTGGATGAAGTAACGCGCGCCCTGAAAAAAGACCGCCCGGATTTAGTTAAAGAAATTTTGAATAATCAGGGGCATATTGATACATTAGTTGATCAATACCGGTTAAATCATAATCACAGATTAATGAGCGGCGTTTGCACGCCTTTAGGCTGCAATATGTTTTTGAATATGCTGGATTTTACT
>JAZDEX010000012.1:0-5780 GCA_043808405.1 Candidatus Omnitrophota bacterium | reverse complement strand
GACTTATCCTTTAATGGGCAATTACGGGGTGAATGAAGAGGATATGGAGTCGCGTAAGCCGTTTTTAGAAGGTTTTGTGGTTAAGGAATATAGTAAAGTTGCCAGCAATTGGCGGCATGATTTGCAGCTGGGTGACTATTTAAAGGAAAATAATATTTTAGGCTTAGAAGGCATTGATACGCGCGCCTTGACTCTGCATATAAGAGAAGCCGGCGCGATGAAGGCGGTTTTATCGACTGAAGATTTGGATGAAAAAAGCTTAGTTAAGAAAGCAAAAGAATCACAGGGCTTAGTCGGAGTAGATTTAGTTAAAGAGGTAACCTGCGCTAAAAAGTATACATGGATCGGTCTACGGTCTACAGTCTACGGTCTACAGTCTCCGGTCCCTAGTCGTCAGTTGAAGGTGGCGGTGCTAGATTGCGGAGTAAAATATAATATTTTAAGATGCTTAATGAAACGTAATTGTGAAGTAATTGTTTTTCCCGCGAAAACTAGGAGCCAAGATATTTTAAAAATTAAACCCGACGGATTATTGCTTTCTAATGGCCCGGGAGATCCGGCAGCAGTTAGCTACGTGATTAAAACCGTGCAAGAATTAATCGGCAAATTGCCGATCTTCGGAATTTGTTTAGGGCATCAAATGTTGGGGTTGGCTTTAGGCGGTAAAACTTTTAAACTTAAATTTGGCCATCACGGGGCGAATCATCCGGTAAAAGATATTAAGACCGGGAAAGTCGCGATTACTTCCCAAAACCACGGGTTTTGCGTGGATATTGATTCCTTAAATAAAAAAGAAGTTGAAGTAACGCATATAAATTTAAATGACCATACTGCTGAAGGATTGCGTCACAAAAAACTGCCCATATTTTCCGTGCAGTTCCATCCTGAGGCTTCGCCTGGCCCGCATGATGCGGAGTATTTGTTTGATAAGTTTATTAGAATGATGAAATGAATGTAATTTTCGTGTCATTGCGAGTGAGTCCCGAAGGGACGAACGAAGCAATCTTTTTAAAAGATTGCTTCGTCGCTCACCTTCGTTCGCTCCTCGCAATGACACGGAAATAAAAGTTAAAAAATATGCCCAAACGAACTGACATTAAAAAAATTCTAATCATTGGCTCTGGCCCGATTGTGATAGGCCAGGCTTGTGAATTTGATTATTCCGGGACTCAGGCCTGTAAGGTTCTGCGCCAGGAGGGTTTTGAGGTAGTCTTGGTTAATTCTAATCCGGCGACGATTATGACTGACCCGGAGCTGGCGGATAAAACTTATATTGAGCCGATAACAGTTGAGGTGGTGGAGAAAATAATCGCTAAAGAGCGGCCGGACGCGCTGCTGCCGACTTTAGGCGGGCAGACTGCATTAAATACGGCTGTGGGCTTGAGCGAAAAGGGAGTTTTGAAGAAATATAAAGTTCAGATGATCGGCGCTAATATTAAGGCAATTAAAAAAGGCGAGGACCGGCAGTTGTTTAAAGAAGCAATGAAGAAAATTGGTTTAGATTTGCCTAAGAGCGGTAAGGCCTATAATTTGAAAGAGGCCTTAGGCGTAGTTAAAGAAGTAGGTTTTCCGGTGATCATTCGCCCGAGCTTTACTTTAGGCGGCACTGGCGGCAGCATGGCTTATAATATCGAAGAATTTAGAGAATTAGCGAAAATTGGTTTAGAGTCAAGCATGATCAGCGAGGTATTAATTGAAGAATCGGTAGCTGGCTGGAAAGAGTTTGAATTAGAGGTTATGCGCGATGTTAAAGATAATGTTGTGATAATTTGTTCGATTGAAAATTTAGATCCTATGGGCGTGCATACTGGCGATAGTATTACGGTTGCCCCGATTCAAACTTTAACTGATAAAGAATACCAGAAAATGCGTGACGCGGCAATTGCTTGTATTCGAGAAATTGGGGTTGAAACCGGCGGTTCCAATATTCAATTCGCGGTTAATCCGCAAAATGGCAGGATGGTGGTTATTGAAATGAACCCGCGAGTTTCCAGAAGCTCAGCCTTAGCTTCCAAAGCTACTGGATTCCCAATCGCAAAAATCGCCGCTAAATTGGCAGTGGGCTATACCCTTGATGAAATTCCGAATGACATAACTCGCGAAACGCCAGCTTGTTTTGAGCCAGCCATTGATTATTGCGTGGTAAAAATCCCGCGTTTTACTTTTGAGAAATTTGCCAAGGCAGATCCGACTTTAACTGTGTCTATGAAATCCGTAGGCGAGGCTATGGCTATTGGCCGTACTTTTAAAGAGGCGTTGCAAAAAGGATTACGCTCGCTGGAAATAAAAAAATACGGTTTAGAAAGCGTAACTGATAGCAGTAATTTGGAAGAAATAATTCAGAAAATAAGAATGCCTAATGCCCAAAGGATATTTTATTTGGGCGATGCTTTTACGTGCCGGGCTTACGATTGAAAAGATCAATGAGATTACCAAGATCGACTTGTGGTTTCTGCAAAATATAAAAGAGATAATTGATTTGGAAAAACAAATTGTTGATAATAAGGGCAATATTTCCCAGGAGCTTTTAACTTTAGCCAAGGAATATGGTTTTAGCGATAAGCAATTGGCTAAGCTTTTAAATAAAACAGAGGTAGAAGTTTATAATCTACGTAAGTCATTTAACATTCGCCCCGATTTCAAATTAGTTGATACCTGCGCCGCGGAATTCCAAGCTTTCACGCCGTATTATTATTCTACATACGATAAATAATCCTTAAAATTTTAGTTGTGTGAGTAGAGTTTTAGTGTAAAATAGCTTAGGAGATATTTATGGCGAACCCTTCAGAAAATAAACCTCTTAAAGCTATACCTATATTATTAGAGCGCCGCAAATTTATTAGGCATCCTTTGACCATGCCGCTTAAATACCAGGTTTTAAAAACTAGTTCTGGTTTGCGGCAAAAAGAAAAGCCTTCGGAAACTATTGATATAAGCCAGGGTGGTTTGATGTTTTCAGCGCGGCGGCCGGTTAAAATTGATTCTAAGATAATTGTAAAAATGCCTTTTGAGGATAAAGTATTTAATGTTCCGGCGCGCGTGGCGCATTGTAACAGAAACCCTGAAACTAGGCTTTATGAAATTGGCGTATGTTTTTATAGATTAAAAGAGGCATTTAAAGTAAAATTAATTGAGCAGATTTATTTAATTAGCGAATACCGCGATTTGCGCAGCTTGGAGTTGGGCAAAGCAATTTCACTTGAAGAAGCCTCTTGCGAATGGATCAAGCGTTATTCGAGGAGATTTAAAAGGCTCTACGGATGGTAGCCATAATTAAAAAGATAGGTTTTGATAATGATAAGTATTTGCGCGAGCAGACTGCCGCGATTTTAGATAGAGTTAAAAAGTTTGACAATAAGCTATATCTAGAATTTGGCGGAAAGCTTTGCTTTGATTTCCACGCTGCGCGCGTTCTTCCTGGTTATGACCCCAATGTAAAAATAAGATTGTTGCAAGAATTAAAAGATAAAATTGATATTGTGCTTTGTATCTATGCCGGCGATATTGAAAGAGGCAGGGTGCGCGGAGATTTTGGGATTACTTATGACGCCGCGACTTTTAAGCTGGTCGATGATTTGCGTAAATGGGGCCTGGATATTTTGGCGGTTGTAATTACCCGTTTTGCTAATCAGCCGACAGCGGTAACTTTTAAAAATAAATTAGAGCGCCGCGGGATTAAGGTTTATTTAAGCTACCCCATAGAGGGCTACCCAATAAATTTAGATTATGTAGTTAGCGAACAGGGCTTTGGAAAAAATGATTATATTAAAACTAAAAGCCCGATTGTTGTAGTTACTGGGCCGGGCCCCAACAGCGGTAAACTTTCAACTTGCCTATCTCAGCTTTATCATGAACATAAACATAATATTAACGCCGGTTACGCTAAATTCGAAACTTTCCCTATTTGGAATATCCCGCTAAAACATCCGGTTAATATTGCTTATGAGGCGGCAACCGCGGATATTCTGGATTTTAATCTGGTTGATCCGTTTCATTTAAATACTTATAAAGAAACGGCGATAAATTATAACCGCGATGTAGAGAGCTTTCCGATTTTAAAAATGATGCTAACTAAGATTATGGATAATAAGAAAATAAGTTTCCCAACCTATAATTCTCCGACTGATATGGGGGTTAACCGTGCGGGATTTGGCATAGTCCATGATAAGATCGTCCAGGATGCGGCAAAACAGGAACTGATTCGCAGGTTCTTTCGTTATCATACTGAATACGCGTTGGGCATCGAGAAAAAAGAGACGGTTGACCGGGTTAATGTGTTAATGGAAGAATTAGGGGTTAAAGTTACCGATCGGCAGGTGGTGGAAGTTGCCCGCAAAACCGCGGAAGATGCGGAAAGCAAAGGCAAGGGTAATGAAAATATATTCTGTGGCGCCGCGATTGGGCTTGCTGACGGCCGTATAATTACCGGAAAAAATTCTAAGCTTATGCATGCCGCGTCAAGCCTGGTGCTTAATACTTTAAAAGTCCTGGCTGATATTCCGGATCAAATTTTATTATTATCTCCGCATATCATAAACCAAGTCGCTAAATTAAAAGAAGATATTCTAGGCGCGGAATCCGAAAGTATGGACTTGGAAGAAACTTTGATTGCTCTTGCCATAAGCGCAACTACAAATCACACCGCGGAACTGGCGATGAACAAGTTGTCCGAGCTTAGAGGGTGCGAAATACACATGACCCATATCCCGACCCCCGGCGATGAAGTCGGCTTAAAGAGGCTGGGGGTTAACCTTACCACCGACGGTAAATTTTCTTCTCCCAATCTTTTTGTAACTTAATATGCCTATACGCTTAAAATTTTTAGGTGGCGCGCGCACAGTAACCGGTTCAAGCCATTTAATTTCGACTAATGGCTCAGAGGTAATTCTAGACGCCGGGCTTTTCCAAGGCCACCGTGATGAATCCTACCGTATAAATACCACCATAGAATATAATCCGCATATTATTAACGCGCTTATTTTAACCCACGCGCATATTGACCATTGTGGAAATTTACCCACGCTGATTAAAAAAGGCCTGCAGGCTAAGATTTTCGCCACTAGCGCCACTAAAGATTTATGCAAGCTTATGCTGGAAGATTCAGGCGGTATTCAACAGGAAGATATTAAATACGTAAATAAAATAAATCGTAGGATGGGCCTGCCGCTGCGCAAACCTCTTTATGATTTGAAAGAGGCCAGCAAAGCCGCTAAAAAAATCCATCCGGTTTCTTATGGCCAGAAGATTTGTGTGGCTCGTGATGTATTTGCCACGCTTTATGACGCCGGGCATATTTTAGGCTCGGCGATTATTTCTCTGGAAATAAAAGATGGGCTAAATACGGTGCGTTTAGGCTATGCTGTAGATTTAGGCAGGAAAGGCCTGCCGATGTTAAATGACCCGACTATATTAAAAGGCCTGGATTATTTAATTTTAGAAAGCACCTACGGCGGCCGGCTGCACGCGCCTATCGAGGAAACCAAGGCAAAATTAAAAGACGCGATTGTGCGCACCATCGCGCGCAAAGGAAAAATTATTATTCCGGCGTTTAGCTTGGAGCGCACGCAGGAAGTGCTTTATTTTTTAAGCGAGCTGTTAAAAGAGAAAGCAATCCCCATTACTCCGGTTTATGTGGATAGCCCTTTAGCAACTGATATTACCGATGCTTTTGGTTTTCATACGGCGTACATGGACAAAGAAACCCGCCGCCAGATAAACAAGGGGGAGAGCCCATTTGAATTCCTGCATCTTAAATATGTCGCTGACCAGAAAGAATCAAA
>JAZDEX010000011.1:0-2537 GCA_043808405.1 Candidatus Omnitrophota bacterium | reverse complement strand
GCGATCTTAAAAATAAACTCTTTGCGCTGGGCTAAAGAAAACTGCGGCCAGGCTCCATAGTCAAAAGCCTCCCTGGCGCTGGCCAAAGCCAGCTCCACTTCTTTTATTGATGCAAGCGAGGCCTCGGCAATCACTTTTCCGGTAGAAGGATTAATGATATTCTGTTTTTCAGAAGTTTCCATAAATTGGCCGTTGATATAAAGCGGGCATTTTAAGTTCATTTTATTTTTACCTCTTTAAATAAATTAAATAATCTGGTAAACGGGACATACCACTTGGAAAGCTGGCCTAATTGTCCGCTTAATTTCATCTTCCCTTGAGTAACCGCGACAAATGAATCCAATTTGCCTAAAAATACCTGTTTCCAGACCGCAGCGGGAGCGGAAATAATAAAAGGGGCGTCGCTATCAGTATCTAATTTTACTATTTTTCCTTTTTCAAAATTAAATTTAAAAACATCCCCGCTGTCATCAAGCTTGATCGCCAATTTTACGGTCAAGTCCAGCTCTTTTCCTTTTTGGGCGATAAATTCATCCTGGTTAACTAAATCTACAATCGCCTGGATATGCTCGCGGCTAAACATAGTATATGCCGCTTCTCCGCGCCGTAAATCATCTTTTAAAGCCGCGTCCAAATCATCCAGGATATCTTTGTCAAAAAGCCGGGCCAGGGCCGCGCTCTTCACCGCCTCTTCCAGCGCTTCGGTAATGCTTAAAGCGTCCTGGAACTTATCGGCAATCGCTACTATGCCGTGATTCTTTAAAACAACTAAGTTATTCGTTTTTAAGGCTGCGATAACCGGCGCGGGATCAGTAACCGTGGGGGTTTCCTGGGGAATTACCGGGACCTCTCCGAGGTAAAACTTAGTTTCAAAGCTCATCGCTTTAAGTGTTTTGGCAACCGCGAAATACCCGTTGATTAACGGAGGATGGCAATGCACCACAACTTTAGCGGGAAAATTCTTATAGACTAAACTGTGCAGGGGTAGTTCCGAGCTTGGTTTGATTTCTCCTTCATGCCTGGGCCCGGCTAAACCTACTTTCACAATATCGTTTTCTTTTAACTGGCCTAAAAATGTCCCGCTAGCAGTGATAAGCATGTTTTCCGCGTCGAGTTTAGCGCTTAAATTTCCGGATTTAGCTACAGCCAGGCCCGCGTCATAAAGGCGCCTGCCGGCATTAATCATTTCAAGCTTTAATTTGTTCTCGGGCATTTTTACACCCCTAAATAAATATGCTTAGTAATAAGTTTATTTGGCGTAATATCAAAAGCCGGGTAATACGCCTTAACCTCTTTGGGCGCCAGGTATAAACCCCGATAAATCTTCAGCTCATTGCCGGGGCGGATTTCAATTTTGATATCCTTTCCGCTTTTTAACTTTGAAGGAGGAGGGCACAAAACATAAAACGGGATTTTAAAATATTTCGCCGTTACCGCGATCTGATAAGTGCCGATCTTATTGGCGATATCCCCGTTTTGGGCCAGGTGGTCTGCGCCGACAATTACCTTGGTCACCTTGCCCAAAGATAACAAATAAGCCACCATGTTATCGGTAATAATGGTTACGGGAAACTTCGCGGCCATAAGCTCCCAGGCAGTAAGGCGCGAGCCCTGCAAATACGGCCGCGTTTCAGTAGCATAGAAACTCACTGACTTGCCCTGGGTTTTGGCAAATTGCGCGATTAACGGCATTAAACCGCTGACATTGCAATGCGTTAAGATTACATCCCCGTTTTTAAGCAAACTGGCGGTATTTTTTGCCTGTTCAATTCTTTTGGCTTTGAGCATCTCTAAAAAGCCTAAAATACTTTTCTCAAGCGGCGCTTTGCTTTTCTCCCACCCCAAAACCATATCCGTCAGAAATTTAAATGAGAGTGTCGGCCGTGTCGCGTTAATTGCCTTGGCAACCTTAGCCAAATTTTTGTTCTGCCGTTTACTTAAAAGAAAAATATACATTACTAAAAGCACCTGTCCTACGGCGCGGGTCTTCATCTCTTTTATCGCACGGCAAGCCTCCTGGTAATTTCTGGCCTTTATATAAACTAGCCTTTGCGGCAGCTTAGTTTCATCAAGTATGTGAATTGTATTGCCTTTTAACTGAATCGGCCAAAATAATGGAGAAAATTTCATAGTTATTTGTTCGCGGGTGGCTTGGGTGTTTTCGAAGCGCGTCAGCGCTAGAAAATACCCAAGACAGGACCCGCAAAATATCCTATTTGCCTTCTAATTTCTTTACTAACTCTAATGCTATTTTAATCAAATTGCTTTCTGCCATATAATAAAGCGGGTTCATAAAACCCATCTCGCCGGTAACCACATTATCGCTCACTGCCAATATTGAACCGGCCTTGATCTTATATGTCTGGCAAATGGTTAGAAGAGTTGCTGACACCATATCCACTGCCATTGCCCCTTCTTTACGCTTGGCCTCGACAATCTCGCGCGTCTCGCGCAATAACGCGTCCGTGGTCCAGGCCTTGCCGCGGTGCACATTTAAACCCATGCCTTTGGCGATTTCAAACAGAAGATCAGAGATT
>JAZDEX010000010.1:0-9000 GCA_043808405.1 Candidatus Omnitrophota bacterium | reverse complement strand
TCCTCGGCTGATAATCTTCTTTTAAGCGAATTAATTACTTTCTCGTCGATATTTCTTTGTTTCATGTAACGTAAAGCCTGAATAACCAAGCCGCTCACACGTCCGGCAGTTGCCATATTCTTGGGTGTTGTCTTTTTAAACTTAATATGTCTGTTACCAACCTGAACAATCCGGGTAGAACCGTCTGTCAAGAAAACAACCTTTGCTGGTACTTGCTCAGATAAGCCCAGTAAGTTGGCCGCGTATGCTCCGGAAGGCTGAATTTTAAGATTATCTTTTTCGGCAAGAGCGGCGGCAACACGATCAGCGCTCGGAGGCAAACTTCCAAAATCCGGATGATTTTTGGGATAATCATAAAGACCGCGCGTTAATCTACGAATATCTCCGGATCGAACCAAGCGGCTCAATGCCTGATCCACAGCGGCACGATTACCCAGATCAAGAAAATGACTTGGGGCAAACACCCATCCCTTTTTCTTTCCGACAATCCGACGAAGGATTTTACTCTCAATGGATTCTGTCATATTTATCGCTTTCTATTGTCAGAAATAATATATCGCACTTCTGACAGAAAGTAAAGCTGTTTTTAAGCTCCAGCGCTATTATGTGCCCCCAAATGTCCACAGGACGGCCCGATTACCGTCTAGGAACACTCATTCCGGCCGTTCTGACCATGGATCCCCAAGTTGAATCGACATTGACATCGATTTTTTGAGCCGTAATCACTGACAACCCGCGCCTCGCCCAACCCGCTCCCCCACCCGGCCTCCAAGGACCCTAAATAAAAAGGCTATAGGCTATAGGCTATAGGTTTCGCATCCTATCGCCTAAAGCCTATAGCCTATAGCCTATCGCCTATTACCTCTAGCCTAATATAGCCTCTGCCAAGCTTGCCATCGCATTACTATAAATCTGCCACCGGCCAGCCGAAAGTGCGAATGAAAATTTTCTTCATTGGCTTATTCTCTGCGCTTTATAGAATCCGCGCCCAGGGCCTTCTTTGCCTTGAAAACTTACATTCTTCATGGAAAGCTGCCAAACAATTTTTTTATCAGGCGTAACTTCGACTATTTTTGTGGTTCCCGTAATTAAGGTGTCTCCATTCGGCAGCCTATCGGCATCTCTAACCGGCCAAGTATTGCTATCCAGCATATCATATTGCCAAATAATCTCCTCGGTATCAAAATCAACTTCTATTGCCGCCTGCGGCCTGCCATGATTTGCCAATAATATATTCCCGTTAGGAAGCATTTGGGGATCATGCTGATGCTTAAGAATCCTCTTAGTTAATTTCCTGACAATCTTACCATCGGGATCTATTTCAATTACAGAATGAAAATTTCTTAGGCTAATTAGAGTATTGCCGTTAGCAAGCCTTTCAACAGCATTAGTATGGGTCCATCCGCCATTATAAATACTACTAAACGGTTCACGATTAAATATTTCTTTGGCGCGCCAGGCCCAAACAATCTCGCCATTTTTATTTACTTCTTTTACCTGGGCGTCATTTATTTGATCCTCATTGCCAAATACATAAAGCGTATTTCCGTTAGGCAGCCGGTCCGCGTCATGGGAAACCTGCTTATCCGCGCAAAACCAAACAACATTACCCTTACGGTTAATTTCATACACGCCCTTTCCGGGGAAAGTTAACAAAATATTTTTATTCGCCAAAGCTTCTACGTCAAATCCGGGGTTAGTATAGCGCCTGAAATCCTGCGGCAAAACATATTCCCAAACAGTATTGCCTTTCATATCCACTTCTACCACCCGAGGCCTTTGAAGATTGCTATTATCCGAAAATAAAGTCGTGCCATTGCAGGCTCTAGCCTGATCATAAACATCCACTACAAACTCAATCTGCTCTTGGGCATCACTTTGTACCGCTAAAATCAAAACTGATAAAATTAATATCGCGGTAATAAAAACTTTATTATACATATTGGCCTTTTCCTCTTTAAACAATGCCTCCATCTACCGCTCATGCCGGAAATAAACAAACAGCCGGCCGAAATTTTTATTATCAACGTCTAAACGGTGATATAACTTTTTAATATCTGGGCGGTTCAGAAAACGCAACACGGTTTTCTTAAGCGCGCCCGTGCCCTTACCGGGGATTATTTCAATTTCCGGAATACGTTTGGAGATTGCTTCGTCAAAAGCCCGCTGCAATTGACGCTTGACCTCATCACCTTTATTAAATATATCGTGTAAATCAAGTTTAATTCTGCCCATTAAATAAATTTCCTCGCTTAATTATCTCTAGAAGAATAAATACGGCCCCTTTTCACCTCTAAAATAAGGCCCCGTATCTTATTTCTAAAATACGGGGCCCATTATCGCTTTAAATCAATATTATTTCTTCTTTAGTTTATCAGAAATATCGCTGATTATTTTCTCCGCCATATCCCTGCCTCCGAAACCAACGGCAATGGCAAAAGCCAAACCCAAAGAACCTAAAGTAATAGTAATAACTTTGTCTACTGTGGCCGCGGCAATATTCAACTGCTCTAAACTCATCAGGACCGCAAACACCATAACAATAACTTCCACAATCTTAGCAAGTGTTTTTGACTGGCTAAGGCCGGCATTAGCCGCTGTGGTCATAACAATATTTCTTAAAAGAACCGCGACAAACATACCAACAGTTATAATAAATATCGCGGCAATAATATTAGGTATATAAAGAATTACCCTATCTAATAACTGAGCGGCAACAGTTAACCCAAGCGCATTCATTGCCACCATCAAAGTAACTAAAATAACCAGCCAATAGCAGATAGCTCCGATTAATTCTGAAAAAGAATACTTAATTCCTCCTCTAGATAAAAAATCTGGGAGCCTAGCTTCTTTAGCTAAATCATCAAGCTTCAATGTTACAAACGCTTTTATTACTATTCCCTTAATAAGCCTGGCGATAAGCCAACCGATAAGCAAAATAACAATAACCAAAAGCAAATTCAACGAGAACTGCCCAATCTGAGACAACATTACTCTGGCCGGTTCCAGTAAAATCATAACTGTATCACCCATTTGCACCCTCCTTTTGTTTTGGTTAACTTTTTATCTATCTTAAATTATGGCGACTTAAGAATTTTTTTCTGCTATATCGCCGGCAATCGCAACCTTAAAAATCTCGCCCTGATACGCCTTAATCATTAAGAGCACCCAAAAAACTAAACCCACTAAGCTCAATACCATAGCTATGGCGCTGCGTATAGTATAGGGCAAAAATATACCTAATATTATTGCATCTGCAATATTTAAAACAAAAAGCGCCCCAAAAACAATAATCGATTGAAGGGCATGAAAACGCACAAATTTATTTTCTTTCTCTAACGCATAAAAAACAATTCCAGTAACAAAACCACCCAGATAACACAAAAGCCCTGCGACATTCGCATCCATTCCAAACGATGTTTTCCCTACGTCTTTGATCTCCATCAACTCCTCCTTTTAGTAGTATTATAAAAATAAAATTAAGTTAAGTCAAGCAAAAATTCTATCTTATTGTAATTATTGCATTAACGGCCCCATCTCCAGAGCCGGATGCTTAACCTTCTGCAAAAAATCTAATAATTGCTCAGAAGTTACGCCTTGTGTTTCATCGGCGATTTTTTCTAGTAAATCCGCAGCGCCAATTTCTTCTGCCCGCACTTTTAACTTATCCCTCAAAAGTTCTTTTAATTCCTTAGGCATCCAAACTAAACGCTTTAAGCCGCCTTCGGCAGAAATAAATTTTTTGCTGGCTAAATAAAGTTTCCCTACGCCTAAAAATCCCGGGGTCTGCACCCCGCCGCCTACTGAGCCGGCTAAAGTGGTAAAGGTCATGCCGCAAGGAGTCATCCCGGCATAATCGCGGTTAACCACCATTACCCCGTTTACCTCAGGAATAATTGCCACAATACATTCAAAACATCCGCAAGATGACTGCGGCGCATCCATTAGGGAATACATACTTACAGTATCAATTGTCTTATTAGATTTTTCTTTTAAGAAATCATTAATATTTGCCCACTGGCCTAATCTTTGATCCAAAACCCTGCCCTTTAAAACCGGCTGATTCGGCCCAGTCGGCATAATCTCATAAGAAGCTTTACCGTCGAGCCATGAATACGCGCCGCAAAGGCCTAAGCGTTCAGGCGTAATCATGCAAACATGATTCGGGGCAAACGACTGGCATAAAAGGCAAGAGTAATATGTGTCCACGCTTTCATCAGTCATCCCAGCTAAGCGTTCATCGCGCTCGGCAAACACTTTTTTTGCCTGCGCGGTTATTTTATCTACGTCCGCAGAATTAGTATAAATCTTGACTTGAACCTTATCCACAATCGCGTCATATTCCTGATGAAACATCGCATGCAAAATAATTCCGATATGCTTTAAAAGAAAACCTTTAGCAAAAGCATCTTTGCTAATGCGCACCCAAATCATTTCGCGCTGGCCCATATGCATCAGGCCCATAGCATAATTAACAAACCTGTGAATTTGACGCTCTAAAATCGGCTCAAAATCTTTTTGCATTTTTCGCCCTGCGACCTCAACCACAATTGCTAAGGCAGAAGATTTTTTATCTACAGGTAATTTATCAATCTCCGTACCAATAATTTCAACTTTACCGTCTTCAATATCATTCGCGTCTTTAATTGTTAAAAATTCTATCGCAGAACTCGCCTTACCGCCAAATTCAACTGCCAATTGTTCTTTACGAACGCGCTCTCCTTCAAAAGCGGCAGCATATGGAACAGGTATGGGAATTGAGGTAATTTTAACCTTTAAGCCCCTAACCTCAATACATTTAGCGGCGAGCTTGTTATAATCTTTTTCCGTCACAAGAGCTTCATACAAAGTCGTATCAATTTTTCCTAATTGCGGCACTTCCAGATCTGTTATTATCGGAAAACCCATAGCTAAGACACCTAAGCCAGTGGCAACTATTACTTCATCCACATGGCTTAAGAGCACAATAAACGCCGGGACCTTCTTTTGAGTATATTCTAAAATTTCTTTCCATTGCCCCGTCTTAAATCCACCATACGTCAATGGCGCGCGCACTGCCCAATTTGCCGCATAAATCGCCGAGAGATAATCATCACCTAAAGGCACAACGTAATTATCAAGGCCCAACGCAACATTTTTATTTTCTAATTGCTTCTTTAAAGTATTGCCTTTAACATTACCAGCTAAGAGGCTAACAATACTTCTGCTTTGGAAATCGCGGATTAATTTTACTGCCGCGTCTTCATCTTTTGCCGGGCCTAAAATTACCGCGATGCCGGCAATGCGGCCGTCAACTAATTGGATGCCTAATGAACGCAAAAGCGTATCCGATAAAAACCCTGCGCATTCTACATGCGGATGCTCTTTATTAGCGCAAGAAACGGCAGCTAAAATTTCTTCACATAATAAGGTAGCAAGCCCTTTATTAAGTATTCCGCCTAAGGCAGGAATGTTTAAGCCGCTGGAAGTAGTTTTATTATTACGCAGGCCGTCGATTTCTTTTAAACTTTGAGCGCAATCCTCAAGAGTTTTTACTTCTTTTTTTAAAAGCGCGTTGATTAGCGGAAAAAAATAATTCGTCTGGCCAAATTCAATTGAACCACTGGCGCCCTTATCTTTAATCGCTTTATCGATTGCCGCTTTTGCAGCATCAAAAATAATTTCTGAACCTTTTGTCCCTAATTGCACTAAGACTTCTGACATATTAGCTCTCCATTAATAGCGCTCACAATTGTTTCTGCGGGCCAATGGGCATCCCGTACCACTCCTTGTTTAGAGATGCGGCCGCAGGCAAAAATATTTTCTATATTTGTATGCATTGAACTATCTACTATTATATAGCCGTTGTCAGTTTCAATGCCAGAATTTTTTAAGAAATCCGAATAAGGAATATAATTGCCAGCTACAATAACCAAATCCACCCCCAGCGCTTTGCCATTACTTAGTTTTAACGCCTTAAGCTCATTTCCCTCGCCAATAATTTCTGCCAAATCAAACTTCGCTATCCATTCGGCGTGCTCAAGATCAAAAAAAGCTTCTGGTTTAGGCTTGCTGATAATCTTTACTTCCTTTTTTTTAGCCAGCACAATCTCAGCAATCTTCTGGCAAGCTCCCGGCTCTCCAATAATGCCCACAACCGAAGAAATGCCAATCAACTGCTTAATCTTTTTTACATCTTTAAGGCTATAAAAACAAAATACCCCCTCTTTATTTTTACCGGGAATATCCGGCAGACTTACTTCTTCGCCTGACGCAATAACTAAAAAATCATAATCCAGTTTTAAATTATCTTTTAAAATAACTTTTTGTTTTTTGGTATCAACCCTGGACACTTCTTTATCTTTTAATAAATTTATTTTATTCTTTTCATAGAAATCACTGTTGCATAAAAAAAGGTCTTTCTCTGCCACTTTTCCGGAAAAGAAATCAAACAATAAATCGCGTTTATAAGCGGGCGTTGATTCACGGGAAACCACAGTTATCTCATGGCCAGCCGGATTTTTAATCAAAGCCCGGCAAACATTAAAGCCTGAAGGAGAATTACCAATAATAATAATTTTAGCCATAGCTTTTAAATTCTGTGTCATTGCGAGCGACCGAAGGGAGCGAAGCAATCTTTTAAGCCTAGAAAGATTGCTTCGTCGCTATCGCTCCTCACAATGACACTACTCAAGAATTATAACCCACTCGCATCTAACACCAAAGGAACTTTTTTATTCCAGCCAATAGGCATGATGTGTATGCCCTGCACAAAAGGTTTCAATTCTTTGATTAAACGCGAGGCGATTTCCACTGACTTAGCAGCTTTATCTTCTGCCTCTTCCATTTCTTTAATTAAATTATCCGGCACGCATACCCCAGCAACATTTTTATTCATAAAACGCGCCATGCCAGCAGACTTAAGTAAAATAATACCCGCCATTATAGGGACTTTTAAATGCCGGGTTTTGATTATGAAATTTTCGAAAACCTTAATGTCATAAATTGCCTGGGTCTGAAAAAATTCCGCTCCTGCTTCAATCTTTTTCTCCATCTTCATAATTTGCGGCTCTAAAGGCTCACAATTAGGATTAACCACCGCGCCTTTACAGAATTGAGGCGCGCGGCCTTCCAATTTGTTGCCTTTCATATCACAGCCCGCTTCAAGCTGCTTGACCACTTGCAGTAACTGCACTGAATCCAAATCAAATACCGGCTTGGCTTCCGGATGATCGCCCAAAGTCGTATAATCTCCGGTCAAAATTAACAAATTTTCTAACCCTAAAGCAGCCGCCGATAAAATATCCGACTGCAGCGCCAGGCGATTACGGTCGCGGCAGGTCAACTGATATATTGGCTCAAAACCATTTTGTTTTAAAATAGCGCATGCCGCAAGCGAACCAAGCCGCATCACCGAACTCTGCAAATCCGTAACATTAATTCCGTCAACACGATTACGAATTAACTCCGCGTCTTCCAAAATTAAACCAGTCTCTATCCCCTTAGGCGGCCCAATCTCAGACGTCACCAGGAACTTGCCCGCCTGTAATTTTTCTTTAAATGTCATAGTAAGCCCCAATCATTTTTTAAAAAATTCTATTCTCCCTGTGTCGTCATTACCCTAACCGGTTTAAGAGCCCCTGAAGGAAGAATAGCTTTTACAATAGAAAATAAAATATACCCATCTTTTTCTTTAAAATCTGTGCTCTGAATATGCAAAAAAACGATGTCATTAATTGTAACTAAATCCAATATCTTAATATTTGTAAGGCAGCTTACCTCGGATTTAGCCACTTCATAATAAATATCAAACGATGCGCTTTTATTAAAAGCAAATGCTTTTTCTTCTGCATAAACAAGCTTTGCATTTAGAATAAAAACACAAAACATAATAAGAATTAAACACAAAAATATATTTTTTAGCTTATCCATATTAGATTTTATCATATCTTACTCCTTTTTTTGTAACTTTACCGCCTCAACTAAATTACGCATGAGCATAGTGACAGTTAACGGGCCGACGCCGCCGGGAACGGGGGTAATCCAAGAAGCGCGTTTTTCGGCCGCCTCAAACTCCACATCACCGACTATTTTTTCTCCCACCCTATTTATGCCCACATCAATTACAATCGCGCCTTCTTTAATCCACTCGCCTTTAATTAACTCCGGCCTGCCCACTGCCACAATTAAAACTTCCGCGCGCCTGACATGCTCTTCTAATTTCCCAGCCTTCGAAGTCCCAATATGGCAAACTGTAACCGTAGCAAATTTGTCCAATAATAAAAGCGCTAACGGTTTACCCACAATTTCGCTATGCCCGACCACCACAACTTCTTTGCCACATAAATCTACACCCGTACTATTGAGTAACTCCATTATGCTGGCCACAGTGCAAGGCAAAACTTTTGATTTCCCAAATATTACTTTACCGATATTCACCGGATGCATTCCTTCTATATCTTTTCCCGGAGCAATAAAATTACTGATTTTTTTATAATCGATCTGTTCTGGCAAAGGCATTTGGACAATTATGGCATTTATCACAGCGTTATTATTCAACTCTAAAATAAATTGAATCAGATCATTCTCGAGGATATTTGCGTCCAGCTTATGTAATTGATAATCAATGCCTAACTCTTGAGCAACCTTCTTCTGCGAATTTACATAACTTTCAGCGCCGGCATTATTACCCACTATAATACTTGCCAAAACCGGCTTGGCCCCTAAAACCCGGATATCTTCGGCAATATGCGTTTTTATTTTATCCGCGATAGGTTTACCCTCTAATAATTTGGCCAACTCTCTCCTCCGTTTTTAGCCTGATCTTCTTAATCGCTTTTTCTTTAAGGCTTAATTCTTTTCTAATCTGCGCGGCAAATTTTTTATCGCTAAAGTTTTTTAAATTTATCTCGACATTAAAACAGGCGCTGGTAAAGGCAGACTCTAAAAATATTGCCGCCACTGCCACATCGCTTATTAAATTGACATTGCCCTTACGGATTAATGGCAAACAAAGTTTTA
>JAZDEX010000009.1:0-39057 GCA_043808405.1 Candidatus Omnitrophota bacterium | reverse complement strand
CATCGCAGGTTGCGCCTAATAATCTTATTTTATCAAAATCTTCAATATAAAACAAACTTGTATGCCCGCCGGAAACAACCAATGCCACAAAAGGAAGCTTCAACCCTTTAGTATTTAAAAAATTAGCATACATATGGCTATAAACATGATTTATTCCCAAGACCGGAATATTTAAAGCTAGCCCCAGCGCCTTAGCAAAAGAAATTCCCACGAGCAGAGAGCCTAAAAGCCCCGGGCCATTGGTTACGCTAATAAGGCCAATATCTTTTTTTTTTGATTTTCGCGTCCTTTATCGCCGCATCCGCCACCGCGGAAATTGTTTCCAACTGCATACGGAAAGCAATTTCAGGGACAACTCCTCCGTGAAGCTTATGAAATTCAAGGCTCGAACTCACTTCATTAGAAAGAACGGTTTTGCCGTCTTTAACTATTGCGGCTGAAGTCTCGTCGCAAGATGTTTCTATGCCTAAACAATACATTATTCAACTATCTCCGAAAGCTCAACAAATTTATAACCCTCTTTTTTCCATTGCGGGATAACATCCTTTAGGGCTTCCAAAGTTGCCTTACGGTCATGGCCAATACCAATTGCATAACCATTAGCATCTGCTTTTACCTTCAATTGCTCTAATTGCCCTTTTATATATTCCGCGTCTAATTTATTATCTAAGAATATATTGCGTTTTGCGCATTTTACATGCATTTTGGCTGCCAAATCTGAAGCCACTGAAAGAGGTGAAACAAAACTATCTAAAAAATAAAAATTCCTTTTTTTTAATTCATTTAATATAATCGCCATTACCCGCGGATTCTCCGTGCCCAGCGACCCCATATGATTCGACGCGCCCTTAGCGTAAACTAAACTATCTAAATCGGAATTAAGTATTCTTTTAATTGCGCCTTCATCCATAGAAGTTAAGATCGTATTTTTCTCTAAATTATATTTTTCGTGCGGTTGCATCGGTAGATGCAGGATTATCTCGCAGCCTTTACCCCGGCCTTGCCTTGCAACTGTTTTCGAATAATTTAAATTCGGCAAGACCGCCAAAGTTATTGGCGCGTTTATTTCATCAAGATAATGCAGGTTGCTTAAAGTATAACCCCAATCATCAAGCACAATGGCAATTTTAGCCTTAAATTTTTGCTCTAAGGCCGGCCTAGGTTTAACAGGCTTAACTTGTTTTTTGGCGGCTGGCTTACTAAGTAAAGAAAAAATCACAATTGCCTGCGCAAAAATCACCAGCAATAAAAACATAACCAGCGGATTATTACTATTTTGCTTTTTCATTATTATTAAAACTAACGATTTTTAGCGCCTTTAAAATATCCACCGCGCGCATTAATTGATTATCCTTTTTATACTCTTTAGACTTATCCTCTTTCTGCTTATCCTTAACCAGCTCGTCAAAAATTTCCTGCGGCTTATTTATATCCACGCCTTTTTTATCCTTAATTTCAATCTTGCCTTCCTCCACAACAATATCCGGAGTTACCCCTTTATCTTGTATTTCTCTGCCTAAGGGAGTAAAATATTTTGCCGTGGTCAGCCTAAGCGCTGAACCATCGCCTAAAGGAATAACCGTCTGCACAGAACCCTTACCAAAAGATTTTGTCCCCACAATAATCGCGCGCTTATAATCCTGCAAGGCTCCGGCGACAATTTCACTGCCCGAGGCAGACCCTTCATTTATTAAAACTACCATAGGAATTTCTAGAATCGGGGCTTTCGCGCGGGAAATAAACCTATAATTCTGAGCTTCCCTGCGGCCGGATGTATAAACAACAAGTTTGCCGGCTTGAATAAAATTCTCAGTAACCTTTACCGCCATATCTAAAAGCCCGCCCGGATTATTGCGCAAATCAATAATAAGGGCATTCATATTTTCTTTGGATAAATTACGTAATGCATTCGCCAGCTCGGGTTGAGTATTATCTGAAAACTCAACCACGCGGATATAGCCAATGCCATCTTCTAAAATACGCGCGTCTTTAACCTCTTTAATTTTAATTACGCCGCGGGTAATCTTAAATTCAAAAATCTTTTTCTCCGACTCCCTAAAAACTATAACATCAACAGTAGTCCCGGGCTTGCCGCGCATCTTTTTAACCGCGTCAGTCAAAGTCATATCGCGCGTCAATTCATCATTTATTTTAACAATCCGATCATTAGCCTTTATCCCGGCAATCCACCCCGGAGTATCTTCTATGGGGCTAACTACCGTTAAAAGCCCGTCTTTAATCGTGATCTCGATGCCAATGCCGCCAAATTTACCTTCGGTATCTACTTTTAATTCATTGTAAGTATCCGGATCCAAAAATTGGCTGTGCGGATCTAAAGAACCCAGCATCCCTTTTAACGCGCCATAAATTAAATCTTTAGGCTTAGCCTCCTGGACATAATCCGTCTGAATTAAAACTATTGTATCTGAAAATAATTTCACCTGGCGGTATAATTCGTCTTTTTTCTTTTTATCAATATCGGATAAAGCAAAAGACCTGAGCACAAAAGCCCCGGTAAATACGATTGCCATAAAAATAATTATTCTTCTACGCATTATCCAACCTCCGTTTTAACATATCCTGCACTACTTTGGGATTTGCTTTGCCAAGGCTTTTTTTCATCGCCTGTCCGACTAGGAACATCACCGCATTAGCCTTGCCAGATTTATAATCTTCTACTGATTTAGGATTATCTTTTATAACTTCATCCAAAACTTTATCTAATACACTAGTATCAGAAACCTGTATAAGGTCTTTCTCCTTAACAACTATTGCCGCGGATTTTCCCGTGTTAAGCATTTCAGTTAAAACCGCTTTGCCGGAAAGGCTAGAGATCTGCTGGCTCTCTACAAAATCTATTAGCTCTAATAAGCTTGGAATTAAAATATCCAGGCCCGAAATAGTAGAATTCCTTAAATTCGCCTCGGACAATAACGGGCCAATCAACCAATTGGCCACTGTTTTTTTATCTTTGCCCGGATACGCTTTTAAACAGCTTTCAGCAAATAAAGAATCTTTTTTAGAAGAGCACAAAATACACGCATCGTATTCTGACAGGCCGTAATCTTTCATAAAACGAATAATTTTATCTTTGGGTAATTCCGGAATCTGACGGCGCGTTTCTTCGATTTGGCTTAAGCTAATTATAAAAGGCGGCAAATCCGGCTCAGGAAAATAACGATAATCCTGGGAGCCTTCTTTAGTGCGCATGGCAAAAGTCTTTTCTTCTTTTTCATTCCAAAGAAGCGTTTGCTGAACAACTTTTTCTCCTGATTCAACCAAACTTATCTGGCGGGCGATTTCATAAGTAAGCGCGTCCCTAACCGCTTTAAAAGAATTCATATTTTTTAATTCGGTTTTAGTGCCCAGTGTTTTCTCGCCCCTAGGCCTCACCGAAACATTGGCATCGCAGCGCAAAGACCCTTTTTCCATATCGCAATCCGAAACATCTAAATATTCAAGCATGCTTTTTAGATTAGTCAAATAATCGTATGCTTCCTGAGGCGAATTCATATCCGGCTCACTGACAATTTCTAAAAGCGGCATACCGGTGCGGTTAAAATCCACACAGCTATATTCCTCACGGTGGATTAATTTACCCGCGTCCTCTTCCATATGCACACGGGTAATTCCAATACGCTTAACTTCTGTATCTACCATAATATTTATAAAACCATTTTTTGATAAAGGCAAATCGTATTGAGAAATCTGATAATCCTTAGGCAGATCAGGATAAAAATAATTTTTGCGGTCAAATTTTGTATATTCCTGCACCGTACAATTTAAAGCTAAAGCAGTTTTAATTCCGTAAGCAAGGAAATTTTTATTTAAAACCGGCAAAGTCCCCGGAAAGCCTAAGCAAACCGGGCAGACTTGAGTATTCGGCTGACTGCCAAATTCAGTCGAACAGCCACAAAACGCCTTAGTCCTGGTTCTTAATTGTAGATGGACTTCTAATCCAATTACTGTTTCGTATTCCATAATGGTTTCGTATCTACTTTCATACGTGTCATTGCGAGGAGCCGCAGGCAGCACCTTGGCATAAAGGATTGCCAAGTGCGCACTCTTGTGCGACGAAGCAATCTTTTTAAATAGATTGCTTCCCCTTCGCTTCGCTTGAGGGTCGCAATGACACACAGACTATAATTTCGGTTTTATTTTATGCCAAGGCGTTGCCTGCTCATAAGCATGCGCCAGGCGGTAAAGCATTTCCTCATTAAAAGGTTTAGCGATAATTTGTAAGCCTACCGGCAAACCGGCTTTAGTAAATCCGCAGGGAATAGATATTGCCGGAACCCCGGCTAAATTTGCTGAAATAGTATAAATATCCGATAAATACATTTTTAAGGGATCATTACTTTTCTCACCGATTTTAAATGCCGGCGTGGGCGAAGTGGGAGTAACAATACAATCAAAATCTTTGAAGGCTTGGTCAAAATCTTTTTTAATCAAAGTACGCACTTTTAAAGCGCGTAAATAATAAGCGTCATAATAACCATGCGACAAAACAAATGTCCCCAAAATAATTCTTCGCTTTGCCTCATCCCCAAAACCCTCTCCTCGAGTTTTTTTATACATCTCAATTAAAGACT
The DNA here is from genome assembly GCA_043808405.1 of Candidatus Omnitrophota bacterium. GTDB lineage: Bacteria > Omnitrophota > Gorgyraeia > Gygaellales > Profunditerraquicolaceae > JAZDEX01. The sequence continues at coordinate 34,465 of JAZDEX010000009.1, read as the reverse complement.
GTAGACCGTAGACTGTAGACCGTAGACCATACTGAACTCCATCAAATCTCGCGAGATTAGAGCTTGCCTCCGCTGTAGCCACGATATAATAAACTGGAACTGCGTATTCGGTATGCGGCAGAGAAACTGGCCTTTCTTCTGCCCCCAACTCTTTTAATTTATTAATCGCCTCTTCAATAATACTCTTTACCTCATGATCCATCCCATCCACAAAATATTCTTTTGGTATGCCAATCTTAAGGCCCTTAATATCTTGCCCCAAAGATTTTGTGTAATCCGGTACTGCCACATCTGCAGAGGTAGAATCATATTTGTCATGCCCAGAAATAATATTCATTAAAATCGCATTATCGCGTACATCTTTAGTCAACGGCCCGATTTGATCTAAACTTGAAGCAAAAGCAATCAACCCATAACGCGAAACCCGGCCATAAGTCGGCTTAATTCCCACCACACCGCAAAATGCCGCCGGCTGACGAATTGAACCGCCGGTATCTGATCCCAAAGCAGCAATTGCTTCATCTGCTGCCACTGCCGCCGCTGAACCCCCAGAAGAGCCTCCGCACACACAATCTAAATTCCAAGGATTATGCGCTGGCCCAAAACAGGAATTTTCCGTAGACGAACCAAACGCAAATTCATCCATATTCGCCTTCGTATCTAAAATTGTCGCGCCGGCATCTTTTAGTTTTTTAATTACCGTAGCATCATAAGGAGGTTTAAAATCAGACAGAATCTTTGAGCAACACTCAGTATTCAAGCCTTCGGTACAAATATTATCTTTGATAGTAATAGGTAAACCATGCAAGACCGTAGACTGTAGACCACAGACCGTAGACTGTAGACCGGAGACCGGAGACTGCTGTGAATTATCTTTTCTAACATAAGCGCAAACTTTAGAATCAATTACTTTAATTCGTTCTTGTAAAGAATTAACTATTTTCTGAGGCGTAGTCTCACCGCTCTTTATTTTTTCTACCAACTCATGTAATGTCAAACTATATAGGTGCATTTACCATCCTAATCCGTATCGTTGCGAGCCCCGCGTCTCTTGTGTCATTCTGAACCCTGCATCTCTTGTGTCATTGCGAGGAGTCCGCCGCAGGCGGACGACGAAGCAATCTTTATTATTCTATTACTTTCGGCACCACAAAAAAATTACCCTCTTTTTGCGGGGCATTAGCTAAAACCTGTTCATTAGACAAAGAAATTCCCGGCAGATCATCTCTTAAAACATTTTTTATGGGTAAAATATGGCTGGTAGGCTCAACCTTACTAACATCTAATTTGCTTAATTTATCGATAAATCTAAGTATATCCTCCAGTTGAGTAGACAGTTTATCTAACTCTTTATCTTCCAACTCGATACGCGCTAAATGCGCCACATGCGCAACTACTTGTTTATCAATACTCATAATCTCTCCCTGCCCAGAAAGGGCGCACCGGCGCAATACCTCTTAGCGCCGGGTGATATTTAATTGGTTATCATAACATCCTTTAAATCCCAAGTCAAACAAAAATGGCCCTAATAAAAACCTAGGGACGCTTCTATAGTTTTTAAAAACTACAGAAGCGTCCCCTAGTTTTTTTACAATCATCTATTTTATAGAAACAGTATTAGAAATAACACTGTCACTCTTACGAGCCTTATCGGTTCTTTTTATATAACCAATAGCGTAATAATTGCCCGGTGGCAAAAGAGCCTTAAAAGTATAAGAAAATTCATCTTTAGGCCCTAACATAGACTTACCCCAATTTGTTACACTTTTGGCACCACTAAAAGCAGGAGTTTTATAAATATCCCCTGCAAAAGTATATTTGAATCCGCTATAAACATTACTAGGCAGTGCTATAACTTTTAATTTCTTATCTGTGCCAATTGTTAATGTTATTGTATCTATCTTTGGCTTCATATCATCTGTATTAAAAGATATCTGGCCTGAATAAGCTACGCTGCTTTTTAAAGACGTCTTAGCATCCTCAATCACCCCTCCAACGTAATATTGACAACTATGATCAAGCTGGCTAAAAACGCGCGCTTTATCGAGAATTTCATAATTTGCGATATCCGCGCCGCCAATCGTTGATTTTAATTGTATATTTAGGGCAGATATCAATTTATCCTTATTAATATCAGGCTTAACCGCTGGAGACGTAGCTTCTGCAAGCTCATAGATGCCGCCTCTAAAATACAGATCCTTTCCTTTCGAAACAAAACCGCTGCTAAAACTCACAGCTATCTGCGCCCCTCGCCCGAGGTTCTTAGTAAGCTTAATTACCGGCGGCGCGGGATTAAAATTATCAGGTATGGTAAAAGTAGATTTGGTATAGCCTGAGCATTTATTACCGGAAGCCACAACCTTAAAATAAACTGTATGCTTGCCCTTAAGCAAGGAACTGGTTTTAATAATTAATTTCTGGCCTGAACCTAATAATTGGCCATTATCTATATACCAATAAGCTCCGCTAAGAGGAATATAGTTTTTACACACCCCATTAAATTGCACATTATTCTCAGAAACATTAATATCTAAAATTTCTGCTACAGGAAACACGGGATTGGACATGGCTGGCCTTAGCGTAGGGTCTCCTAAAGCTGTTATGCCATAAAAAAGGCGCACATTATCATTACGATTTTTTCCCTGATAATTAAGCACAGTATCGTGCAAATATCTTTTTACTGCATCCCCCATAGACTTTCCTCCTCCTAAATCAGATTGAACACCCATACCCATGAATAAAAATCCTGATTTCGATGAACCTATTGCAGCTAAGCCCTGCGTACGCATACCAAATATATAATTAGCGCCAAGATTATTTCCTTGGCTAAAATCGACAGCATGACAACCATTGATAAAATAATACAACGAGTTTTTATTTGTTTGTGCAAGATCATTTATAGTAACATAATCATAAGGCTTGCCATCCTTATAGAATTGGTGCGACTCACGATTCGAATGAGCTACTACACTCACCCAATCCCATGAATCTGCTAATTTTACCTTATAGTCATTGCCTGTTGTAAACTTTTTATCATTAACTTCTACAACGCCTCCTCTAAAATTTGGAGTTGGCACTGTCAAAATTACATACAAATTATTAGCCCAATCATCGTCTACATATTTTAACGACCGCCCTGTTCTAACAGTATCTCCTATACGATAGGCATGATTTCGATTAAAATAATCCCGCATCATCGCCACTTCATCAGCACGCCCAGAACGCACATCTGTAGCCATGATACGGCTAACCCAGATTTCAGGATAGACATTCCCTTGACGGCTCTCAACAGTTAAAACGCGATCTTCTGGCCAAGTACCATCTAAATCCTCATAATAAAAATCACAAGGGAATACATCCATCTTAGCAACACTACCATAATACGGATCATAAAAAATCCTCCATGATGCCCTTCCAATAAAAATTACCCCTTGAAGCCCGGGAATCATTTTAAAATAATCTTTTAATTCTTTAGCCCCCGTGCCCCAGTTTTGAACTATCGTTACATTATAATTCTCATTCTCTAAGTCCAGCACAAACTGCTTTAGAGAAGGATTATAAATAGCGTTATAAATTGCAGCCTCTACCACCAGTATAATCTTATTCCCCGGTATGGGAGACGTATAAGCTACCCAAAAGTTATAAGCAAAAGAATTTACCGCGCATAAAAAAATAGAGAGAAATACTAATATTAATATCATCCCGCAATATTTATTTTTCATTTTCACTCCTTTTACCCACTAATTCATCTGTATCTTTTTTATCGCGTCTTCTGTCGCCTGAATAGCTTGTTTAAATTCAAAGATTACTAATTCATCAGTCGATTGAAATTGTTTAAGCTCTTTTAAATGTTCGTTTAAACCCGGCAAGGCGGATTTATCGCCAATTTCCCCTAAAGCAAAAACTACATCATTATTATAAGCTAAGCCTTCGGCATCAGATTTTAACTCTTTAAGCAGGGCAGGCGTAGCCAAAGAATTCTTAGATTTACCCAAGGCCTCTACTACTGCAAACTTAACTTCGCGCTCTGTTTCATCACTCAAGCGGTTTAATAAAGAGCCTGCTACTCTCGAATCTTGTAATTGGCCTAAAGCCCCGGCAGAACGCTGCCTAACTGTCGAATCATCATCAAATAAACCCCTCTCTATTACTGATATGGTACTTTCATCTTTTATCTTTCCCAAAGCTTCGACCGCGTTCCTTCTTATATACGCGTTTTCGTCATTAGTTAATTTGATTAATTCAGGCACTGCTTCCTTATCGCCAATTCTACCTAGGAGAAATGTAATTTGGCCTTTTAAGAAAAGATTATTCTCTGGTAAAGAATTAACCAATATTGGCACAGCCTTTTTGCCTAAAAGAGCTAACTTTCCCGCGGCCTCTTGGCTGACATAAATATCATCATCACCTAATTTAACTATAAGGGCTTTTATCTCTTGGCCTTCTTTTGAAACAATAGTTGCAACTACGTTATCTTCTTTAGAACCAACTTCCTGCTGTTTAGCCTGAGATGTTTTTTCTTCTATCTGAACAATTGACTTTTCGCTAGGCTTAACTGCTTTTTTAATCTCAGGCTTGCTATTCATTAACAATAACATCCCTAACCCCACTATAATTACCGCGCCAATCACCAACGCCATTTTTACAATTGACTTATTCATCTTCTTACCTCCATTAAATAAAAACCTGGGGACGCTTCTATGGTTTTCAAAAACCATAGAAGCCCCTAGTTTACTGATTTACCATACACTTAAAATTATGCTTTATATCATACGCCGTTTTTACATCGTCTGGCTGGCCGGGCTTGGGTGAAAAAGCCGAACAATCCACATTTGTTAAATTCTGGCCTCGAGGAGCATCACATATCTTTGGGCCGTTATAACGCCAGTTTTCATGGCAATACGAAGGGCCCCAGCGATCTGCAGAAGGCTTCCATACTTTAATTGGGCTTGTTGTTGGCGGCTGCCCTGTTAGATTAACAATAATATTTACTGTTGCTGTATTTGAATAAACTCCCTTACTATCTTTAGCTCTATAAGTAAAAGAATCGGAACCAATATAATTATTATTCGGAGTATAATAATATTCAAAAGTACTCCTGCGGCTAACAAGCCCGCGCGCAGCCGTAGATACAATTTGATAAGAAGCAATGTAGTCATTCAGATCTGATTCAGTAGCTGTTAAAGCGACCCTCTGAACGGTATTCTTTTTCACATACACCATTAAATTCTGAGCAACAGGTGGATGATTAACATTGACAGGTGTTATTAAATAGCACTCATTAGAATAAACAGATTTACCTGTCGAATTAGCTGCGCAAACCCTGTAATAATAAGCAGTATTCGAATTAACAGCATCTGTATAGCTAGTAGTATTTGCAGATGTGTAAGTAATCTCGGCATAGTTACCTGTTGTCCTGCGCTCGATCCTAAAGCTCGTTTCATTATTGGATTTATCCATCCACGAAAGTTTAACCTGATATGGCGATAACGCCTGAGCGGTCAAATTAGTTGGCGCAGCAGGAACAACTTGTGCCGGAAGCGTAGTTGCCGAAGCCTCATTGGAATAAGCAGAAACCCCTCCCAGGTTCCAAGCTTTAATACGATAATAATAAGTAGTATTTGGTGTAAGCGGCCCGTCGTCGGCAGTAATAAGATTATTACCTACCTGAAAAACTTGAGCATAAGTGCCGCCTACTATCTTACGCTCAATAGTAAATGCATACTCAGTACTGGAATTATCCTTCCAGTTTAAGCGTATGTAATTAACGGATATCCCTACAGCGCTAAGATTCGTTGGGGCTTGAGGGATAGCAGGATACGTAGTCGGAGAAACCGGCGGAGTATAAACCGACTCTCCAGTTAAATTATAAGCTTTCATCCGATAACAATATTTTGTGCTTGGGGTTAATCCAGTATCTTTAAAAGAAATAGTATTCGCTGGTGCAGTATAGATCAAAGCATAAACCCCTGCATTACCTGTTTTGCGCTCAATCTTAAAACCCGTTTCATTACTAGAATTGTCTATCCAACTAAGAGCTATCTCAGTTGATGATTGCACAATAGAAGTAAAAACCGAAGGAACAGCTGGAGCAATACCTATAACGCTAATACTTACAGTAGCCACATTAGAATAAGCATCTTTACTATCTTTAACCTTATAAGTAAACGAATCACTGCCTACATAATTAGATATAGGTGTATAAATAACATTTGCAGACGGTGGCCCGGTCAATGTGCCGTGCGCAGGAGCAGTGACAATTTCATAAGCAAGCATATCGTTGTCCAAGTCGCTAACGGATAGAACAAAAGTTTTAGCTGTATTCATATTCGTTGAGATTACCTGATTCTGGGCGACCGGCGGATTATTGGCTTCCGGAGTCTTAATCACATATTCCGCGCTATAAAACGAATCTCCAACCGCATTATAAGAACACACCCTGTATTCATACAGGGTGTTAGGAGTTAAGCCTGAATCAGTATAGCTAACAGTATTAGCAGGAACTGTAGCAATTTGTGCATACATAGCCAATAAACCCGGGCTACGCTCTATCCTAAACCCGGTTTCATTATTAGAACTATCTGACCAGTTAAGCTGAATTTGAGTTGGGGATGCAGCTTGAGCAGTTAAATTGTTCGGCGCATTAGGCACAGTTGGCAGCGATTGCGTAGTTGCCGAAGCTTCGTTAGAATAAGCTGTATCAACCCCGAAATTATCCATACCTTGCACACGATAATAATAAGTTGTATCCGCAGTTAAGCCCCTATCATCAAGAAAGCCTAGGGCCGTTACTCCTGTAACAAACGCATATTCACCAGATACGCCTATTTTACGCTCAATAGAATAAAGATAGTTAGCATTACCAGACCATCTCAGCTGAATCTTATTTGTTGCAACTGCTGTAGCAGTTAAATTTGTCGGATTAACAGGTAAAGCCGGCGTAGTTTTGATATACTCTAAATATGCAGAATTGCCAACTGCATTATACGCATACACGCGATACGTATAAGTTGTATTAGGAGTAAGCCCCTTATCCTGATATCCTAATATATTCGCTGCCATAGTCTTAATCAAGGTAAACGGCCCTGAATTATTGATTTGCCGCTCTATCTTAAATCCAGTTTCATTATTAGAGTTATCCGTCCAGCCTAATGAAACTTCAGTAGCACTGTTAAGTTGAGCCCAAAGATTTGTTGGCGCAGCGGGCACAGTACTACCCATAACGTTAATACTAACCGTAGCGACATTAGAATAAGCCCCCTTACTATCTTTGGCCTTATAAGTAAACGTGTCGCTGCCTGCGTAATTAGACGTAGGTGTATATGTAACATTTGCAGACGGCAATCCGATTAACACACCATGCGCAGGAGCAACAACAACTTCATAGGTAAGCGTATCATTATCCGGATCAGTTGCGGATAAAACAATAGTTTTCGCCACATTGGTATTTGTTGAGACTGTTTGATTACTGGCAACCGGCGGATTATTGGCGGTTGACGTAGCAGCTAACGCATAAAGCCCGCTGCGTTTCATATCGTGACGGAACATAGGCCAAGGCATGTTTACAGGCTGTGCGTTGCCATAACCTCTAAACACAAGAACTTTCCCCTTTTTTGTTCCAACGATAATTTCCAGCTTCCCATCACCATCCAAATCATCAATAGTAGGCGTAGATAAAATTGGATCAGTAATAAATAAATCTTTAATTTTTCGTCCATCTTTATCCAAAATAATTAAATGCCCATCATTCTTGCTCGCTGGCACAATTATTTCCAAATTACCATCATTATTAATATCTGCCACAGTAACTTCTGAAGAAATATTCTGGAAAATTTCGCCTTCTGCTATAGGCTCGGCCTTCCAAAGAAGATTACCTGTAGAATCAAACACGACAACTGATTTATCCCAAGAGGTGTCATTAAAATCACTTATTTCCAGCGCTGAAACAATAACTTCAGCCTTGCCATCGCGATTAAGATCTACTAAACAAATATTAGCTTGATCCGCGATATAAGAAGATGGAAAAAAAACTGGCCAGCCAGGAAGATTTGACCCATCATAAGCAACAGCATGTATCTTCTTATTATTATAAGACGCAGAATAATCATCTGTAGTAAAGACAACTTCTAATTTACCATCACCATTCAGATCGCCCAAAACCGGAGAACTCCCATCCGGATCAACTATTTTTGGCCAACCGCTTAAATAGCTGCCATCGTTACGAAAAATATGGATCTTACCGCTGCCTAAACGATTCATATACAAATAAGTCTGCATTACAATTTCATTATTACCATCGCCGTCTATATCACCAATAGCGGGATTAGCAAGATACAAATAATCACCTATATCATTAACTATTCTAGGCCATCCGGATAATTGTACACCATCGCCCTTAACAACATTAATAAGGCTATGGGTCTGTACTGCAACTACCTCTAATTTTCCATCGTTATTAATATCCCCTACTACCGGTGAAGAAAGAGTGATGCTGCGAAAGAACCCGTCATTGCTCTCTCCTAGATTTTTGCTCAATTCAACCGGCCAGCCGCTTAAAATCTTGCCATTCTTATCAAAGGCATAGGCAAATCTATACCTATGCACCACTATTTCCAAATTGCCGTCATTATTTATATCTGCTACTACCGGCGAACTATAGCCAATTGCGCCAACACTAAGATCAAGGCTAGAAGAATTAACCGCTTCAATCACAATAGGCCATCCAGGCTTAGATGTACCGTTTTTATCCATCACATAAAGCCTACCGTTTGCAGTAGTAAAAATAATCTCTTTTTGCCCATCTTTATCCAAATCTACAACCACAATAGCAGACTTAATTTCTGCTCCAGCATCACCCAACAAACTACCCAGATTTAAAATATTGATTCTTGTATAATCCAAATAATTTCGGCCCGCGGTATCAGTTACCGCCAACCTTAATAAATACACACCGTCGGGTATTTGGCTTGTATCCCAATCCGCTAACTTACCGCTATTAACCGCAGTATAAGGGCTATTGACATTAATTGCCTGCCACGATGCCCCGGCGGAATCTAATTTATAAGATAAGCTATAGTTGCTAAAACTAGCGCCCTTTGCTGTACCATTTATAGCAACAACACCTTTCTGGAAAGAAGATATTGCAGGATTCCAGATTTTTGCCGCGCATACAGAAGAAATATTAACTGCCTTTAAAGCATTAATCCTGCCAAAGCCATATAAATAATCAAAACCAACTGCGCCTATATCATCAGCAGAAATCCTTAACGCCTGCCTGGCCTCTTCATTGGTAAAATTTGGATTTTTAGCCAAAATCAAAGCCGCTACTCCTGAAACATGCGGACAGGCCATAGAAGTACCCTGTAAACGGTAATAACCGCTGCTAACTTTTGCGCTAGGTAAGGCTTTAGCTAAATTTGAATTATCTGACATTGTAGAAAGAATATTACTCATTCCGCCTGGGGCAGAAACATCTATTTTACTTCCATAATTAGAAAAAGAACATTTCTGATCATTCTCAGTAGAAGCAGCTACCGTTATTGCAGTATCAATATTAGCCGGCTCAAAATCCTGGGCATTCATATTATCATTACCGGCCGCAGCTACTACAACACATCCATAGGCGTACGCGTAATGAAAAGCATCAATAATCATTTTACTGTTACCCTCGCCACCCCACGAATTATTTAATACATCCGCGCACATATCTGTCGCATAATATACCGCATTAGCTAAACTAGAATAAGAGCCTCCGTCACTAAGGCCATCGCCTAATCCTTTTAAAGCCATTATCTTAACCCGAGGCGCAACTCCTATCACGCCTATACCATTATTTCCTATTGCGGCTATGGTGCCTGCGACATGCGTACCATGGCCATGGCCATCCATTGGATCAGCATCATTTATATCATTGGGCCCGTCATAATAAGTATCTCCGTCAACATCCCGGCTATTATGAAAATCAAAACCATACACATCGTCAATATACCCATTACCATCGTCATCAATACGATTGCCCGGAATCTCCCCCGGATTTATCCACATATTCGCTGTTAAATCAGGATGAGTATAGTCAACTCCTGAATCTATAACAGCTACAACTACTGATTTCCCGACATTAGAACCCGAAACATATTCACCTCGAGTTATACCCCAGGCCTTATCTGCCTGAATTTTTTTCAAGCCCCACATATCCTCATAAGACTGAGCCCATGTGCCTTTAGACCAAGTCACCCCGTCCTTAGAAGGATTCACATACGCATCATCGGGCAAAGTTTGAGGAAAAACTTGCGTTCGGGCAATATAATTCGGCTCAGCGTACTCCACATTCGGATTAGCCGAATAATCACTAACCATCTGCGCCACATCCATATTTTTATCTTCTGCCTTAAGAATCAAAATATTATCTAACTTAGGCGCAACCGCATCTTCAGGCGCTCTTTTCTGCCTTTCTTCCAACTTCGCGATTAAATCCTCTTTAGCCTTAATTTGCTTATTTAAATCTTCTTTCTCTTTCTCTATCTTGGCTAAATAATCCTTGTATTCTTTAGAATCTTTATCTGCCTGCCAATACCAACTTTCATGCTTTGTATCAAGGTTAGCTAATTTATCTTTAAGTTTTTTTAAATCTTCCTGCGGATTAGGGATATCTTTAAAAACTCTTTCCTGTGCGGTTATTTTATATTTATTATTTAATTCCTGAATATCTGAAGTAGTCGCGCCTTCCTTAAGTTTTACAATCACCTCTCCCGGCATAAACTTTGGCCCCGTATCTTTTAAACCCTCATTTTCTAAACGCGACCTAATCCCTGGCTTATCGCTATCTGCCGCTCCAACATAATCACCAGAAATAACACAACCGAAAAACGCTAACGCCAAAACAAAAATTACGCTTAATACTCTTTTCAGCTTCAAAATATTCTTTTCCATTTTCTCCTCCATGGTTTTAATATTTCCAAAATAATTTTCAGGGGGACGCTTCTATAGTTTTCGAAAACCATAGAAGCGTCCCCTAATTTTTCTTTATTTCGCTTGAAAAGCAACCGAACTTATCTGGCTATAGCCTGTGCTATTCTTAGCCTTAATATTAAAATAATAAGTCTTGCCCGCAGATAACGGCAGGCTCATTATAATAGTTGATCTACCTGCCTTCTGAGAAGACATCCAAGAATAAACATCATACTGCTTAATATCAGCCTTACCTGGCTCTGTGCCAATAGAATACTCAAAACTATCAATATTTGCCTCTTGAGCAACAGGATAATTCCAGGCAACCCTGATCGTATAACCATTTGCTCGCTTACCGCATAAAGGAACCTTGACATTAGTTGGAGCAGAAGGTAAAGCAAGCGCTGTTACTTGAAACGCAACCGAGCTTATCTGGCTATAGCCTGCGCTATTCTTGGCTTTGATATTAAAATAATAAGTTTTGCCCGGGGATAATTGTAAGCCGCATAACCCTCCGGTTGATCTGTTCATCTTGTAAGTGTTAAGCCACTTGCCTTTAAATCCTGGAAAAACATCATCAAATGCTGTGCCTGCCTGCGCGCTAACTGAATATTCAAAACCATCAATATTTACTTCTTGGCTAACAGGATAAACCCAATCCGCCTTAATAGTATATCTGCTTGTTAATTCATTACGCCTGCATATAGGGACAGTTAGGTTAGTTGGAGCAGAGGGCGCTGTTTGAAAAGCCACGGAACTTATCTGGCTATAACCCGCTTTATTCTTGGCCCTGATATTAAAATAATAAGTATTGCCCGGAGATAACTGTAAACCATTCAATACATTTGACCTGTTAATCTTCTGCAAGTTAAACCATTTGCCTTTAAATCCTGGATAAGCATCATCAATTGCCGTGCCTACTTGCGCGCTAACTGAATATTCAAAACCATCAATATTTACTTCATGAGCAACAGGATACTCCCAGGTAGCCCTGATAGCATAACTATTTGGCCCCCTATTACACAGAGGAACCTTTACATTAGTTGGGGCAGATGACGGTAGAGGCGCAGCTATACTTACTGCCTTTGCGGCATTAACCCGGCCATAGCCAAAATAAATATCTTTTCCCGAAGTGCCCAAATCATCAGCCGAAGCCCTTAAGATAGCACGCGCTTCATCTACTGTGCATCCGGGCTTTGCGCTTAAAATAAGCGCTACTACCCCGGAAACATGCGGACAGGCCATGCTGGTGCCTGAAAAAACAGCATAATAATCCGGCGCAGGGACTACTTCTATATTCGCGGTTACCCCGCCAGTCTTCATTAAAGATACAATATATTCTCCATCTTCTAAAGAAATAGCTGCTGCTGGAATACTTGATTTCGTAACAAGCGTGCCGGAAAATATGCCCGAGCTATTGTTAAAAATAATTGCCCCTATTGCCCCGGCACTCGCGGCATTTTTAACCTTGTCAGAGAAATATATTATTCCCCTTTTAATCAAAGCAATTTTGCCCCGGAAATCTTTACCCGTGAAATCCGCAGGATAACCCAAATTAGCATAAACCAACTGCGCGCGTAAACCACCTAAAGATGTATTTATAGACTTATCTAACGCCATAGATGATAATTGCTTATTATTATCGCTAGCTATATTTAAATATGCTACCAAAGGAAGTTCTAGGCTAGTTGGATAGCTAGAGAGTATATTTGCCCCGGGCGCCGCCACATCTATTTTATCTCCGTAATTAGAAAACGGTGCTTTTTGATCCAAATTATCCGAAGCCGCAACAGTAATAACATGTTCTATCGCCGCAGGGATAGTGCAATCCATATTATCGTTATCATTTCCAGCAGCAGCAACCACTACACAACCCTGATCATAAGCAAATTTAATACTCTCTTTCATAAACAGAAGCATAATTGCACCTATGAATCCTATCTTTTGACCTCTTAAATTTGCCCCCAAAGACATATTTTCTACATCCGCCCCCAAATTAACAGCATTACTAATACCATCAGTTATCGACCAAAAATCACCTGACCCGTCAGCATTCAAAACCTTAATCGGCATTATCTTAGCCTTCGGAGCTACCCCAATAACTCCTTGATTATTATTCCCTACCGCGGCAATAGTTCCGGCTACATGAGTACCATGCCCGTTATCGTCCATTGGGTTAGGTAGATCGCGAAATTTTGTACTACCGTCTTTACTATCAATATAAAAAAACCTACCAAACATACCTGGTATATATTCATTGGCATCAATCTTTCTATTATGGTTCAAATCGCAATCATCTAAATTCTTTTTTCCATCGTTATTGGTATCTGGTACAATCGCGGGATTTACCCAAATATTATCCCATAACTCCGGATGATTATAATCAACTCCACTATCTATTACTGCCACAATTACCCCTTCTCCTTGGGTAATATCCCAAGCTTCCTGACAATTTAATTTCGAAGCTTTCGGGCCATAAAAAGCATCTTTTACTCCTGGCTGCCGGGGATCCGGAGAATTATAATAGGTATCATTAGGAACCATATTAATTTTTAATTTATAGTTAGGTATGGCAGACTCTACCGCGGGATGATTAGCGTAATCACCAGCCATATCTGAGACAGGGGTGTCGCTTTCCGCTTTTAATAAATACATATTACTTAAATCTACAGGCTCAGGTGTTTGCGGAGCGCGCTTCTGCCTTTCCTCTATATGGCTAACCAGTTCTTCCTGGCCTTTTATCTGGCCTTCTAGCTCCTGAATTTTTTGCTTATCTTTTTCTATATCGGCCATATACTCTTTGTATTCCTTAGAATCCTTATTCATCTGCCAATACCAACCTTCATGGTTCTTGGATTTTAGTGTTGCAAGCTTATCTTTAAGGCTTTTTAGGACATCTGCTTGAGGCATAGGAATAATAGATTCTTCTATAGACTTAACTTTATATTTAGCATTTAATTCACCAAGATCATCCATGGTTTTGCCTTGTTTTAATTTGACAATAAGCTCCCCCGGCATATATTCAGGCCCTTTTTCATCCAAGCCATCCCCGGCAAAAAAGCTGCTTTGCCCTGATGAATCTGTTTTACTTGCAGGCGGCTGCTCTTGTTCTGCTTGCAGATAAGCAAGCGGCGAAAATACTAAACTGATAATTGTAAAAACAACTAGCGCTGTTCTTGCCTTTAAATATAATCTTTCCATTTTATTCCTCCGTTTTAGTTTTCTCATTTTCTAACATGAAACGCCCGAACCTATCGGAAGGTTCGGCGCGTTGTCCTTTACAACGAAAAACCCTAAAGGCATCTAACGCAACCTTTAGGGTATCTTGGGGACAGGCCCCTTCGGGGTCTGTCCCCGTAAATTTATTATTCCCTTTGGCAGCCCCTCTACCCGGATTTTACGCCGGACAGGTAGCTTTGCGTCCCAGGATTACTCCTGGTTTGCCCTTATCAGTAGATTACTCCAAATTGTCAATTTGTTGCTTTACAAACGAAGTATGCCATATTTATTGGCATTTGTCAAATTTATCACTAAGATTTTTTTGTAAAAAACCTTATTTATCTTGCAGGGAAATGATTTTGAGGATTTCGTCGCTAGTTTTGGCTCTTTTGAGGCTTTCTACGATGAATTTGTCGCTTATAAGGCGGGAAATTTTAGACATGACTTTTAAGTGGCGGCCAACCTCTTCCCTGGGAGAAGCAAGGATAAAAAATAAATAGGTCTTTTCGCCATCAAGCGCGCCAAAATCGATACCGCGTTCTGCGCGGCCAAAAGCAAGGATAAAACTCTTAACCACGTTAGATTTAGCATGCGGGATAGCTACGCCATTGCCAATACCAGTTGAACCCAATCTTTCACGCTCCAAAACCACTTTTAAAAACTCTTTTTTATCTTTAAGCTTATTCGATTCAGCAACCAGCTCAACTAATTCGGTAAGCACTTCTTTCTTACTCGCGCCTTTAAGACTTAAGGCAATATATTTTTTCTTTAAGGATTCGGATAATTTAATATCATGGTTAGCTGTGTTCATGGGAAATTTTATTATACACGATAGAAAAAAAAATGCAATAAATATATAGACAAAGCACATAAAAGATGTAAAATATTTACTTATGCAAAAACCCCGCTATCATCTTGAGGCAAACGGCGAGTTTGTGATTGAAAATTACAATCACTCCGAGCCGTTTTCCAATTTTTTCCCCGGGATTGCCGGCAAATACGGCATACCCATGTGGACATTTTATGTTAACCGCGCCCAGTGTATTTCCAGCTTTGGCGTTAAAGACAAAGACCACGCCATCCTAGAATTCTGGCCGGCAAACAAAGCCTGGTCCACGGTCTCGTCATTAGGCTTTCGCACTTTTATAAAGCTTGCGGCAGGCAAAAAAAATCTTTTCTACGAGCCTTTTCATAACGGCATTTCTAATTTAGAATATAAGCTCTCTAACCGCATGCGCATAGCGCCTTCTTCTTTAATTATCGAGGAAGAAAACGCGACTTTAGGGCTTAACATAAAAGTAGAATATTTTAATATTCCCAACGATACTTATGCCGGCCTGGCGCGCGTAGTAACCCTGAAAAATACCGGCCGCTCCACGAAAAAACTTAAAATCGTGGATGGCCTGCCGCAAATCGTCCCCTTTGGCACAAATAATTTCTGCCTCAAAGAAATGTCGCGCACTATCGAAGCCTGGATGCAGGTTGAAAACCTCGAAGCAGGAGTTCCTTTCTACCGCTTAATCGTTGACCCGGCAGACCGTCCGGAAGTCGTACATATTAAAGAGGGAAATTTCTATTTCGGCTTTCATTACGAAAAAAACCAAACCAAAATTATACCGCCAATAGTCGATCCGCAATATATCTTTGGGCCGGCCACAGACTACTCTTGCCCTTTTAATTTTATTAAAACAAATATTAGCGCGCCCAAAAAGCAATTAGTCAGAAGCAAAACTCCTTCCGCGTTGCTCCTTTTAGGTATAATTCTAAAACCGCAAGAAGAAAAAACATTTTATTGCGTCAGCGGCAATACGCGCGGCATCGATATTCTTAATTCAACCGCTAAAAAAATCACTGCCCGCGGATATCTAGAGCGTAAATATGAAGAAAATAAAACTATTATCGCTGAATTAACCAAAGGCATCGCAACCAAAAGCAGCTCCAAGGAATTCGACCTTTATTCTAAACAAACATATTTGGATAATATTTTAAGAGGCGGGTATCCAACCATATTCAAAACAAACGAATCTTCTTCTATATTTTATCTTTACTCCCGTAAACACGGCGACCCGGAAAGAGATTATAATAAATTTCAGCTGCAGCCGACTTATTTTTCGCAAGGAAACGGCAATTACCGCGATGTAAATCAAAACCGCAGGTGCGATATTTGGTTTAATCCGGAAGTTAAAGAAGATAATTTAATCACCTTTTTTAATCTTATCCAAACTGACGGCTTTAACCCCTTAGTTATCCACGGGGCAAGCTTTAATTTAGCCAATACAAAAGATTTTGAGGCCGCAGCGATAAAATTAATCACTGCCGGACCTATTGAGCCCTTGTTTAAATTTTTAAGCAAACCCTTTAGCCCGGGCGAAGTAATATTTTTCTTAGAAGATAATAAAATTAAATTAAATTGCTCGTATGACGAATTCCTTAATACCCTGCTCTCATATTCTTCTAAAAATCAAGTGGCAGAGCACGGCGAAGGCTTCTGGACCGACCACTGGGCTTATAATTTAGATTTACTCGAGAATTATCTTAAAGTTTATCCGGAAAACCTGGAAAAAATTCTGCTTGAAAAAAAGATTTTTACTTTCTTTGATAACGCCGAAACCGTCAGGCCGAGAGCCGAAAAATATGCCCTGCATAACGGCCTGCCAAAACAGCTGCATTCTATTTGCTCCGACCACGCAAAAAAAGATTTAATCCGTAAAAGAACCTCGAATCCCCATATTTCCAGAGCCAACTACGGCCAGGGTGAAATTTATCAAACCGCCTTAATAAACAAAATATTGTGCCTGGTGGCAAATAAATTAGCTTCGCTTGACCCTTGCGGCTCGGGCATAGAAATGGAAGCCGAAAAACCAAATTGGCTAGATTCAATTAACGGCCTGCCTGCCCTATTCGGCTCTTCTTTATTTGAAACAATGGAATTAAAGCGCCTGATTATTTTCATTATCAATTCATTAAATCAAGTTAGCGCCAAAGAAATCGGCGTTACTGAAGAAATACACGCTTTTCTACGCGGGCTTAACAGCATAATCGAAGAATATTTCTTGAGCTCTTCCCCTGAGAAAGATTACCAATGCTGGGATAAAAGCTACTCGCTCAAAGAAGACTACCGCCACAAAACAAAACTCGGCCTTAGCGGCAAAGAAATCCAAGTAAGCCCTTTAGAAATTATCGAAATATTAAATAACGCGCTTAAGAAAATCGACATCGGGATAAACAAAGCCAAGGATCCCAAAAAAGAACTTTATTGCGGATATTTCATTAATCAAGTTACTGATTATGAGCCTATACGCGAACATTACATTAAAGCCAAAAAATTCAAGCAGATCAAGCTCCCCCTTTTCCTTGAAGCGCAGATGCACGCGCTTAGAGTGGCTAAAAACTTATCCCAAGCTAAAAATATTCACGCAGCTACAAAAGCAAGCCCGCTTTATGATGTTGCATTAAAAATGCTGAGGCTTAACGCATCACTTCAAAGCATGCCGGAAGAAATCGGCAGATCGCGCATATTCCCTCCGGGCTGGCTAGAGAATGAATCAATTTGGCTGCACATGGAATATAAATATATCCTGGAATTATTAAAGGCTGGGCTTTATGAAGATTTTTATGCGGAGTTTAAAAATATCCTTATCCCATTCCAGAAACCCGAAATTTACGGGCGCAGCATCTTAGAAAATTCATCTTTTATTGTTTCGAGCGCATTCCCGGATAAAAATATGCATGGCAGAGGCTTTGTAGCGCGGCTTTCTGGTTCAACTGCAGAATTCTTGCAGATCTGGCTTATAATGAATATTGGAGCAAAAGGATTTTTCTTAAATGAGAACCGCGAATTAAATCTGGCTTTCGAGCCAGCTTTAGCCGGATGGCTGTTTGATAAATATGGAGATTATAGTTTTAATTTTTTAAGCGAGATTAAAGTTACCTATCACAACCCGAAGAAAAAAGATACTTTTGGCAGAAATAAAGCTCAAATTAAGAAAGTAATTCTTAACGCTGCTGCTAATCCAATAGAAATCACTTCCAACGTAATCCCCTCGCCCTATGCCGAACAAATCCGCCAGCGGCAAATTAAACAAATAGATATTTATTTAGAGTAGAGTTTTATTTAGAATTTTCTACGGTAGTAGCCTCTAATGATATGCTGAGTGTCGATGGTGGTGAGGCCGCCGCCATAGGGGTCAAAAGTAATGTTCCCTATAGGGCTGGTGTTGCCTTCACCGTATTGCAGGATAAGCTCATCTTCTTTGGAAGGAAGATACCTAAATTCGCCGAAGAAATTGTGATGGCCAGTTAAACTCATCTCATTTCCTCCGTTTACAACCGCAGTAGGGTCTTTCCATCTGGAATAATTATATTTAAAAGCGGTGCCGAATTTCTCAAAAGGCATATACGTCATCTCAAGGCCGATATGATTCATCAAATCGGATATTTGCCCGGCGCTCTCAAAGTTATTACGAGTATAATCTAAATATATATCCAAATTATCACGGGGCTCAAGCCTGATGCCGGATTTAAAAATATTGTAAAAATGATACGGTGGCTTAGGATACCATTTTTGACTATAAAGATACATGTTTTCTTGCCTGTATTGGTTGCCATTTAAATTAAAAGTACTGCCCATATCAAAACCTTGCATAACATCGCGCGGGAAATTATCATAAGCTAAGTTATAATCGTTAGTTAACTCATAAACTCCGTTAACGCTTAACCACTTAAGCAATTCATATTCAAAACCAACTGAACCCGTCTTAGTCGTCGGATTTAAATTATCGCCTACGGTGTCATTATACGCATAATTACCCGTTTGTGTATTAAAAATAAAGGGGTCAACATTCCCGTAAGTATTGTGCTGCTTATGATAAAGAGCTAAGCCTTTAGTAGTTAACTTGTCATTAACCTTAAAAGATATTTCATCACGGGCTACGTTTTCCAGAAATTTACCGTTTGCCAAATGGACATTACGCACATCAAATAAATTGCTGAATTTATTCTTAATCTCCGTCTCCAGTCTAAAACCAATAACCTTTCTTCCGGTATCAATGCCGTCTCCGATACGGGTCGCGTATATCTCATCCCATTTAAGCCCGGGGTATTTTAATCCAGAATAATAATAATCAAAAGGCTTGCGGAAAGTAACATGGCGCGACCAGAATGTGTCATTACGAGTATTGCGATACGTAGAAAGCGCGCTTTCAAAACCATTATCCATGCTCGATAGATAAAATTTCGCTTTCGTCAGGCTATTGTCGGATTTACCCATCTTAATCTCGTCATAACCATACTTTAAATCCATAACGCTTACTCTGGGAAAACGCGCAATCAAGGAAAAATAATAGGCGTTCCCTCTATTCTTGCTATTATAGGCATTAGAAGTTTGATCATGAAATGTCTTAGAAGTTAAAACTTCCGCCGAAGCCTTAACCCCATCAATAACTTCATAACCGAAATCCAAGCCGCTAACATAATTTTGCTGATCAAGCTTATAGTCTAAATTAGGATTAAATCCTAAACGGTTAGTAAAAGTTGCTCCGGCATAAAAATTATCCGTAGCCAGGTAACGGCCGCGCAGAGCTGACACCAGGTTATCTACATCAGTATAATTCTGCCATAGATTCTGCGGAGCAGCTACTGTTGCCTTCAAATAACTGCCTTCCTGCGGCTGATAATCAAAAGCAAAACCCTTTAACGCGGTTAAATAAGTACCTACGCTATCCCTGGATAAAAATGTTAACTGATCGTCCCAATTTCCTTGCGTAAAATCTACTGGATTTAAACCACTATTATAAATACCTGGGGCGTAATTACTCAACCACATGCTATCTTCCCACCAAATATGATGGTTAGTTATCGCTAATGGGTCATCCGAACTAAATGCCTGATCCTGATACCCTATAGGGAAAAATCTAAAATTTACCGGCTCTGTATTATAATCCACCCAAAGCTCGCGCATAGGCTGAAATTGGCGGTAAAGCTTAGTGGTTTGCGGCATATTAAAAGCATCGTTTGAAATACCATTAGTAGTATAAACACCGTTAACTTGAAAAGGCGGAATTGAATTATTCTGCGCGTACATTTCATTAAGATTGAAAGAATTGCCAAACTTCTGAGTAGGATAATTTTCATTAACCGTATAACCGGTATTAGACCAATATTTTATTTCCACCTGCGCATAATCACCGGATGTAGGGCTTGACATAGTTGTAGATGCCGATTTTGCAGTAAAGCTCCAAGGATCCACAGTTATATTTCCGTGGAAATTAAAACCTTCTTCATTATCCGTATCCATATTCACATCTAAACTATCATAAATCCTCGGATCGTAGGTACTGAACCTGTTATCCAAAGCATTCGAAGAAAGCCTGCGCCAATTAAGCTCATTCAAATCATAGTTAGCGCTTTTCCAAACTGTATTGCCGCTCGATTCCTGGCCTAAAGCCAATTGCATATCTCCGGTAATATTTATGCCAGCAAGATTATATTTAGCCTTACGCTTCTCCTTCTCAAGCTTTTCATCAAATTTTTCATCATTTAACGTGCCGGGTTCAAGGCAAGGCCTCTCTAAATCCCCCTTCACATATACCTGCATCATTGCTTGGTCCATAGCGCTATCGCGGGATGCGGGTTGCGAAACTTTGCTTACTTTACTCGGTTTTGCCTCACTAACAACCGGGGCTTTAACAGATTTATCTTGAGAGCTAAATTGTTCTTTAAAAATTTTATTGACGTATTCTTTAGCGGTTATATTGGCAGGGTCAATCAATAAGGCTTTATTAAATTCGCCCAAAGCAGCATCATATTTACCTGAATTATAAAAAGATACCCCTGATTCGTTAAGATAAGCCAAAGACTGCGGCTCGGCAAGAGAATTTTTACCGGTTAACGAAAAGATAAATAAAACTGCAGCTGTGAGGATAATAATTTTACGTGACATTTATCCATTTATACCATCTTTTCACAGAAAAATCAATAAAAAAATTAAAAAAGATTAGCGGAATTTAGCCTAAAGAAACCTTCGGGATAGCGCTTAATTCGATATTTAAGGAATGGGTGAACAAAAGCAGGAATAACTTACCGTTAGATTCGGCGTAACTAGAGCCTTTAATCCTACACAAAAACCTCTCTTTTGCGGCTTGAGTATTACGCTCTTTGCGCACATAGACAGTCTGCAATAATTCCTCGCTCTGAGCAGGCACCTCTTTTACAATACAAATAAAATGGCGCCTAATAACACTATGTATACCCTGGTTATCAGAAACTTCAGAACTAGAGATTATCCTTCTTTTTTTACCCAAAGAAGTTAGATTCTTGAATAATAAATCGCGCATCTGTTTCTCCTCTTACTTTGTGCGTCGCTCTTAAAACCCTAGACATGCCCAGCAAATCTACCTCCTGAATCATAATGCCGATTTTATACTTATCGTTATATATTTTATTAGCCCAAACCACATAGCCTCGGGTATAAAGCGGCAAGCCGCCGTCAGGAATTTGTATATTTAAAGCTAGCGAAGAATTAACCCCCACCTCCGCGTTAGTAATTAGGCCTATTCCTATCGGGCTTATATTAATTACTTCACCCTGATATTCTAGGTCAGAATCCAGGCACATAAACATAATAGGCACATTAATTAGAAAGCGCTCGAACTCTCTTTTGTCTTCAAAAGATTCGTCCATTTTGCCTTTCTTTTTATATTATATTTTATCTCTAGGCAAAGTATAACACCCAAACAGACACATTCAATACTATATGTGGCCTTTTAGGAAAGCGTTTTCTTTTTAAATTATTTTCTGAAATTAATGCGGGATTCTTTCCCCTGAAGCAATCTTTGAATATTAGATTTGTGGCGCAGGATAATAAACGCGGCAAGTATTATTGCGATTATAAACATAAATACGCTATGATTAAATATTAAAACAAAAATTGGGAATAAAAGCGCCCCTACAATAGACGCTAAGGAAACAATTCTAGAAATAATAAAAACAATTAACCAGCTTAAGAGAATTAGGCCTAGAGCGATATTAATTCCGGGGATCTTAAAAGCCAGGCCCGCTAAAACTCCCAGGGTTGTCGCTACTCCCTTGCCTCCTTTAAAATTTAAAAATATCGTCCAATTATGCCCACAGATCGCCACAAACCCTAAAATAACCCGCAAGGCATCTGTAGAAATCAAGCTTACTCTAGGAGCAAGAAAATCGCTTAAGAAAAAAACAACAACGAAACCTTTTAATATATCAAGCAATAAAACCAGTATGCCTAATTTTTTCCCAAGTATGCGCGAGGCATTAGTCGCCCCCACGTTGCCTGAGCCGACTTTACGCACATCAACGCCTTTAAGCAGGCGCACAAAAATATAGGCTGTGGGGATCGAGCCGATTAAATAACTAGCGGCTAACCCTAGAATTGTCAGTTGCATATAAAGTTTTAAATCCTCTCATCACGTAATCTATACCTGAAATAACTGTAAATATTACTGCCACCCACCAAGCAACCCAAGAAAACTTAAATTGCAACAATATGCATAACGCCGATAACATTTGAAAAGTCGTAGTCAGCTTACCCCATTTAGTCGGATGAATATTAATATGGTTTTTGACCATAAAAATAACCACTGCCCCCAAAAGAATTAAAATATCCCTACTGATAACTATTAAGGTAACCCAAATCGGAAAATGTATCCCCGCGGGAAAATCCTGCCTTAAAAAAAGGCAGACAAACGAACTAATCAACAATAACTTATCGCCTAAGGGGTCAAGCACGAGCCCCGCCTTAGACTTCTCTTTTGTGCGCCGGGCAATGTAGCCGTCAACCGCATCGGAAATAACCGCTAAAACAAAAATACCCAGCGCGATAAATCTCATATAGTCGCGGTCCGGAGTATAGTAGATTATCGCGGCAACAAAAAATGGGACGCTTAAAATACGGAACGTAGAAATTTTGTTGGCAAAATTCATTTTAGTATCCTCACTCGTGTTAGAGGCCAATAAATTATCAACGCCTTGCCCAAAACATTGCTTTTAGGCACAAAACCCCAATAGCGGCTGTCTTGGCTGGATGCCGAATTATCGCCTAAGACAAAGTAGCTATCCTTTGGAACAACTATTCCTTTATTTTCCTGGCCAAAATCACCGCGGTTATAATAAAACCTCTGATTAAAAATAGGATCCATAACCGGCATGTCATTTATATACACTGTGCCATTTTTAATTTCTACAGTTTCCCCTGGCAAACCGATTAATCTTTTAATAAAATCTTTTTTGGGGTCTTCCGGATAAATAAAAACAATCACATCGCCTCTTTTAGGGTCGCGCAATTTCGGAAGCGCGATCTCGGTAAAAGGAACTTTTGCCCCGAAAATAAATTTATTCACTAAAATTATATCGCCTTCCAAAAGCGTCGGGCGCATTGAGCCGGTGGGAATCTTAAATGCCTGAATCACAAATGTGCGAATAACTAAAGCTAAAATCGCGGCGATAATAATCGACTCAATCCACTCTTTAGCTACTATCTTCCATTTACTAGTGTCCTGGCCCTCTGGCCGGCTGGTGCTCATATTTTAAGTACCTCCAAAAATGCCTCTTGCGGAATTTCCACCTTTCCGAATTGCTTTAATCTCTTCTTACCTTTTTTCTGCTCTTCCCAGAGCTTGCGTTTACGAGTTATATCGCCGCCGTAACATTTGGCGGTAACATTTTTGCCCACTGACCTGATTTTTTCCGAAGCTAAAATCTGGCCGCCTACTGCCGCCTGAATACTTACCTCAAATAATTGCCTAGGGATTAGCTCTTTTAATTTTGTAACTAACGCGTGCGCGCGCGAATACGCCCTCTCTTTACACATGAGCGACGAGAAAGCATCGCAAATTACGCTATTTAATAAAATATCCAGCCTGACTAATTTTGTCGGAATGTAATCCTTAAACTCGTAATCTAAAGAGCCATAGCCTTTAGTAATCGATTTCATGCAATCATAAAAATCAACAATAATTTCGGAAAGCGGAATATGAAAAACCACCTTCACCCTATCCTCGCCCAAATATTCATTAGATTGAAATACTCCGCGCCGCGACTTAGTAAAATCACAAATCGCTTCAATAGACTCAACCGGGACAATCATTAAAAGGCTGGCATAAGGCTCAGCCGCTTCCTGAATATCTTGTGCCGGCGGAAGCTTAATCGGAGTATCAACTTCTATAAGTTCGCCCTCGCGCGTACGCACCCGGTAAACAACATTAGGCACCGTTAAAATTAAATTTAAATTATATTCGCGCTCCAGGCGCTCCTGAACAATTTCCATATGCAATAGCCCCAAGAACCCGCAACGAAACCCGGTGCCGAAAGATTGCGAATTCTCCGGCTCAAAAACAAACGAGGCATCCGATAATTTTAATTTATCCATAGCTTCGCGTAAATCCGGAAAATCCCCCGGATTAACCGGATAGATGCCACAGAACACTAACGGTTTTAATTGCCTATATCCGGGCAAAACATCTTTACAGGGATTCTTTGTGCTAGTAATTGTATCCCCAATAATAATTTCGCGGGCATCCCGAATATTGGCAGTAAAATAACAAACCTCGCCGCAAGTAACTAAATCCACCGGGCAATATTGTAGATTCTTAAATACACCCAGCTCTTCAATTTTATAAAGTTTACCCGAATGCACCATTTTTAACTGCTCTTTAGCATTAATGCTTCCGTCTACCAGCCTGACAAAAACCACCACGCCTTTATAGGCATCGTAGCGGCAATCAAACACAAGAGCCTTTAAAGGATTATTTATTTCACCTGTTGGCGCAGGAATTAATTCAACTATTTTTTCTAGGATATCGTCAACGCCTGTGCCATCTTTTGCTGAAGCCAAAATAATTTCTTCCTCGCTAAAGCCTAATACGCTTTCAATCTGCCTGACTACGCGCGGCAAGTCCGCTGAACTTAAATCAATTTTATTAATAACCGGAATGACCTGTAATTTATTATCCAGCGCCAAATAATAATTCGCCACTGTCTGCGCCTCAATCCCCTGTCCGGCGTCGATCACCAACACCGCGCCTTCGCAAGCAGCTAAAGACTTAGAGACTTCGTAAGTAAAATCAACGTGGCCCGGGGTATCAATTAAATTAAACACGTAGCTTTTATTAGTTTTTTTAGAATGATAATCCAGTCGGACCATCGAGGCTTTAATAGTAATCCCGCGCTCCTTTTCCAAATCCATATCATCGAGAAGCTGGGTGCCTTTGTGGCGCTTATCGATAGCCCCAGTTATCTCTAAGATACGGTCGGCAAGAGTAGACTTTCCATGGTCTATGTGAGCGATAATTGAAAAATTACGAATTAAACTTTTATCCATTCGAGGCCTTTATCAAATACGCGGCAACCTCATCAATGCTCATATTTGTGGTATTAACAAGGATCGCATCATCAGCTTTTTTTAAAGGGGCGAATTCACGCGTGGAATCGATTGTATCGCGGTTATGCAGATCTTTTTCAATATCTAGAAGTGTAACTTTTTCACCCAGCGCAATTAATTCTTTATAGCGGCGGCCGACTCTAGTCTTAAAATCAGCGTCCACAAAAAATTTCTTATCCGCATCCGGAAAAACTATTGTCCCGATATCGCGGCCGTCTAAAACGCTGTTCTTTTGTTTGCCTAATTTTCTTTGCAAGTCACACATTACAACTCTCACGCCTTTAATTTTGGCGATATCAGAAACTGTTTTTGTAATAAACGGCTGCCTTATCTCCTTAGTAACATCGCGGCCGTCCAATAAAACCTTTAATGAACCGTCAGAGTTATTAATTAAGTCGATGCTGGTATTATGCGCCATAGTTACAACCGCGGCCGTATCCTTTATATCAACCTTATTTTCTATTGCTTTTAAAGTCAGCGCGCGGTACATTGCCCCGGTATCAATATAAAGAAACCCTAAACTCTTCGCCAACATTTTAGAAACCGTGCTTTTACCTGCTCCTGCCGGGCCGTCAATGGCAATAATCATTTCAAAGCTTCTCTTTTCTTCTTAGCTTGAGCTAATATTAAATTTATCGCTTTTTTATCTTTTCTTCTTATGGCTGATTTTAGTTTAAGAATATTTTTCTCAAAATCTCCGATACATTTTAGCAAGTTCTTTTGATTGCTTAAAAAAATCTCGCTCCACACCTCGGCGTCTGAACCGGCAATGCGCGTTGAATCGCGCAGGCCGGATGCGGCAAATTTTAAATGCTCTTTCGGTACTGAGCTCATTAAAGAAAAAGCCACTACATGCGGAAGGTGGCTGACAAACCCCAGAACTTTATCATGCTTAGCAGAATCAAGTGTCGCTATATTTGCTCCGGTAGATTTCCAAAATTTCTTTACTTTTTTCACAATCGCTCCTTTGGATTTTTTAGTCGGCGTTAAAATACACAAAGAATTTTGAAAGATTTGACACTTCGCGTTAGCCACCCCGCGTTTCTCTGAGCCGGCTAAAGGATGGCTGCCGATAAAATTCGCAAAAATTTTATCCAACTTGGAAACTATTTTCTCTTTTGTGCTGCCTACATCCGTAACGATCGCATCTTTACCGATAATCTTAGCAATTTGAGGCGCTAAATCCAAAATTACATCTACCGGTGTAGCTAAAATCACAAAATCAGCGCCTTTAATTATATTTAGATCTTGCGAACCTTCATCAATTATTCCGGCCTTTAAAGCCTGCGCAATTGTTTCTTTACGGCGGCTAAATCCAACGACTCTTTGCGCCAAATTATTTTTCTTAATAACTAAAGCAAGTGAGCCGCCGATAAGCCCGGTGCCGACAATCGCTATTTTTTTAAACAGGCTCATATTTCTCTGCCGATTGCTTTAGCAATCACCCTTAATTCATTCATCATGCCAACGAAATTAGAAGGGACTAATGACTGTACTCCATCTGAAACCGCATCCTCAGGATGATTATGCACCTCGACAATCAAAGCATCCGCGCCAATAGCAACTGCGGCCCGAGCCAATGACGCAACCAACCCCCATCTTCCTGCGGCGTGGCTGGGGTCAATCATTATCGGTAAATGCGACAATTCTTTGGCCACCGGCACAGCGCTTATATCCAAAGTATTACGCGTTGAATCTTCAAAAGTGCGTATCCCGCGCTCGCATAAAATAACATTAAAATTTCCATTAGCTAATATATATTCCGCGGACATTAAAAGCTCTTTTACCGTAGAAGACATTCCTCTTTTTAATAACACCGGCTTTTTTATTAAACCAACCTCTTTTAAAAGGGTAAAATTCTGCATATTACGCGCGCCAATTTGTAAAATATCAACATACTTAGCCACTAAATCTATATCGCGCGCATCCATTACTTCGCTAACCGTCACTAAACCCAATTCATCCCCAACCTGTTTTAAAAATTTTAACCCCTCTTCGCCTAATCCTTGAAAACTATAAGGCGAAGTACGCGGCTTAAACGCGCCGCCGCGTAAAACTGTAGCTCCAGCAGCCTTTACTTCTTTGGCTATTTGCTGTAATGAATCTAAGCTCTCAATAGTACACGGCCCAGCCATAACAATAATTCTATTCCCACCAATTTTAACCCCACAGCCCAAATCAATTATAGAATTTTCCTGCTTAAACTCACGCGATACCAATCTATAAGGCGCCAGAACCGGCATAACTTTTTCCACGCCGGGAAACGCCTCTAAAGGCGTAACCCGCAAAACATCCTCCGGGCCAATAACCCCGATAATTGTACGTTCTATGCCTTTAGATACATGCGGTGTAAGCCCAAGCTTCTTGACTTTATAGATTAAATGATTTATCTGTTCATCGCTTGCATCAGGACGTAAAACTATAATCATTTATTTTCCTCCGCATAAAACTTTTCTTAAAACTTTTATAAATTTCTCGTTTTCTTTTTTTGTCCCTACGGTTACGCGAATAAAATTTTTTAACCCATATTGCTGCATATCACGCACAATAACTCCGCGCTTAAGCATATCTTTAAATACCGCAACTGTATCTTTTTCCACATCGATTAAAATAAAATTGGCAACGCTAGGCACGCAAGATAAACCCATCTTTTTTAAATTATCATAAAGATAAGCCTTGCCGGTAAAAACAGTTTCCTTAGTTGCCTTAAGGAATTTTTTATCCTCGAGGGCCGCGGTCGCGGCTACCTGGGCCAAAAGATTTACATTAAATGGTTGACGCACTTTTTCCATTGCCGCACTAAATTCCTGTCTGGCTATCGCGCAACCCACCCTTAAACCGGCTAAACCATAGCCTTTAGAAAATGTCTTAAGCACAATCACATTTTTATTTTTGATGTATTTCAAGCTATCCGGATAATCGTCCACATCAATAAAAATATCATATGCCTCATCCATCACCACAACCACATCATCCGGAATATCTTTAAGAAAATCCTCAAGCTCATATTTAGTTACATATGTGCCAGTAGGATTATTAGGGTTAGAAATAAAAATAAGTTTTGTTTTCTTATCGATCTTTTTCTTAATCCCTTCGAGATCATATTTAAAATATTTTAGTGGCACAGTTGATATTTTACGATTATTGATCTGCGCGATAATCCCATATTCTAAAAACGTAGCTTCGCTAGTTATGATATTTTCATCATCCTCAACAAACGTCTTGATAATAATATCGATTACTTCATCCGAGCCGTTACCTAAGATAAAGTTAGCCGGCTCGAGGTTATAATATTGCGCAAGCTTCTTTTTTAGATAGAAACCACTGGAATCAGGATAACGATGGATGTGCCCCAGATACTTCTTTATCGCTTCTTTAGCCTTAGGAGACGCCCCCAGTGGATTCTCATTCGAGGCAAGCTTAATCACCTCTTTTAAGCCCAACTGACGCTTAGTTTCCTCAATCGGTTTACCTGCTACATAGGGGGTTATGTCGGAAATATTCTTACGGATTAAGTTTCTCATATTAATTAAACTCGTTGACTTTATGCAAAAACGAGTGTCATTGCGAGGAGGGCGAAGCCCGACGAAGCAATCTTTTTAAAAAGATTGCTTCGCTCGTTTCACTCGCTCGCAATGACACAATATAATACATCTTATTCTCCAATTGGATACGATCCCAAAATTTTCAAAAACTTACACTTACTATCCAATTCCGCAATTGCTTTTTTAATTTTAGGATTATCCTTGTGCCCTTCTAAATCCAAAAAGAAATAATAATCCCACACCCTCTTCTTAGACGGGCGAGATTCGATCTTAGTCAAATTAATTTTATACTTTTTAAAAGGAACCAACATATCATGCAATGCCCCAACTTTATCTTTAATCGAAAAAACTAAAGACGTCTTATCGTGCGCAGTCTCGGGCACCTCGGTTTTGCCAATTACTAAAAAGCGCGTAATATTATGCGGCGAATCTTCGATATCTTTGGCTAATACTTTTAACTTATAAATACTCGCAGCCAAAATCGAAGCAATACAAGCGCTATTTTTTTCTTTAGCGGCAATTCCGGCGGCGCGCGTTGTACTGGAAACCTCAACTAACTCAACCCCGGGTAAATTCTCCTGCAGCCAAATACGGCATTGCCCAAAAACCTGCGGATTTGAATAAACGCGCTTTATATTACTTTTTGGACAATTCGCGAGTAGATTATGCGCCACATCTAGAATTATCTGGGCGCAAATCTTTAAATCCGCATCTACAAACATATCCAAAGTATAACTAATCACGCCCTCGATAGAATTTTCAATCGGCACAACCGCATAATCCGCATTGTCGCGCTCTACCTCTAAAAAAACCTCGGCGATACTATTGCAAGCAACATACTCCACCTGCGAGCCAAATCTTTTCATCGAAGCCAAATGTGAAAAACTCGCCTGGGGGCCCATATAAGCTATTTTCATCGGTTTCTCAAGTGCCAAACTGCCTGACATAACCTCACGGTAAATTGCCGCCACGGCATCATTACTCAGCGGCCCTTTATTAGCTTCAGATATCTTATTTAAAACTTCCCTTTCGCGCGCCGGGGCATAAATGCTCTTGCCGCTTTTATTTTTTATGCGGGCAACATCCAAAGTAATATTCGCGCGGGCATTTAAAAGCTCAATAATAACTTTATCCAACGTATCAATTTTTTTGCGCAACGTTTCCAGGCTCATTCTTAAGATCCTCCTTAATTAAGGCAGTTTGGAAATTTTCTATTTTAGGTAACTCCTCTAAAGACTTCAATCCAAAATATTCTAAAAATTGCGTGGTCGTGCCGTAAACCTTAGGCCGGCCCGGGGCTTTTTTTCGGCCAGCTACCCGAATTAAACTTTTATCATTAAGGCTGCTCATCACGCCATCCACATTCACATTCCTTAAAGATTCCAACTCTAACTTTGTTACCGGCTGCTTATAGGCGATAATCGCCAAAGTTTCTAATGCCGGTTTAGATAATTTATCCGCGTTTCTTTCTTTATATAATTTTCTTAAAAAAGGCGCGAAATTCGGCGCGGTAATTATTTGAAACCCGCCGGCGATTTCAGTCAAGCGAATCCCGCGGCCGCTTACTTCGTAATCGTTTTTTAAACTTTCTAAAATCTTACGAATCTCATCAGTGGCAATATCATCCAAAACATTTCTTACTTTTTCCAAAGTCAAAGGCTTATCGCTGGCAAATAAAAGCGCCTCAATTACCGCTTTCAGATTATCTTCTGCCATAGGGCTTACCCCTTTCTTTGTTTATAAACTTCGTTTAATAATTCCTCTGTGGTTTCGATATTCGACGAGCGCTCTAATGCTTTCTTAATCATACTTTGGGCTTCAGGTTTTTTATATTGCAACTGCGTTAATACTTGGAGCGCGTCTTCTTCAATACCACTGGTTTGTTTTTTACTAAGCTTAGCACCTTCGTCTTGAATTAACCCGAACTTGCCTACTTTATTCTGTAATTTTGCTACGATTTCGCGCGCGCGCTGCTGGCCTATACCCGGCAATGATTTTAAAAAATTTAAATCAGCTTCATCAATAGCTTTAGCAATTAACGATATCGGCTGATTTAATGCTTTTAGCGCGGCCCGCGGCCCAATTCCAGAAACCGTAATAAAAGTTTGGAAAAATTCTTTTTCAATTTCATTTAAGAAACCAATTAATATCGGAGTCGCCCGCGATTGCTCAACATGATGATAATGATATGTAATTAAATCTACTGCCGGCCCATTGATCAAATCTTCGCCCAGCTTTTGCATTACTGCCTGTGGAATTAAAACCTCATAACACAGGCCACCCACATCAATCAACAGATAATTAGTACCCTTGGCGATAACTTTTCCGGAAATTTTAGCAATCATAGATTAAAACTTGCCACCCGGCTATGAGCAATAGCCAAGGCTAAAGCATCAGTCACATCCGCGTATTTAGGTATTTCTTTTATATTTAATGTATTTAGAACCATCTTTTGGATTTGATGTTTAGGCGCCAGGCCTTGTCCAACAATTGCTTTTTTAACTCGCGTAGCCGCATATTCAACCAAAGAAATTCCTGCCCGAGCCCCAGCCAAACAAATTACCCCACGGGCCTGGCCTAAAATATAAGCTGTGGTAGGATGCTTATAATGCGCGTACAATTTCTCGACAACCATTACTTCGGGCTTAGTGTCGGAGATCAACTTTTCAATTGCCTGATAAATACGTTCCAGGCGCTTAGCTGTTTCTTGTTTACTTGAAGTAGAAATTATCCCAGCTTCAACTAAAGATAATTTATTTTTTTGAAAATCAATTACTCCGTAACCGGTAATGCTTAATGCCGGGTCAATCCCCAAAATTATCATACTTATTCGGAATCACTGCTCATTTGCTCCATAAGCTCATCAGAAATATCAAAATTCGCATAAACCTGCTGCACATCATCATGATCTTCTAAGGCTTCGATCAAAGCCAAAACCTGCTTAGCCTCGCCGCCTTCAACTTTCACGCTTGAAGTAGGGATCATAGTAACTTCAGCATCTTGGCACTTAATACCCTTAGCGTCAATCGCCTCTTTTACTTTTTCAAAATTCTGCGGCGCAGTAAAAACTTCATAATTTTTATCATCAGATTTCACATCCTCGGCGCCTGCCTCTAAAGCAATGTCCATCAGCTCGTCTTCCTTTACTTGAGATTTCTCAATTAAAAAATAACCCTTCATAATAAACATCCAACTTACTGACCCGGAGCCGGCAAAACTACCGCCTTTTTTAGACATAATATTGCGAAGTTCCGCGCTAGTACGATTTTTATTATCAGTTAAAGCCTCAACCATCATTGCCACCCCGCCCGGTGCATAAGCTTCATAGGTAACATTTTCATAAATAATCCCCGGAATTTCTCCAGTCCCGCGCTTAATCGCTGTCTTGATATTATCCGAAGGCATATTCGCTTCGCGCGCCTTGGCAATGATCGCGCGCAGTTTCGAGTTTGAATCGGGATTACCGCCGCCTGCGCGGGCGATAACCACAATCTCCTTGATTAATTTTGTATAGGTGGCGCCCTTTTTAGCGTCAGCTAAATTCTTCTTACCCTTATTTGTCTTCCATTTTGAATGACCGGACATTTTGTTCCTCCTTAATAAACATGTTTGTGTAAAGTTTAATATGTAAGGTGTAATGTATTTTCACTTTTCATTACACATTACACTTTACACATTAAACAATTTTTAAAGTAGGCAGAATAAGCCGAGTTTTGTCTTGATACGAATTCTCGCATCGTGATGATCATTTCTCTCGACCACAACGTTACCGCTGTAGCTCTAGCAGCTTACCCGAGATTAATAACGCGCCGGATTTAACGCGTGCCCAGCTTGCGCCGGAACTCATCTCCTATTTTGCTTTGCTCCGCGTAGAGATTACCTCGTTTCACTTCCCCCAATATAAATCTCGAGGGCCTCGTCTCTGTGGCTCTAATCCTTTTCGAAGTTAATCGAAAGGCGGGCATTAACCCGCTTACGCTTATCCATTGGAGCCCGGACTTTCCTCTGCGCTTCAACACGCAGCGACCATCTTCTGCCTACCTATTATCAAAGACCTTGTTTTTTCAGCTGTTCTTTTACTGCTTTGGTGGCTAACTTATCCGCGCCGCTGTTTTCTTCGCGCGGAATATTATTTATTACCACCTGTTTAAAGCCAGATAATAACTCTACTGCCTGCTTATATAATCCAACTATATTTACACTTTTAACTTTATAAGTTTTTTTTAACTGGCGGCACAAAAGCTGGCTGTCGCTATTTACTTTAATTGTCTGTGCCTTTAAAGTAATTGCTTCTTTAAGGGCATAAATCAAGGCAGTATATTCGGCAACGTTATTTGTTGTCTCGCCGATATAAACCGATAAATTTTTTATGGTTTCGCCATTGCGGCAAATTACCGCGCCAATGCCACTCGGGCCAGGGTTGCCTTTTGAAGCGCCGTCAATATAAATATCAAGCTCATTCATCCACATAAAGCATTCTATTGCACATTTCACAAGTAATAATATGCTCGTACATTTTAATTAAATTCGTCACCTGCGGCGGAGTCGTCATATTGCATCCCCCACAAGAATTATTCTTAACAATAACTATTGCCAGCCCGTCACGGCTAGCTAAAATCCTGTCGTATTGCGCTAGAACTTCCGCGGCGACATCAACACTAGCCTGTTTTCTTTGTGCTTCTAATTGCGCAAGGCGATCGTTAATCTCTTTAACCTGATCATCGACTTTCTTTTTCTGCTCTAAGAAAATCTTCTCTTCGCCTTTTAAGCGCTCTTTTTCCACGTTCACCTCAACATTTATTTTATCAAAATCATCAAACAACTGCAGGACCTTATCTTCAATAAAAGATTTATCCGCCTTAGCGCCTTCAATCTGATGCAGCATCGTCTGATATTCTTTATTCGTTTTTAATGAATATAACTGCCCTTGTAATTTCGCTATATTTGCATCCTGGGCGAGAATTTCACCTTCTTTATCTTTTCTTTGCTTTTGTAGATCTAGCCCTTTTTTCTCAAGCACAAGCAGGCCCTGTTTCTTTTCTTCAAAAGCAGTTTCGATAATTTTGATTTCCTGCGGCTTAGACTCTTTTTCATTTTTTAATTTATGAATTTCCGAATCCACCGTCTGTAATTTTATTAATGCCGCTAACTGCGATTTTAAATCCACTGGCAATTTGTGCCTCCTTAAATTTATTAATCATATGGGCGATAAGGGACTCGAACCCCTGGCCTCCACAATGTGAATGTGGCGCTCTAACCAACTGAGCCAATCGCCCAAAAAAACTGGGCCCACAGGGACTTGAACCCCGGACCAAGTGATTATGAGTCACCTGCTCTAACC
>JAZDEX010000008.1:0-47966 GCA_043808405.1 Candidatus Omnitrophota bacterium | reverse complement strand
CATGGCCAATTTCATTGCCAATCGCATGTAAAACTCGTGTTTATTTGCCATTATTGCCTCCACTGTAGGGAACGGTTTAAAACCGTTCCCTACATTTTATCTTTTACTTCTTTTAATCTTTCGACTAAATTATACGGTATTTTAATCGAACCAATCTTTACTTCAGGCTTAGCCGCGCCATGGCAATCCGAGCCTCCGGTAACCAGCAAATTATATTTTTTGGCTAAATCTAAATAAAAATTAATCATGCCTTGTGAATGTTCAGGATAATAAACCTCCAAACCCATAATCCCGAATTCAATAAGTTTTAAAGTTAACTCGTCGCTATGTAAACTATACGGATGTGCCAGGACAGGAATGCCGCCGGCATTCTTAATTAAACTTATTGTCTCCTCTGGCTGCATTTTAAAACCTAAAACATAAGCCGGCGAACTATCGCCAATATATCTACGGAACGCCTCGCCGGTTGTAGTAACTGCCCCCGCCTCTACCAGCGCACGGGCGATATGCAATCTACTAATAATTCCGTCTTGGGCGATATCAAAAACTGTCTTAGGGCTTAACGCAACACCTAAATCTTTTAATTTCTCAGTAATTTTATGTACGCGGTCAATGCGGTTTGTTTTGAGAATTTTAATTTTTGCGGTAAGGTCGTTATTGCGATGATCGATCAGATAACCCAAGATATGAATTTCTTTACCATCACACTCCGCGCTTAATTCTATGCCTGGAATAATCTCTATTTCATTATCTTTGGCTATTTTTAATGCGGCATCAAGCGCGTCAACAGTATCATGATCAACAATAGAAATCGCAGCTAACCCGGATTTTTTACTTTTTAAAACAACTTCTTCGGGGGTAAAAGTACCATCAGAGGCATTGGTATGCAGATGTAAATCAGCGAACTTCATTTACCTAACTCTTGCTTAATTTTATCGAGGATAGCGTTCACAAATTTTCCAGATTCCGCCCCAGAATATTTTTTGGCCAACTCCACCGCTTCGTTTATCGTAACCTTAGGCGGAATATCTTCGCGATGAATCAGCTCAAATGAACCCATACGCAAAATATTCCTATCAATCACCGCCATACGCTCCATCTGCCAATTAGTCGCATACTGGGCAATTTTGGGATCCAGCGCAGCCAGATTTGAATCCACGCCCAAGACCAATTCAGTAGTGAAATCTTTTAGCTCTTGCTCGACTTCCTGCTCTTCAAGCTTACGATCTTGCCAAAAATTATCTAGCGCTACATCTGCCGGATCATGAGTAATATCTATTTTATAAAGAATCTGCAGGGCAAATTCACGTGATTGTGTGCGTTTACGCATTATTTAATCTTCTCCATTAAATTCACCATTTCAATCGCAGAAATCGCCGCATCCTTACCTTTATTACCATCTTTGGTGCCGGCGCGCTCAATTGCCTGCTCAATTGTATCCGCGGTAATTACCCCAAAAATTACCGGAATATTCATATCTTGTGAAACCTTGGCAATCCCTTTAGAAACTTCTGCGGCAACATAATCAAAATGCGGAGTTGCCCCGCGGATAACTGTACCTAAGCATATTATAGCATCATATTTCTTCGTTTGGGCCATTTTTTGCGCGATAGTTGGGATTTCAAAAGCTCCTGGAACCAAAGCAATCGTTAAATCATCATCGCTTGCGCCATGTCTAATTAAAGTATCAGTGCATCCGGAAATTAATTCCTTAGTAATAAAATCATTGAAGCGCGATGCAATAATCCCAAATTTCTTGCCTTTTACTACTAAGCCACCCTCAAGTATCTTTGCCATTTCCCTCTCCTTTGCATTCGTGTCATTGCGAGGAGACCGCCGCAGGCGGACGACGAAGCAATCTTTTAAAAAGATTGCTTCGCTCGGCTTACGCCTCGCTCGCAATGACACAATAGGTTATTGCTATTTAATATTTAAACTATGCCCCATTTTCTCTTTTTTTGTTTTTAAATATTTATAATTATTAGGATTCGATTCCACTTCTAGAGGCACGCGCTCAATTACGCGCAAACCGTATCCTTCGAGCCCCACGATTTTGCGCGGATTATTGGTTAATAATTTAATGTTTTTTAGCCCTAAGTCCGCTAAGATCTGCGCGCCGATACCGTAATCACGCAAATCCGCCTTATGCCCCAAAGCCTCATTTGCTTCAACTGTATCCATACCTTTATCCTGCAAGCTATAAGCGCGGATTTTATCGACTAGGCCAATGCCACGGCCTTCCTGCGCCATATAAAGCACAACGCCTTTACCTGCTTTATTAATAATCTGCATGGCTTTATCTAACTGCCTGCCGCAATCACAGCGCAGCGAACTAAAAACATCGCCGGTTAAACATTCAGAATGCACGCGCACAAATACCGCATCACTGGCGTTAAATTCACCCATTACTAAAACTGAATGCACCTTATTGTTAATTAAATCTTTATATAAAATTAATTTGTAAATTCCAAATTCGGTAGGTAGCTTTGTCTCAACTAAACGCGCAATTAATTTCTCTGAACGCCTGCGGTATTCGATTAATTCGGCAATTGAACAAATTTTTAATTTATGTTCTTTGGCAAATTCAATTAATTTAGGTAGGCGAGCCATCGAACCGTCATCACCCATGATTTCGCAAATTACCCCTGCCGGATAGACCTCGGCAAACTTTGCTAAATCTACAGCCGCCTCGGTATGGCCGGCGCGCACTAAAACTCCGCCTTTACGCGCTTTGAGCGGAAAAAGATGCCCGGGACAAACTAAATCTTCAGGCTTACCTTGCGGATCAATTAAAACTTTAATGGTATGCGCGCGGTCGAAAGCCGAAATTCCAGTAGTTACTCCGTGGGCAGCGTCCGTTGAAATCATCCAGGCAGTAGAAAAGGGATCTTTTTTATTAGAGCGGCCTTCGCGCAGCATCG
Source organism: Candidatus Omnitrophota bacterium (assembly GCA_043808405.1). Taxonomy (GTDB): domain Bacteria; phylum Omnitrophota; class Gorgyraeia; order Gygaellales; family Profunditerraquicolaceae; genus JAZDEX01. The sequence continues at coordinate 45,045 of JAZDEX010000008.1, read as the reverse complement.
GCTGTAATTCTAAAATCTCTAAGCGCGCTTCTTCCATAGGCACGCAAATCAAACCACGGCCAAATTTCGCCATAAAATTGATATCCTCTGGCTTAACAAAAGACGCGGCCATGACCAAATCGCCCTCATTCTCGCGATCTTCGTCATCCACCACCACCACAATCTTACCCTTTTTAAGATCGTCTAAAATTTCTGGAATTGTATTAAACATAGTAATCATTATTCAATTCAGTGTCATTGCGAGCCCGAAGGGCGAAGCAATCTTACTAAAACAAAAAACCCGAAGCGTAGTCTTCGGGTAGCATGGCTCATAATCTTCTCTCATCTGGACTTTTGCCATCGGTACCGGAATTTTACCGGTTCATGCCCTAACGAGGGCTCGCGGACTTTACCGCCGGTTGGGAATCTCACCCTACCCCGAAGATTAATTGTATTAAGTATAGCACAAAATCTTGTCTTGTCAATCCTTCAAAAACAGCTTATAATTAGTTTCCATGAAGCAAGTAATCCGCAAAATTCATGATTTTCTGCTTAAAAACAATAAAACCATTGCCGTAGCTGAATCCTGCACCGGAGGAATCATCTCGAGCTCCCTTACCGAGCTACCAGGGAGCTCTAAATATTTTATCTTAGGCGCTGTTACCTACAGTAATAAAGCTAAAGAAAATATCTTAAAAATACCACATAAAGTTATTGCGAAAAACGGCGCAGTTTCCGAAGCTGTTGCTTTACTAATGGCCAAAAACATCCGCAAAATCGCTAAAACCGATTTTGGCATCGGTATCACCGGCATCGCCGGCCCCACTGGCGGATCTTCCTCTAAACCCATAGGCACAGTCTTTATCGCAGTATCGAATAAAAATAAAACTATTTGCAAAAAATTTCAATTTACCGGCACCCGCGCTCAAATTAGAAAAAAATCCGCAATAGAAGCTCTTAATTTATTCCTTACTAAATCCAGCCTTTAAGGTGCCAATTTGGCACCTTAAAAACTATTAATGTATCATAAAATCAAATAATAGATTTTACAGAATTTTATATTTTAAGAAATAATACCTAGAAAAGCTTTATTTAATTCTTGAGGATTTCTTTGTGATTCGAGGACAATCAAAATATCCATTAATACGGGATCGCTCTTAGAGCAGCGGTCTTCATCGCATCGAAGGATTTTGGAAATACAGAGGACTATTTTATCTATATCTTTATCGCGAGTATTACCCTTGATGCAGGAGGCTTGAATATATTCTTTAATTCTCTCCGAAGACGGAGTTATGCCAGCTTCGGCCATTTTTTCTATTTGAGACCATTCTTCATCCAGATTTACACTGCTTAATCCTAATTTGACATCTTCAGTTAAGATAAAACCGTTACTCAGATTACCGATAGCTTGGGTAACAATAGGCAAGAAACGAAAGTCAATGCCGCCCATTTTTTCAGCCTCTGACTCGTCATTATGAGAAACTAAAGGCGACGAAATAATCTGATTCTCTGTTGCTAGAGAGTCAGTAGGAGTACTTGGGGTATGAGAAAAAACTATTGCTGCTTCTAAAGCAGAAATATTGACGCCATGGGCACGTAACTCTAATACCATATAGTCTTCCTTAATTTTGCCGAGAAAAATATCCCCCTCCTTGATCGCCTGAATAAAAAATTGTAAAGAATCACTATTATTAGTACCAGCTAAAATAATGATATCCAGCAGTCTATCTCGGTCGGAAGACTCAAAGGAAACTCGCCAAGCATAAATTAATAACTCTAATTGTTCTTGTGTTAAACGAACCTCGGGATGACTGATAAAAACCTCGCCTATCTCGCGCATTCTATATCGAAGGCTGACAAATAACTCCCTTAGCTGCTTTAGGGGGTCAGTATACTCTACGCTCCCTTCTAATAAAACCCTACCGCAAACCGCAGCTACCCAGCCATATTTCTTAACTAATCCTCTAGCTGCTTCAGCTTCTAAGGAGTTTTTAACCTGAACACGCCAATCCCGATAAACCTGGCTAGATTGTGCTTCCTCTGGAATATATCCTGGCTCGGGCACCAACAAACGATTTAGATTAGATACTTTAACCAGGTAATTATGTTTAATCCAGTCCAAATAAGCTTCTAATTTTCCTAATTTCTTAGCCGCAGCAAATTCAAGCTGTGAAGCCCTGATATGATGATATTGGCTTTCAAAGTATAATGTTTCTCCATACTCATGGATAGCTATAAATTCAACAAATTCTTCAGGGAAAAAATCGCCGTCAATAATTATAACTGCTTTTTGCATTCTTCTGCTGTAATGTGCAAAGCCATGGCCACCAGACAAACGACTTTCTACTTCACCTCCTTTTTCATAATCGCCTTTATGCGTTACATAATATTCAAACTCTAACCCTAGACTTGCATTTACATACTTTACTATCCCATTCGGCCGGACAGATATCTTATCAATAAATCTAACTAGTTCTTTATCTAAATTTTCGTAGTAATCTTTAGGAGTAGGAACTCTAAACTTAGAGCCACCAAGGCTTAATCCTAGACTAGCGCCTATTTCTTCAGGATTTTGATGCGGCATATCTGGTATGCGCATTCCAGCCATCGCCGCTAGAACATCCTTAAGCGATAGGAGTAAATCTTGTAACCAAAATATAACTCTCTCTTTTCTAGAAAAAAACGTTCTAAACTCACCACTACTCATCTCATAATTATAAACCTTATTTGTAGAAGAGCTTTCCTTTTGGTTTAACCATAACAACCGCGCCTCTATCATCTTACCTGTTTTTTCTTCAGCATGGCTAATAGATGCATCTCGTTTCTTATCCTGCAAATCAGGTATTCTATCTCCATCATTAGGATGGCTTATAACCGGCACCGTTTTCCCCCAATTCTTTTTTTTCTCAGTAATCAATTCTGGGGGGTTCTCTTCTACAAATACGCGTACTTTTTCCAACCCGCTTTTAAAAATTGCCCACGCTTCAGCTTCATCTAAATTTGGCCTCAATTTTAACAATAACGAAATTGCCAACGCATCAGCTTCTCTTTCCTTTTTCTGGGAAAGATTGCTAAAATGTGCGGCGGTTTCAGTAGCTCTTGTTAACCCACCAAACAAAGAAACAGGAACCTCGCTAACCGGAACTCGTCTATTCTCATCAGCAAGATCACCATTTAAAGCATGTGCTATCTCATGGCAAAGCACAGCTTCTAATTCTCTATCATCAAGGCGGTCCGCAAGCCTAGCCATAAGATGTATTTGATATTCTCTATTTATATAAGCAGAACTCACGTCTGCAAAACTTACTTGAACTCGGAGTTTATTTAAAATTTCGCGCTGATCTTTATTATTGATAAACATCCTTAAATTATCTAATATGCTTTGTGCTCGTTTTTGTTGTTTTAAAACTAGTGCAAATTTACTAAGATATTGCCTTATCCTTGATACTTTTTTACTAATTAGCTCTAAGGCACTTCTTTCAATTTCGCCAATGACCCTTTCACTATCTCTAAGTTGCGCCTCTAACTGCAGCGCAATTTGATTACGGTCGTTGTTTAAGCCGTTTTCAACCAACACATGAGCGCGGATCCAATTTAAACCTAATTTTCTTAAACGTATCTCGTCTTGTTCATGCTGTAAATCTCTTCTTTGTGCAACACTTCGCAGCCGGCTCCACTTCGAGCCAAGCTCATTTTTAAAACCGATAATTTTCCATATACCTTTCGTACCGCAAAAATTAATTGCCTTTACCCCTGCTTGCGGATCAATAGCAAATGTGCGGATAGCCTGAATCAAGCGCTGGGTTGCTTTATCAGCACTTTTAAGTATCCCCTGACTATCCTCAATTATATTAACTTCATTGCCTTGGCCATCTATCCACGTAGTAACTAAGCCTTTTTCGCGAAGAAATTCAAGACAAAATTCTAATATATCGGCATCTGATATATCCGCATCTGGACTAATGTTAAACTTGATATAGCCTTTTCCTTGCAGAAATTCTTTTAACTTAGTATTAAATTCCGCATTCTTACGTAAAACATTAAGGAATCTTTTTAGCCTTTGTAAATAGCGGGCATTAGCCACCTGCGCGCCAAGGTCTTCATCTTTATTAGAGGCTTGGGTAGCTACTTGAACAGTAGTTGTTTCTGGCTGATGTTCTGAAGTAACGATTTGTACTTCTTGACCTGAATTTACCTGAATATCAACATCCCCTGAAGCTATAGGTTGAACGCTTACAGCCGCTAAATCTGGATTATTCGGAACTGCCCTAACACCTCCCAGGCCTTTAGTAGCTGCCAGAATTTCAGGGCCCAACATTTCTCCCCCGCTAAAATAACTCCTAATAGATTTACCTTGCAACGTATACACCGGCTCTTGGAAATTGTATTCGCCGTCTTTAAAAGACTTTTGATATTCTTTAAAGTAAGTATCTTTGGACCAAGAGGTTTTAGAAGTAAAATTAGTTAGATCTTGTTTATCGATTAATTCAGAATATTTATAAGGCTTATCTTTGAACCTGGATTTAAACCATTGTGCTAATATTAAAGAATAATAGACTTGTCTGAGTTGAGAGTATTTCTTAGAGGTGTTTACACTTAAGGTTAACTTAGGGATAATGAGTTCTTTAATTAACTGAGTAGAATATTCATTAAGAGTTTTCAAGCGCGAGTCTTTGAAGTTATCCACAGAGTAGCGGAGGTTTAAACCTCCGCTACTAAAAGTATTTTTTAAATAATCTTCTTCCAGCATTACTTTAAGAGTAGCTTTATAGACATAGGCTGAATCTTTAGTTTCTCGGACTATAACTCCATCTGGGACAATCCAGGGACGGGTTAAGGTAGGAATAGTTACATTTTGATTACCATAAAGCTCTTCGGCTTTCTTATAAAGTTTATCCCAGTATTCTTTTCCTTCTTTAGTATCTGGGGAAGTAGCTTTTGCGTATCTCGCTTTAGCTCAAGGTCGGTTTCAAGCATGATTTTACCAATATCGGTTTTTTCTAAGTATGGATCAATTATATTATCCGGAGAATCTGGACGTAGATTTACCCAAAAGCTTTTATTAGGCAGGGTTAAACCAATGAGAAAGTATTTAAATAATTCTTTTGAGGTGGATTCAATTTGTTGGTTGGAAGCACAAGTAGGGAACGGTCGCGACCGTTCCCTACTTGTGGCTTGTGAATTCTCGCTCCCTTTATCAAGCAATAGTTTAAAACTATTTTCTTGAGGTAGATATTGCAGATAGCGTAAATGAATAGGGCGGAATTTATCCTGAGTAATGGAACCTGCTAGAGCAGAAAGATGGCCGGCAATATTCAGCTGGACAGCCATTTCGGCAAATAGAGTCTGCTGGATAAGAAGTAAAAAAGATAGTAAAACCGCTAATGTTTTAGTGATTTTCCGTGGCATTTTGATTAATGTTATTTTATGTAGGGAACGGTCTGACCGTTCCCTACAATAACAATTATATATAAAGATTACCTTATATATGGAGGGATTTCAATACTAAATGAGCTAAAAAAGAAAGCGGTTTCTTGAGTTAAAATTAACCCCAAAAAGCCCGATCTAAGAAGTTTTAAAAGAAGTTAAACTTAAAAATAGCTGAAGAATTATATTAGTGCAGAGTGCTGCGGCAATGTCATCAAGCATAACGCCAGCGCTCCCTTTTAAATGCTGCAGGCGCCTAATGGCAAAAGGCTTTAGAGTATCCAAAATCCTAAAAATAATAAATCCGGCAACAACTAGCCTAATATCGTAAGGAATAAATAATAAACTTAAGAGCATGCCAACAACTTCATCGATTACTATAACTCGAGCATCTTTCTTGCCCATTATTCTCTCGAGCCTACCAGAAAATAAAAATCCTAAAATAACTAAGAAAATAGTTGATAAAACATAAACCCAAATATTATTCTTAATCAGAAAATATACACCGACGCCAGCCAAGCTTCCAAAGGTGCCTGGCATAAGCGGCAGATACCCAACATAAAAAAATGAGGCGATTATTTTAATTAGTGGCTTCATCGATTAAAGCCGAGTAATGATCTTACGGTTTTCCCAGAGATAGGACAACCCGGAATAAAGAGTCAACATAACAATAATCCACATGACTATATCAATACCCTGACGAAAGAATTTTTCCCAGGCAGGATTCCAGGTCGAAAAAGTAAGCATGCCTTCTTTAAAAACTATAAAACCCAAAATAAGGAATATTACCGACATCTGAAGCAAAGTCTTATGCTTGCCGGCCTTAGCCGCTGATAGAACTTTACCTTTGTTTAACGCAAAAAGCCTTAAATAAGTAATCAGGATCTCGCGAAAAATGATAATCATAACCATGAAACTATTAACTAGCTGCATCTGCACAAATGCCACAAACGCTGCTAACACCAAAATTTTATCGGCAATCGGATCCATTAGCTTGCCAAAATCCGTAACCATGTTTCGCTCTTTAGCAAGTTTGCCATCAAAATAATCCGATAAAGCCGCAATGGTAAATATAACCAAGCTTAGCACCTTAGGTAAAAACCCGCGGAAATAAAGCAAAACCAACATGAAAACAAAAGTGAGTACGATTCGAGATACTGTAAGTTTATTGGCTAAATTCATGCTACCACCTCTCCTTGTAAGTCATATTCCATTGTAGCAGAAATTTTGACTTTTACAAACTCTCCTTGGCCCAAAACCCGCTTGGAACTCACATAAACTACCCCGTCAACTTCCGGGGCGTCGTATTGGCTGCGGCCCAAATAACCGCTTCCTTCTTTTACATCAATCAAAACATCAATAGTTTGCCCTAAAAATCTTTTATTTACCTCTTCAGAGACCAGATTTTGCGCCGCCATAACCAAATCAAAGCGTTCATTCTTTCGCTTTTGTGAAATTTGACCCTTTAAATCATAAGCGCGCGTCCCTTCTTCTTTGGAATATATAAAAGCCCCCAAGCGCTCAAATTTAATTTCTTCGATGAAATTTAAAAGCTCTTTAAATTCTTTATCCGTTTCCGACGGAAAACCCACAATTACTGAAGTACGCAAGCCCACGCCAGGGATAATCTTTCTTATTTTACTAATCGTATTGATTATATCTTTTTTTGTAGCCTTCCTATTCATCAACTTAAGTACGCGGTTATTAATATGCTGAATCGGCAGATCAATATATTTACAAATCTTCGGCTCATCCCTGACTAATTTCAACAAATCATCGTTTATACGGCTTGGGTTTAAATAAAGCAGGCGCAGCCAACCGACATTCTTAGCATGAATTGATATTTTCTTAACTAACTGAGCAAGCTTAGTCTTGCCATATAAATCTAAGCCATAACCGCTAATATCCTGGCCAATAATATTTATTTCTGAAACTCCTTCGCGATTAAATTGTCCTACCTTTTCAAGAACAGAATCAATATCTAAACTAGTAAACTTCCCCTTTATTTTTGGTATAACGCAGAAGCTGCAATTATTTACGCAGCCTTCGCAAATTTTCAAATACACAAAGTGCTTGGGAGTAATAGGAAATCTTGGCCTTGGGCCCTCCAAAGAAACCTTACCCACAAAAGCGTCAACTTCGGGAATTTCTTTTTTTAAAATGTCTCTATAACGCTGAGGCAGGCAGCCATAAACAATTATTTTTTTTATTTTGCCTTTGGCTTTTAGCTCGCCCAACTCCAGAATCGCCTCAATTGATTCACGCTTAGCATCTTCAATAAAAGCGCAGGTATTCACAATCGCCACATCCGCCCGAGCAATATCAACAACTTTGTGGCCTTTAAGGCTCAAGCGGCCTAAAATGCTCTCCGAGTCCACCAAATTACGCGGGCACCCCAAGCTTAATATTCCAACGGTAGATTTCATAGGAGGAAAAACATGGGAACGTTTCTATTTTTTTCTGAAAGAAAAAAATAGAAACGTTCCCTAGATTTTGCTTATTACGGAAGATTATTTAAACCGTTTTTGGTAATCACAACATTCTTGCGCGCTTGGCCTTTTTTGCCCAAAGGCGGGATACGCTCGCCGTTAACCACTAAGTCAACTACCCCGGCATCGCTTAAAGAAACATCTATTCTTTCTTTTGCCGACCAATTTTCAGATTGCCCTTTTTTCAAAGCGCTGTGAAAAACCAGCCGCCCGTCGGTTTTTAAAGTTACCCAACAATCAGCGCGGGCTATAATCCCCAATTGCGGCCCCGATAAAGAAGGCTTAATTGTTATTCTTTCCGCGAGCGTTTGAGCTTGCACAGCTTGAACTTGCGGCTTTACTGCTTTCTTTTTAGCTTTCTCTTGAGGCGCCACAACACGCACTATTTCTTTCTTAGGCCTACTCGCTACTTTTTGCCCCACAAATTTACCGATCTTAACTACAACTATCAAAGCGATTACCGCGCCAAGCCCAATAACAACTGCCTTAATTATATTTTTATTTATCCTTATGCCTTTAAAAGATTTTATTTTTTCTAAAAGCACCTCTATAAACGACTGGCCGCCTTCTTTCGACTCTCCTCCGAAATCAGACTTAACCAAACGCACTACCTGCGGCTCTTTGTAATCCACAATAAAATCTTTGGGGTCAACCCCCAGCGCCTTACAATAAAGTTTAATAAACCCGCGGATATATATCGGGCTTAAATTAACTGTCGCCTCTTCTTCAATAGCTTTTAATATATTAAGATGTATCTTTGTCTTTTTCTGCACTTCCTCTAAAGACATGCCTTTTTCTAAACGCGCTTTTTTAAGTAACTGCCCGGCCGATTCCATTTTATTGATTAGCTCCTTCTTGCGAAGTTAATTTCTCAAGCCACGGAGTCCTGTCTACCATGATCTTGCGAGGCTTGGAGCCTTCAAAAGGCCCGACTAACCCGTCTATTTCCATCATGTCAATAATGCGCGCCGCGCGCGTATAACCCAAACGCATGCGCCTCTGCAAAATCGACACCGAAGCCTGATTACTTTCCATAATTATACGCACTGCCTCATCATAAACTTCATCTTTATCCGCGCCGCCGCCGGCAGCGCCTGCCTGCTTATCTTTTAGAATAGCCTCGTTATAAACCGGCTCGCCCTGCTTTTTAACAAATTCAACTACTCTTTCAATTTCCTTATCGCTAACCAATGTGCCCTGAATACGAATTAAACTCTCTTTTCCGGGGCGTAAAAATAACATATCGCCTTTACCTAATAATTTATCCGCGCCGTTCCTATCAAGCACAGTGCGCGAATCAACCTTAGAAGCAACCTTAAATGAAACGCGCGCCGGTAAATTTGCTTTGATGACGCCAGTAATAACATCCACCGACGGCCTTTGCGTTGCCAAGATTAAATGTATACCTACTGCGCGCGATAACTGCGCTAAACGCGTAACCGCGTTTTCAATCTGGTCTTTTGCCACAGTCATCAAATCCGCAAATTCATCGATTATAATCACAATATATGGAAATTTTTCCGGTTGTTTCTGATTATAAGCCGCGATATTTCTTGCGCCTGCCTTAGCCAACATTTGATAGCGCTCTTCCATTTCACTTACCGCCCAGTTAAGCGCGGCCGAAGCTTTTTTAGCATCCGTAACCACCGGGCACAAAAGATGCGGCAGGCCATTAAATGGCATAAGCTCAACCATCTTGGGGTCAACCATAACAAATTTCAAATCATTAGGGCTAGCCTTAAATAATAAAGACAAAATCAAAGAATTTACGCAAACGGTTTTACCTGAACCGGTCGTTCCGGCAATCAGTATATGCGGCATATCGTCTAAATCCGCGACAATTGGCTGGCCGGTAATATCTTTACCTAAAGCCAAGGGAATATGAGAAGTAGCTTTTTGAAATGCGTTGGAAGCTAAAACTTCTTTTAAATAAACAAAGCTTCCTTGCGAATTAGGAACCTCAAAACCAACTTTTCCTTTACCCGGAATGGGCGCTAGAATTCGCACTGACTGCGCTTTCATAGTCAGGGCTATATCATCGCTTAAAGCAACAATACGATTTAATTTTACTCCCGGAGCCGGCTCTAATTCATAACGCGTAATTACCGGCCCGCGCTCGATATCGGTAACTTTCCCGGATATACCAAAATCTTCCAAAGTCTCTTCTAAGATACGCGCGTTAGCTTCTAAATCTTCGCTGATCTGACGGCTCTCAAACGGCGGCGGGGTTTCTAACAGATCTAAAGACGGCAACTCGTAATCGCCGATTTTTACTTCCTGCGGCCGCATTTTTGGCTCATCAACTTCCGGCGCTTTCGGAGTTTTAATTTGAATTTTTGGCCTGGGCATTGGCTCGCTATTATCTTCCGGCATGGTAATCTTTAATTTTGCCGCTTGAACCATAGAACTTACCTTATCCGCGATCTTTTGTTTCTGCTCTTGCGGCTGTTTTACCTTCATTTGAGCCGCGGCAATTCTTTCTCTTCTTGGCACAAATCTAAACATCGGAGCAAACACTTCATTAAATTTATCAAACATCCCCATAAATAAAGAAGAAATTAATATCTCGGTAACAATAGCCAGCGATAAAATAATAAAGGTGCTAAAAATAATAAAGCCGCCCAGGCGGCTAAAATATAAAGTAATAAAATTTGAAATTGTTGTGCCAAAAAATCCCGACATATAAAACCTGGTGAATTCATTGCTCGTATTAAACATCCCAATCAACGAACTAATCGATAAAAGCATTGTCAGCATACCCAAGAGCCTAGGAATACTTAAATAAGGCACCTCTTGTTGAAAAAATTTCACGCCCAGCAGTAAAACCAAAATCGGCAGGACAAAACTAGTTATCCTGCCGAATAAAAATACGACTATCGCGCCTAAATAAGCGCCGAATATACCTAAGAGATTTTTAAGCGGAACATTTGGCGAAGAAGTATAAAAAGAAAGGTCTAAACGGTCAAAACGCAAGAGGCTGGCCAAAATCATCAGCCCCACCGCGAAAAGAATTACGCCCTTAATTTCATTAATTCTTCTTTCTCTCACGCTTAACTCGGAGGCGTCTCCGCCTGTTTCTTGCTTAAGTTTATCCTTCCCAATTCATCTATACCGATTACTTTGACTTTAATTTCATCGCCTACTTTAATCACATCCTCTACCTTCTTGACAAAAGTAGCGGATAATTCCGAAACATGGACCAAGCCTTCTTTGCGCGGGGCAATTTCACAGAACGCGCCAAAAGGAGTTACCCGCTTTACTTTCGCGGAATATATGCGGCCAATTTCCACATCATCAGAAATCGCTTTAATCAAACGTATAGCTTCCGCGGATTTCTCCGCGTCATTTGAGCCGACTAAAACCGTACCGTCGTCCTGAATATCAATACTTGCTCCGGTAGCCGCGATAATGGCTTTAATATTTTTGCCACCCGGCCCGATAAGCTCGCCAATTTTCTCCGGATTAACTTTTATTTTATCAATACGCGGGGCAAATTCAGAAAGTTTTTCGCGCGGGCTAGCGATCGCCGCATTCATTTTATCTAAAATAATGAACCTGGCATCTTTAGCTTCCGACAAGCATGATTTTAATAAATCCAAATCAATACCGTCAATCTTTAAATCCATCTGCACCGCGGTAATCCCGGTTTTTGTCCCGGCTACTTTAAAATCCATATCGCCAAAATGATCCTCTAATCCAGCGATGTCCGTTAATATAGCTGCCTTTGCGCCTTCTTTAATCAAACCTAAGGCGATGCCGGCAACTGTATCTTTAATTGGAACGCCGGCATCCATCAATGATAAAGTCGAAGCGCAAACCGTCGCCATACTTGATGAACCATTAGATTCTAGAATCTCGGAAACTACTCTGATTGTATAAGGAAATTGCTCTTTAGAGGGCATAACCGCTAAAAGAGATTTTTCAGCCAACGCGCCATGGCCAATTTCGCGGCGGCCCGGCCCGCGTACCGGCCCGGTTTCACCTACGCTAAAAGGGGGAAAAGTATAATGCAGCATAAAAGTTTTAGATTTTTCGCCTTCTAAAGTTTCGACCCTCTGCTCGTCTTCGCCGGTACCTAAAGTCGTAATGGCTAAACTTTGCGTCTGGCCTCGGGTAAACAAACTTGAGCCATGCGTGCGCGGAAGCACGGAAATCTCACAGGTAATCGGGCGGATTTCTTTAAACTTGCGCCCGTCTATGCGCACATTTTCATTTATAATTTTACTGCGCACTTCTTTTTGCTCAACATCGTGCAGGCCAATTTTCACATCTTCCGCAGTATAACCTTCAGTAACAAATTTTTCTTCCAACTCTTTAGCTAACAAGTGTACCGCCTCTTCACGTTCTTCTTTTTTGCTTAACCCATAAACTTCTTTTAACTTATCTTGCGCAGCTTGTTTAATTTTATCCTCTAAAACCGCATCTATTTTTTTCAACACAACAGTAGTTTTAGCCTTACCGAATTTCTTGGCAAAATCCTGCTGCATCGCCAAAATATCTTTTAAATTATCGGTACCGAATTTCACCGCGGCAAAATAATCTTCTTCCGAAACTTCTTTAGCTTTAGACTCAAGCATTACTACGCCTTTAGCATTTGCGGCAATTACTACGTCTAAATCCGCAACATCGAGCTCTTTATATGTAGGATTTAAAACTAAATTTCCTTCCACCCGCGCCACTCGGCAACAAGCCAGGGCCCGGTCAAAAGGAATATCAGATATTAATAACGCCACCGATGCGGCATTAACCGCCAATATATCAGGATCGTTTTCTCCATCGCTGGATAAAACCATCGCCATTACTTGCACTTCATTTAAGAATCCTTTAGGAAAAAGCGGCCGAATAGGCCTATCTATAAGACGGGACACTAAAATTTCGCTCTCCGAAGGCCTTCCTTCACGCTTGAAAAATCCACCCGGAATTTTACCCGCAGCATAAGTTTTTTCCTGGTATTCAATGGTTAAAGGAAAAAAATCCCTGCCTTCCTTAATTTCTCTGGACATGCAAGCAGTTACTAACACAACCGTACCACCGTAAGAAACCACCACCGCGCCATTTGCCTGTTTAGCAAACCTTCCAGTCTCCAAAATCAGGTCCTCGCGGCCAAATTTGATTCTTTGGATACAACTTTGCATATTTTACCTTTCTCTAATATATTATATAGACTCGATTTATCCTAATCTCCAGCAATTTTGTCGCAAGCGTCAGGATTACTTTCTCAAGTTAAGTTTCTCTAAGACCTCTTCATATTTCTTGACGTCTTTTTCCTTGAGATATTTAAGGAGTCTGCGGCGGCTACCGACCATTGAAAGCAGGCCGCGGCGAGAATGGTGATCCTTCTTATGAGCCTTGAAGTGATCTCCCAGAGTATTAATTCTTTCGGTCAAAAGCGCAATCTGCACTTGGGCTGAACCGGTATCTCGAGCATGAACCTTAAAACTATCAATTACCTTTGTTTTATTTTCTTTAACTAATGCCAATCTTACTCACCTCCTTTACCTTAATTTAGGATATATTATATGTTATTTTTAAGGTACAGTCAATTATTTTATCTGGCGCTGCGGGCAGATCTGGTTATAAGCGCAATAGCGGCAAGCCATAAAACTTGGGGCAGCAGGATACAATTGTTTACGAATACCGTTTGATACTTCATTAACCTTAAGGCTTATCTTATCTAAGGCTTCTGGAGTAACTTCCAGGGCCCCTACCAGGCCTGATTCCAAAAAATGCAGCTCAATACGCTTAGGCAATACCCCAAAAATATTCTGATAAGCCAAAGAATAAAGCACTAACTGCATACTCTCCTTTACTTTCTTATCCGCATCATCTTGCTTAGTTACTTCCGAGGTTTTAAAATCAATAATCACCGCGCCATCGCCCTCATCATCCACCCGGTCAAAACGGCCGTTAATTTTATTCTTGCCTAAAGTAAAATGGAACTCCTTTTCGATAAATTTAATACTTATTGGCTTATTTTTCTCTATATGGTAAAACCGAGCCAAGGCATCCGCGCCAATACGAAAACGCTCTTCCTGATGTTTTTCTTCTAAAAAGCCTTGCGGGTCAAAGCTATTCTTAAAAATATTCAAGAAATCATCTAAACTCAAGATATTCCCGTCAATTTTATGCTGAAAAAAATGGCATACCGCGTCGTGCATGGCCCGGCCATAAATAACCGTATGGTGCTCCATGATTGGCACGCGTAAAATATTTACATACTTATATTTTAACGGACAGGTTAGATAATCATCGATTTGATAATAGCTTAAATTCAATATTTTGTCTTCGCTTAAAGGTTCCAGCTCGCTCTTTTTAGAATCTTTTTTAGGGGCAAAGCGCTCAATCGCCTCTTTAGCGCTAGATTTTATTTTTTCTTTTTCCAAAACGCTCGCGCCCATAACTTCAACCACAAACTGGCTAATCTTACGCATGCGCTTACCACCATAATCCGAGGCAGAAGTTAAAATTAATTCTTTCTTAGCGCGCGTCATGCCCACATAAAAAAGCCGGCGTTCCTCCTGCAGATGAAAATCACCTTCCGGCAGAATCTCTTTAATTAATTTATCTGGCAATTCTAGGGATTGGCCTCGGCGCGATACCGGAAATCTCCCCGCGACTAAACTCACTAAAAATACTACTCTAAACTCAAGCCCCTTAGCTTTGTGAATAGTTAAAATATTAACCGCATCCGTATCTAAATCCGCTTCCACGGTCGGCGGATCATCGCCAGCCTCAATTAAAAGATTTAAATAAGTTACAAAATTAAGGACCCGGTCCTCATGCGCCACTAGCTCAAAATCACGCACCAGGTTAAAAAATTTAGCAATATTTTGAATTTTCGTTTCATTCTCTAAAGATTGCTCACGTGTCAGTTGCTTCAAATACCCGGTATCCGTCAAGAAAGCATACAAAAGCCGGCCGGTAGTTTCACGGCGCGAGATTTCCATAAATTTAGCAATATCATCCAAAATTATTCTTATTTTCGCGCGCGAATCTTCAGAAATTTCTTCTAACTCCGGAATACTTGCGATATTATCGAATACAAAGTATAAAGATTTATTTCTGCGCCGGCAATAATGCATACCTAAAGTCAAATCGCCTAAACCCAGATTATAAATTTCCGAGCTGGCCAAATAATATAAGTTAAGTGAATCCGATTGGTTTGCCGCTACGCGCAAAAAACTAATACATAGCTTCACCTCTTCCCGGGAATAAAGCCCCTGATTGCCGCTAAACTGCCAAGGAATATCCTGCATATTTAAAGACTGCATAAAAGAATTAGCATCAGAATTAGAGCGCACCAGAATCGCAAAGTCGCGGTATTTATATTTTTCTTTCTTTATCTTTTCCTGAATAAATTGCGCTACCCAATCGGCTTCTGAAGAATTAGTATCAAAATGATTATGTGTGATCGGCTTACCGTGGCCGTTAACCGCCACTAACTTTTTACTAATTTTAGCTTTAACTTCAAAACGATCAGGATTATTATTTTGGATTAAATGATAAGCGCTATCTAGAATCTCCTGTGAAGAGCGGTAATTCTGAATAAGACTAACCTTTTTAACATCTAAAAAATCATTAACAAAATTTAGAAGATTAGAATATGCTGCCCCTCGAAAACGATAAATACTTTGATCATCATCACCAGTAACATTAATATTCCTATACTCTCCCCCTAAAAGCTTTACTAATTGATACTGGGCGAAATTCGTATCTTGAAATTCATCCACTAAAATATACTTAAATTGCTTGCGGTATTTCTTTAAGATCAATGGGTGGCTGCGCAGTAAATCCAGCGCCATATAAAACTGATTGCCAAAATCCACTACACCTTCTTTAATTAATAATTCCTGGTATTTTTCGTAAGCAACCGCTAATTCCATTTGTTGAACCGCCTCTTCCTGTAAAGCTTCATCTTGAGGATTTTCTTTCGCTTCAAACACAAGCTTTTGCACAAAGTCTAAATAATCTTTGGGCGCAATATCTTCATCTTTAGCGCGGCTAAATAGAGTAATCATCGCTTCCAAAAAACGCGTAGGATCTGCCAGCGGCCGGTAATATTTTAAGTTAAATTTAAATAAATGCTCCCGAAAAAATACTGCGGATTCCGGCCGAGTTAAAACTTTAAAATCCGGTTTTATTCCCGCGACTAACGCATTCTCGCGTAAAATCCGATCGCCAAAGGCATGAAATGTCGAGATCCAAATATCGGTGTAGCCATAAGGCACAAGAATATCCACGCGCTCAAGCATCTCATGTGCCGCCTTGTCCGTAAAGGTCAGTGCCAGAATTTCATCAGTCTTACACAACCCTTGATCCAAGAGCCAAGCAATGCGCCGCGAGATAACACTAGTTTTCCCGGTCCCCGCGCCAGCAATAATCAAAAGCGGCCCCTGCCCATGCGTCACCGCCTCAATTTGTTCCTTATTCAAGCCTTCTAAGATTTTGTTCATTTTCAGAAGGTGTCATTGCGAGGGAGCGAAGCGACCGAAGCAATCTTTATTAAAAGATTGCTTCGTCGGGCTTCGCCCTCCTCGCAATGACACGTTTTTTTTATTATTATACTTGACAATATCTTATTTTCAAGTATACTTATGGTTTTACAAGAACAGGGAGTAAATCAAATGTTCAAAAATTGTGTTTTATGCGGAAAAGGTGAACTTACCGGCAAATCCGTTAGCAGAAAAGGCCAATATAAAGCCAAAGGCGGAACTGGAAGTAAAATAAGCCGCTGGACCATGCGTAGATTTCTACCTAATTTACAGAAAATACGCATACTTATTAACGGGCATGCCAAAAGATCCTACGTCTGCGCTAAATGTATCAAAAAAGGCAACCTCACAAAAGTTTAAAATCACCTACTTAAAGAATATTTCCCGCGCTTCAAGAATAATTGAGCTGGAATCATTCCAAGTGTCGATCCGAGGGCTATAAACTAAGTCTATAGTTTTTGCTTCTATTAAACTATCCCTCAACCCCGCCATACCAAAAGCAATTACCTGCTGGCTAATATTGCCATCCGTAACCCAGAATTTTAAAGTTTCGCGCGCCAAAGTTAAAGGCTCGCCTTTTCTTTTTAACCCGCGAGTATAAAATAACGGCTCAGGGTTCTCCGCGCCAAATGGCTCGAGCGTTTCTATTTCTACGATAACGTCTTCAGTTAAATCCTTTAAAGCCACTTCCATATCAATCTCTAAGGAAGGAAGTAAATCCTCTAAAGTTAATCTCTCCTGGGCCAAGCTATTTATACTGCGCTTAAATTTCTCAATACTTTTCTTATCAATTAATAAGCCTACGGCATGCGCATGCCCGCCAAATGCATTTAGAAACTCCTTGCAGTCACGCAGCGCGTGAAATAAATGAAAATTTTTAATTGAGCGCCCCGAACCTTTACAAACCGCGCCATCTAACGAAATAACAATTGTCGGCCGGTAAAATCTATCTGCCAGCTTAGAAGCCACAATCCCCAGCACCCCGTGATGCCAATCTTCTTTGGCCAGCACAATAACTTTATGGTCCTTAAAATTAACCTCACGGTCAATCAAATCTTCGGCTTCCTGCATAATCTTACCTTCTATTTTTTGGCGGGTGCGATTATGCGCCTCAATAACTTTAGCTAGCCCTTGCGCTTCGGCTTCGTTCTGGCTCATCAATAAATTTAACGACACCTCCGCCTCGCCCATCCGGCCAGAAGCATTAATCCGCGGGCCTAAGATATAACTAATAGATGTAGCGCTAAACTTGCGGTTATTGAGCCGCGAGCTTTCCATTAAAGCTTTTATCCCCGGCCTTTTGGTATGAGAAAATTTAGTCAGGCCCTCTCTGACAATTATTCTATTTTCCCCTTTTAACGGCACGACATCAGCAATCGTCCCCAAAGTCACCAAATCTAATTCTTCCAAAAGCAGCGATCGGGTCAAGCCTTGGGCAAATTTATAAGCCACGCCTACACCGGCTAAATCTCGGAAACCATAACCTGAAGCCCTAACCTTAGGATTGATTATTGCCGAAGCATTCGGTAATTCGTCGCCTGACGGCTCATGATGATCGGTAATAATTACTTCTACATTATTTTCCCGCAAGGCGGCAATTTCTTTATGGCCGGAAATCCCGCAATCAACCGTAACCAAAACCTTAACCCCTTTAGCTTTTGTCTCGCGTAAAATATCTTTACTTAAACCATAACCTTCTTTAATCCTGTGCGGCAAGCGGGCTACCACATCCGCGCCCATTTTACTTAAAGCATCCTTTAGCACCGCCAGTGATGTAATTCCATCTACATCATAATCACCAAATACCATTACCCGCTCTTTATTTTTAATAGCTTTCTTAATAATTTCTACTGCCCGATGCATATCCTGAAAGGAAAACGGATCTAAAAGATGTTTTAATTTGGCGTTTAAAAAATGATCTGCTTCCGCGGGAGACTTTATTCCGCGGTTTATCAATAACTGAGCAATAATTTTCGATATGCCTAATTCTTTGCTTAAGGTATTTTGTAAATGAATATCGGTAGGGAAAACTTTAAGAATTTTGTGTGAAGACATTACATCTTCTCTGGCTTAGATACGCCTAATAAATCAAACCCAAGCCCTAAGATAATCTTGGTTCCTTCAATTAAACCCAAACGCGCCTTGGTCAAAGCCTCATTTTCGCTTAAAACGCGGTGCAAATCATAAAACTTATGAAAATCCCTGGCCAAATCTTGCAAATAAACTGTGAGCATGTAAGGGTCGCGTGTTTCTAAACAAATATTTAAAATATACGCTGCCTGTAATATTTTTTTTATTAAATCTAATTCTTCTTTTTCTTTTAAGAGCGATAAATCCGCGTCTTTACCGTTTTTTAAACCACCGGCATTTAAAATACTGCAAATGCGCGCATAGGCATACTGCACATAATATACTGGGTTCTCAGAAGTCTGCTTCTTAGCCACATCTAAATCAAAATCCAGGTGGCTGGAAGTCTTACGCATTAAAAAGAAAAATCTCGAAGCATCTTTGCCTACCTCATCCAAAACCTCGCGCAAAGTAATATATTGGCCCTTGCGCGTAGACATTTGCACGGGGCTGCCGTCACGGAAAATGGTCGCTAGTTGCACAATAATTACGGAAAGCGACTCTGGGTCCTTGCCAAACGCGGCAACGGAGGCCTTAAGCCGATTAATGTAGCCGTGATGATCCGGGCCCCATAAATTTATCAACCACTGGAAACCCCGTTTATATTTTTCCTGATGATAGGCAATATCCGGGGCTAAATAAGTATAAGCACCATCACTTTTGCGCACTACCCTATCTTTGTCATCGCCGAATTCAGTAGACTTAAGCCATACCGCACCATCTTGTTCATAAATAAAACCTTTTGTTTTCAATTCATCCAAATATTGCTCAATTTTACCACTTGCGCCTAACTCCTTCTGAGAATACCAGCAATCAAACTTTACTCCAAAGTCATCTAGTTCTTTTCTAATAATATCTAAAATATAATCCGCAGCGAAATCACCTAAATTCAAGACCGTAGACCGTAGACCGTAGACCGTCTTCGCTATATCATATATATAATCTCCCTGATAATAATTCTCCGGGAACTCTATTATTTGGCCCGCCAATTCTTTCATGCGCAGCTGGACCGAATTTCCTAAAATATTTATTTGATTACCCTCATCATTAAGATAATATTCGCGCGATACGGCAAATCCTAAAAAATCCAAAATATTCGCTAGCACATCGCCCACAGCTGCCTGACGAGCGTGCGCCACTGATAAAGAACCAGTGGGATTGGCGCTCACAAATTCAATTAAAACTTTTTTCGCCTTTCCAGAATCAATCTTAACTGCACAGCTCCCATTTTTAATTATATTTTTTAATTCATCATGAAAATATTTATCGCTTAAATAAAAATTAATAAACCCCGGCCCCTCTACTTTTATATCTTTAAGTAAATCCGCTGCCGGATCTTTTTCCAATAATCCTTTTATCGCCTCAATAATCGCCAGCGCTACATCGCGCGGAGATTTTTTGACAGACTTACTTAATTTAAGCGCGATATTAGCCGAAAAATCTCCAAAGCGATTATCCGCCGGCAAATCCAATAAAGGCTCTTCATTAGGAAACCCTAAATTATTGAGCACGCTTTTAATTATTGAAATTAAAATATCTTGAGTATTCTTTTTCACTTGATTTCTTCTAGAAAGGATATTTAAAACAGGAGATTAATCCAACTTTTTCGGGATGCGCACTTTTTTAGCGTCGCTCCACAGGCGTTCCAAAGAATAAAATTCTCTCATTGGTTTATAAAATACGTGGACGATTACTGAAACAAAATCCAGCACCACCCATCCAGACTCATCGCTGGAAGACACCTTTGAGAGAGATTTTATCTTATCTTGAGCTAAGTCTTCATCTACAGCCATCGCGATCGCATTAACCTGCCTAAGCGAATTCGCGCTTAAAATTAAGAAGTAATCGCAGAAACCAGATACTAAGCGCATATCCAAAAGCGTAACTTCTTCTGCTTTTTTCGACCTAGCAGCTAAAACTGCTCTTAACGCTAACTTTTTTGCATCCAAAAAATACCTCTATTTACTTTTTCCTAGGATTTTATACATTCCGGTCCCGCAAGTCGGGCATTTCCCCTTCATCGCGTCGCGGCCATTTTTCATGGTAACCTTTTGCTCATCTTTCATCTCTTTTTTATCTTTGCACTTTACGCAATAACCTTTTTCAGCCATTTGTTTCCTCCTTTTTCACTCTCGACACTGAATAAATGCTTAACAATCCTGCCCGCTGAAACACTGAACAATCCAGAAAAACTTTTTCTTTTAAAATACTAAAATATTATACCTATCTGAGCTATTTTCAGTGCCTCAGAAAAACGCCTTTTTCCTTCTACTCAGTGCTTCAGTGTACTATTATACATACAAAACACACGCGGTCAAATTATTTGTGCGCCCATTTAACGCAAGAGCCGATCAACATTAACCTCTTCAATTTCACCGACAATTTCTTCAATCAAATCTTCCAAAGTAACTAAACCAACTGCCTTTTTATGCTGGTCAACCACAATAGCGATCTGTAATTTATCCTTCTGGAACTTCTTTAAAAGTTCGCTCACCGGCATATCATCCGGGACATGATAAGGCTCATGCACCAAATCCGCAAAAACAAACAACCCTTTATCCCTCAATACATAAAGCAGGTCGCGGGCATAAATTATCCCCACAATATGCTCCTTAGACCCCATATAAACCGGCAGGCGCGCATGCCCCTCTTCCACAAAAATATCCAAAAGCTTATCTTGAGTAACCTGCATATCCACCGCCACCATTTTATCTTTAGGAATCATCACGTCAGCTACCTTAATATCGCCAAATTCAAAAATACGGTGCAGCATCTTGCCTTCATCATCGCTTAAAAAACCTTCCTCCTTACCTATCTCTATCATCAAACGCAGTTCTTCTTCAGTAATTAAAGGTGATTTCTTAGCGTGTTTTATACGTAAGATGAAAATAACCAAGTCGCTTGCTCTTCCAAACAAAAAAATAATCGGATTAAATACTTTAATTAATACTTCCATAATTGGCGCGACAAATAAAGCCGCGCGTTCGGTATTTTTTATCGCCAAAACCTTGGGCGTTATTTCGCAAATAACAACGATAAAAGACGCCGCGCAAAGCGTAGCCAACACAACCCCCCATTTATAGCCAAAATGCCCGACAAAAAAAGCGGTAATAATCGAAGATATGGCTATATTGGCGAAATTATTAAATACAAGAATGGCAGTAATAAACTTATCCATTTTATGAATAAGCCGCTGAACGCTTTGGGCGCGCTTAAGCCCGCGTGAGAGCATATGGCGCAGGCGAATACGGCTTAAGGCAATAATCGCAGTTTCCGAGAGGGAAAGAAAAACAGAGAACACAGTTAAAGCAAAAAAAACCGAAAGTATTATGGAAAGCGGAAATATTTTTAACATTTTATAATCATTGACGATGGGCGATATCTACGCTAACTTCCGCGGCCAGCCATTTACCGTCTTTATCCTGAAAAGGGACTGTGGTAACCTCTATGCGCCTATTGCCTTCTTTCTTAAGCGTCTCTTGGGTTACCACCGGCTTCTTGCCAGCTAAAGCTTTTGCCACGCCGCATTTCGCGCAAGGCGCGCTATGCCCTAAGAAATATTCGTAACACTTTCTTGCCTTATAATCACCGTAAGTTTTCACTAAAATAGGGTCCACATAAACCATGTTATATTCAGCGTCAACTATATCCAGGTTTGATTTAGTTGCTTCCAAAATAAACTCCATCTGCCGGTTAGAAACTGAAATTTCAGACTCTATTTTTTGCCGATACACCATTTCTTCTTGAAGCGCGACATTGGTTTTTGCCAGCTCCATAGTGCGCTTCTGGACCCTGATTTCCAAATTATCATAAGTCTGCCTGAGCCGCTCCTCGAGCTTATTGCGTTCTTTACGCGCGCGCATCGCCGAAATACCAAAAGATAAATCTCCGGCTAATTGCTCTAAGAGCTTAACTTCTTCATGATCGAAAACATTTTTATCACCCGAATAAATATTTAAAGCGCCAATAGATTTATTTTCCACGATTAAAGGAAGCGCAATTGAGGCAACATAACCGCGCTTAACTGCCTCTTGCCTCCAGGGAGAATATTTAGAATCTGTAGTAATATCTCTATTAATACTTAGCCGGCCGGTACGTATCGCCGTGCCTGTAGGGCCCAAGGCATAAGCATTATCCCCCCAGGAAATCTTTATCGTTGATAAATACCCTTCTTCATGCCCGGCGTGCGAAATCGGGCGCACGGATTTGGCTTCATCATGCTCAACAAAACCCACCCAAGACATAAGATAGCCGCCGAAATCAATAACATTATGGCATATCCCGTTAAGCAATTGCTCTTCGCTTTGCGTGCGCACCATAATCTGATTACACTGGCTAATCATTACGTGGCTGCGGTTAAGCCTTCTTAGGCGCAGCTCGCTTTTACGCCGTAAAAATATATTGCTCATAAATAAAAAATAGCAAAATAAAACAAAACACAAACCCACAGCCCCTACCGCGTAAGCCACAAACTGATGGAACCTGATCGCCTTATCGTATTTGGCATTCTCGGCGAAAAGAAAATTAAATAAAATATTCGTGCCCTTGGCATAATTTTCCTTATTTTTTATATATTCCTCGCTCTTTAATACCGCGAGAGCTTCACTATTTTTAGCCTGGCCAGCTAAAGCCATTGCCTTAACATCCATATTAATCAACTGCTGGCGCGACTCCGCGATATTCCTAACCTGATCCAGCATATTCTTGCGGTAAGGAAACGCCAATATCTGCCGGATAATTTTATTTAAATCCGCTTTATATTTGTAATATTTGCCTCGGCTGACATCGCCGCCCATAGCGGACATCTTAGCCATCATGGTCAACATTTCATCCAGGCGCAGCATCTTGCCAATATTCTCCGCCAGGAATACATCCTTTTCATGTAATTTCTGCAGCTCATTAAAAGAGCGCATCTGCATAAAAACATAAGCCAGCACAAACACCAAAGTTATGCTTATGGCGGCAACAAATAAATTGCGTTCTTTTTTAGGTTTCATGCTTGGATTATTTTATACACAATATTTTCGCGATTTCTGCCTGCTGGCTTGCCAGCGGCCCGATAATCGCCAGATTGATTTTCTTTTCCTCGAATATGCGAGCGGCCGCAACTTGAATATCTTTGCGGCTAAGCGCCTGGACCCCTTTAATTACATCGTTTAAAGAATACGCCTTATCTAAAAGAGTCACGGATTCGCCAATAAAAAGCATCTGATCCATAGTATCTTCCAGGGCAAGCCCTATCTGGCCCAAATAAAATTCTTTAGCCCGCTTAAATTCATCCAAAGATACTAACTCGCCTTTTATTTTCTCTAATTCTTTTAAGATTACCGGAATAGCTTGCGTTACCTTATTATTATCTATTCCGGCGTGAACTAAGAATGCGCCAGTATCCTGGAAACGCTTAACCTGTGTCCCAATTTCATAAGCCAAACCCTTTTCTTCGCGCACTTCATTAAACAGGCGGCTAGACATATTCCCGCCTAAAATTACATGCAGCAGCGACTGCGCGTATTTTAAAGGATCCTCTCGCTTAAAACTATTAAAACCTAAAGCTAAATGCGTCTGCTCAGTTGCCTTGTCTAATAATTTTAATTGCGGCGCTTGAGGTTGCTCTTGAGCGGCAACAAAAGTATTTACATTACCGCAAGTCAAACGAGAAAAAATCTTATCTATTCTTTTCGTCAACTGATCATGCCCCAGGCGGCCGGCGGCGCTCACCACAATATTGCGCGGGGTGTAATGCGACTTTTGATAATTAAATAAATCCTGCTGTTTTATAGAATTAACAGTTTCCACTGAACCAATCACACTTAAGCCCATAATCTGATTTGGCCATAATAATTCATCCAGCAAATCATAAACATAGCTTTGCGGCAGGTCTTTATACATCTTGAGCTCTTCTAAAATTACCGTGCGCTCTTTTTCTACTTCAATTTCCGGAATCAATGGATTAATAACCATATCCGCTAAAATATCCAAACCCAGTTCCAAATATTTATGCGGCAGCTTAACCAGATAACAAGTCACCTCTTCCGAAGTAAACCCGTTTAATGAACCACCCACGCCCTCAATGGATTCTTTAAGCTTACGGCAAGAATATTTTTTAGTGCCTTTGAACAAAAGATGCTCCAAATAATGGCTAATGCCTTTATTCTGCGCATTCTCATACCGACCGCCAATTTTAATCCAAATCCCCAAAGCCACAGATTGTTTATCCGGCATGGGGTTAGTAATAATTTTTAAACCATTACCAAGTTTTGATTTTTTGTACATGTTTTAATCCTTTTTTCATGCAATGTGTTATCGCAAATCTACCTCTAACAGTGTCATTGCGAGGAGCGAGCCAAAGGCGAGCGACGAAGCAATCTAACAAAGATTGCTTCGCCCCTACGGGGCTCGCAATGACACTACAAAATCTGCAACCTTACTCACTAAATCCGGCTTCCCAATATTTTCTTTAATTTTTTTGACAATCGCACTGCCCACGATTACCCCATCAGCAGCTTTAGAAACTTCTTTAACTTGTTCGCTTGTAGAAACTCCAAAACCAACGCATACCGGCTTTTTAGTATTTCTTTTAATTAATTTTAAATTCTCAACTAAATCCGCTGCCAATTGCTGGCGCGCGCCGGTAACTCCGGTTAAAGATACATAATAAATAAATCCCCGCGCGGCTTGAGCAATAAATTTCAAGCGCTCTTTGCTTGTTGTGGGCGCGACAAAACAAATTACATGTAAACCTACTTTATTGGCGAGGCGAATAAAATCTTTTCCTTTATCAGGCGGCAAATCCGGAATAATTACGCCATCCACGCCGCATTTAACTGCTTCATTTACAAACTTCTGGTCACCAAAGCAAAATATAGGATTGTAATAGGTCATCAAACATATCGGCAGATCAGTTTTTTGGCGCGCTTTTTTAACTAATTCTAATATATCAATTAAATGCGTATTCTTTTTTAATGCTTCATATGAAGCCTCCTGAATCACCGGCCCGTCAGCCAAAGGATCAGAAAACGGCACGCCCAATTCCACAATATCTACGTCAGAATCAGCAAATTCATAGACCAGCTTTTCAGTAGTGCTTAGATTAGGATACCCTGCAGTGATAAAAGCAATAAAAGCTTTCTTCTTGGATTTCTTTAACTCTTTAAATTTTTTATCTATTCTATTCATATTTTAATATCTGCCTTACTGTATGCGTAATGTCAGTCTGAGCGAAGCCCGAAGGGCGAAGCGAAGAATCCCGACGGCAAAGAGATTCTTCGGTCGGCCGTTGGCCTCCCTCAGAATGACAAATATACTACAACTTCAATCTCTCGGCCACCGCGTAAGTATCCTTATCCCCGCGGCCGGATAAACAAACAATCACAATAGAATCTTTTTTAATTTGCTTGCGTAATTTAGTTAAATAAAATATGGCATGCGCCGGCTCCATCGCCGGAATAATTCCCTCTAATTTTGATAATAACTGGAATCCCTCCAGCGCCTCTTGATCATTTATGGCCACATAATCTGCCCGGCCGATTTTTTTATAATAAGCGTGCTCTGGCCCAACTCCCGGATAATCTAAACCCGCGGCAATCGAATGCGTGTTCTTAATCTGCCCAAATTTATCTTCTAAGAGCGCGGATTTTGAACCATGTAATACTCCGATAGAGCCCGCGGTTAAACTTGCCGCGTGTTTGCCTGAAGCTAAACCCAACCCCGCAGCCTCAACTCCAATAAACTTCACGCGGCTATCCTTAAAAAAAGGATAAAATAACCCCATGGCATTACTTCCTCCGCCCACACAAGCCACTAAATAATTAGGAAGTTTTTTCTCTTTAGCTAAAACCTGCTGCCTGGCTTCGCGCCCAATTACCGCTTGAAAATCACGTACCATTGCCGGATAGGGATGCGGCCCGGCAACTGTGCCAATAATATAATGCGTTGTGCGCACGTTTGTCACCCAATCCCGCAACGCCTGGGTCATCGCGTCTTTTAAAGTCTTGGTTCCGCTTTTAACCGGAATTACGCGCGCCCCAAGAAGCTTCATCCGAAAAACATTTAATTTCTGCCGCTGGATATCTTCCTCGCCCATATAAACATCGCATTTAATGCCAAATTTCGCCGCTACCGTCGCGGTAGCCACCCCATGCTGCCCAGCTCCGGTCTCAGCAATCACACGCCCTTTTTTCATGCGTACTGCCAAAAGAATCTGCCCCAGAGTATTATTTATTTTATGCGCCCCGGTATGCAGCAAGTCTTCTCTTTTTAAATAAACTTTCTTGATCCCTAAATATTCACTTAATTTTTGGGCAAAATATAACGGTGTGGGCCGGCCGGCATATTCTTTAAGATAGTAATCAAGCTCTTGCCGAAACTTTTTATCAGCCTTGGCTTTCTTATATTCTTTGCCTAATTCATCTAAGGCATAAATTAAAGTCTCAGGCACGTACCTA
Source organism: Candidatus Omnitrophota bacterium (assembly GCA_043808405.1). Classification (GTDB taxonomy): domain Bacteria; phylum Omnitrophota; class Gorgyraeia; order Gygaellales; family Profunditerraquicolaceae; genus JAZDEX01. Next base: position 18,087 of record JAZDEX010000008.1, on the reverse strand, counting down.
CCGCCAAATCCATCAAAATGCCCAGATTTATCCGGTAACATCATTTTAGCTTTTTCGCTTTCTGAATAAATTTCTTTAGTTTTTTATGGTCTTTTTTGCCTGGCTTTGACTCAATAGAGCTTGACGCGTCTACCCAATCGGGCTTTAGCGCCCGGACCGCCTTCGCCACATTTTTCTCATTTAAACCGCCGGATAAAAATATAGTGCGCTGGGCGCAATCAAGCCCGCGGACTAATTTCCAATTAAATTTCTTTCCGGTGCCGCCTAAGCGCGCGACATCAAAAGTATCAAAGAGGCAGGCAAAAACATTATACGCGGAAACTTCTTTAGCGTCTATCCTATCCTTAACTCTAAATACTTTAATAATTCTATAATTTTTAAATTTATCGCAAAAGCTGGGTTTTTGATCGCCATGAAACTGCAGCATATCAAGATTACACATCTTGGCAATACGCTTAACTGTATCTTCTTTAGCCTCAACAAAAACTCCGATGGTCAAGATATTCGCCGGGACATTGCTGATAATAGATTTGGCTTTTTCCGGAGCTATGTAACGCGGGCTCTTTTTATAAAATACGAAACCGATGGCATCCGCTCCAGCAGTAACCGCGGCCATGGCATCTTCTAAATTCGTAATTCCACAAATCTTTACTTTTACCATCCCATCACCTCTTCTACTTTTTTCCTGATATCCCGAGATTCCATAAACGCCTGTCCTACCAAAACCGCGCTTGCGCCGAGGATCTTCAAAAATAAAACATCTTGTGAACTTTTAATTCCGCTTTCAATAACGATTATCTTTTCTTTGGGAATTAAGGTAAATAATTTTTCGGTAGTTTTAAAATCTACTTCTAAGCTATGCAAATCACGGTTATTCACCCCGATTAAATTAACCTGCTTTAATTTTAAAACTTTCTTTAAATCTTTTTCATTGTGCGTTTCGACTAAAGACTCTAGCCCCAAGCTTGCGGCCAAATCTACGAATTCGGAAATTGTTTCTTGGGATAATAAATCCGCGATTAAAAGAATGGCGTCCGCCCCAAAAACCCTAGACTCATAAATTTGATAAGGCTCCAATATGAAATCTTTTCTTAAAACCGGGATGGTTACGGCGTTTTTAACTTCCTCGAGATACGCGAGGCTGCCGCCAAAAAAATCTTCTTCAGTTAAAACTGAAATCGCCTGGACGCCGGAATCCTGATAAATTTTAGCGATCTCAATATGGTTGAAATTTTCCCGGATTAAACCTGCGGAAGGCGATTGCTTTTTAATCTCAGCGATTAAAGAAATCGTGCGCGGCTTATGAATTGCCTCAATAAACGGGCGCGTGGCAGGCAAACCTTGTACTTTTAATTTTAGGTCCTCTTGGCTTAGCGCGAGTTTAGCCAAAACCAACCGCTCTTTTTTCTTCTGAATAATTTCTTTTAACGCGTCTTTTTTGGCCATTTATCCTTTATGTCGTGTCATTGCGAGGAGCCGCAGGCGACGAAGCAATCTAACAAAGATTGCTTCGCTCGTTTCACTCACTCGCAATGACACAAAACCATCTTATTCACGCGAATATTTTTTTAGTTCCTCTAATTTCTTAAGCGCCCGACCAGAATCAATCGAGTCTTCTGCCCAAGCTAACCCTTCCTTAATTGAAACAGCTTTATCCGCGGCGTAAATTGCCGCGGCGGCATTAAGTATTATTATATCACGTTTTGGGCCGGTTTTGCCATTTAATATCTCCAGCAAATCTTTAGCGTTTTGCCGAGGATCCCCGCCTAATAGATCTTCAGGCTTAGCCCTCTTTAACCCAAAATCTTCCGGATTAATTTTATAATTATCTATCTTGCCCCCTTTAACTTCAGAAATATACGTTTGGCTAGTTGTAGTAATCTCATCCAACCCATCCTGGCCATGCACAACTAAAGCATGCTGCGTTCCAAGATTCGCTAACACTTCAGCTAATTGCGCAGTTAATCTTTCATCAAATACGCCAATTAACTGATGCCCAGCGCCTGCAGGATTACTTAGCGGCCCTAAAATATTAAAAATAGTCCTGTCGGCAATTTGTTTGCGCGCGGCACTGGCAAATTTCATTGCCGGATGCAAATTTTGGGCAAATAAAAAAGCTATGCCAACTTCGCCTAAACACTTTTCTATTCTTTCAACGCTTAAATTAATATCTACGCCCAGCGCCTCTAAAATATCCGCGCTGCCCGAGCGGCTGGAAACCGACCTATTGCCGTGTTTTGCCACGATAGCGCCCGCGCCTGAGGCTACAAAGGCGACCGCGGTAGAAATATTAAAAGTGCCTTTTTTGTCTCCACCTGTGCCGCAGGTATCTAAAATTATTTTCTGCTTACTATTTATTTTTACGGCATACTCGCGCATAATTTTAACCGCTGCAGTCAACTCCTCAACCGTCTCGCCTTTTTTAGTTAAAGCAATTAAAAAAGGCGCGATCTCTTCAGTCAGCGCCTTACCAGACATAATCTCCCGCATAACTCCCACCATCTCGCCAGCAGTTAAATTATTTCCTTGGGAAATTTTATTGGTTGTTTCCTTAATCATAATTTTAAAAAATTAGCTAGAATATTCATCCCGGACTTCGTGAGTATCGACTCCGGATGAAACTGCACCCCCCACAAGGGATAATCCTTATGTTTTAGGCCCATTATTTCTTTATCTAAAGTCCAGGCAATTATTTCAAAACAGTTGGGCAGGCTTTTTCTTTCTACTACCAGCGAATGATAACGCGTGCCTTGAAAAGGATTAGGAATATTTTTAAAGATATCTTTTTTATTATGATATATCATCGAAGTTTTGCCGTGCATTAATTCTTTAGCCTGAATAATTTTGCCGTTATAAACATACCCAATCGCCTGATGCCCCAAACAAACCCCCAAAATCGGCAATTCCTTAGCGAATTCTTTTATTACCGCGCAAGAAACACCCGCGTCCTCAGGCCTGCCCGGCCCGGGAGAAATTAATATTTTCTTAGGATTTAATTTCTTAATCTGCGCGATCGTAATTTTATCATTGCGGAAAACCTTTACCTCTTGTTTTAGCGCGCCCAAATATTGCACTAAGTTATAGGTAAACGAGTCGTAATTATCAATCATTAAAATCATTCTTTTTCTCTTCCTATTTTTGCGCCGAGTGCGCGGAATTTTTCTTCCACGTTTTCATACCCCCGCTCTAAGTGATAAATCCTTGAAATCGAAGTCTTGCCTTTTGCGGCCAGGCCTGCCAAAACCAAACAGGCTGATGCGCGCAAGTCTGAAGCCATAACCGGCGCGCCAGATAAAGCCTTCACTCCTTCAACAATCGCGTGCGGGCCTTCGCGCATGATCCGCGCGCCCATACGATTAAGCTCGGAAACATGCATAAACCTATCCGGATAAATTTTTTCGGTAATTACGCTGATCCCGGGCGTTAAAGACATAACGCTCATCATCTGCGCCTGCATATCCGTAGGAAATCCCGGATAAGCAAGTGTAGCAATATTTACTGGCTTAAGCTCTTTTCTATAACGCACACCAACAGAACCATTGCCGCAAGTTAAGTTTACGCCTGCCTCATCTAATTTATCAATTAAAGCGCCTAAATGCTGATATAAAACATTTTTAATCACTATATCGCCGCGGGTGACCAGCGCCGCTAAAATAAATGTCCCGGCCTCAATCCTATCCGGTATAATTGTATGCGTTGCGCCATGCAAATTTTTTACTCCCTCGATTTCTACAATCGGAGTGCCATGGCCTTTAATTTTAGCGCCCATCTTAATTAAAAATTCCGCCAGGTCATATACTTCCGGCTCACAAGCGGCAGATTCAATTATGGTTTTGCCTTTGGCTAAAACCGCGGCCATCATCACATTACCGGTTGCTAAAACCGACGAGCCATAGACACCGCCTAGATACATATGGCAGCCTTTTAGTTTATCCGCTTTTGCCACCACGTAACCGGCTTCAATACTGATATCCGCGCCTAACGCTTTTATGCCTTTTAAATGCAAATCTACCGGGCGCACCCCAATAACGCAACCGCCAGGCAAAGAAACTTTTGCCTTTTTTAATTTTCCTAAAAGCGGCCCCAATACGCAAAAAGAAGCGCGCATAGTTGAAACTAACTTATAATCTGCTACAAAATGCGTAGGCTTACATCTACTGATTACAACCCTGCCTTTATCAAATTCCGCGGACTTGCCTAATGAACGTAAAATCTTAAGCATTGTATTTGTATCGCGCAAATTAGGCACATTTTTGATTATACACGGCTCATCAGTTAAAAGTGCCGCCGCCATAATCGGCAGAACCGAATTCTTAGAGCCGGAAATCGTTACTTCGCCTTTAAGTTTTACCCCGCCCTCAATAACCAGCTTGTCCATATTTAGCTCGCCTTTATTTAAGAGTTAGTGTCATTGCGAGGAGCCGCAGGCGACGAAGCAATCTAATAAAGATTGCTTCGCTCTACTATCGTTCGCTCGCAATGACACGAATGATTTTGCATTATTATGACTCTATCTATATTATTATAATCTTTTATAATTTCTATTACATCTAAATCTTCTGATTCTTGAGCAATATTTTCTATTGCCCCTTTCTGATTAAAACCCATTTCCATAATTAAAAACCCGCCTTTTTTTAAATAGCGCGGCGCGCCTTTAATTATTTTTCGGTAAAAATCCAGCCCGTCGCATCCACCATCAAGGGCGATTCGCGGCTCATATTTTATTTCCGGCTGTAAATTATTAATTTCAGATGAGGCAATATAGGGAGGATTGCTCACGATAAGACTGTAGACCGTAGACTGTAGACCGTAGACTGTAGACCGTAGACCAGAAGCCGGAAATAAATCACTTTGAATAAAATTAATACACCCAGATACATTATTTAACACAGCATTTAACCGCGCAATTTCCAAAGCTCGCTTCGAAATATCTATTGCGGTAATTTGAGCCTGCGGCAAAGACTTAGCTAAAGAGATTGCGATACATCCCGAACCTGTACCAATATCTAATACGTTGAGACCGTAGACCGTAGACCGTAGACCAGAGGCAATCTTTATTGCTGTTTCCACCAATATTTCCGTCTCCGGCCTAGGAATCAAGACATCCGGCGTAACTTTAAATTCTAAACCCATAAATTCGGTTTTGCCTAAAATATATTGCAGAGGCTCTCCGCTTATTCGTCGTTTAAGCACCGAAGAAATAAACTCAACTTTATCTTCTCTTGCAGTGTCATTGCGAGCCCGAAGGGCGAAGCAATCTTTGTTAGATTGCTTCGTCGCTTCGCTCCTCGCAATGACACAATCTTCAAATATCTTATTTAATTTAGTCATAAGTGGACTTAAATCTTTATTTAAGTATAAAGAAGCGCGGTCACAATTAAATACATCGGTTAATAAAACTTCGGCCTCAGTCATTCTCTCTCGCCTTTTCATCTGCCGCTTTTATCAGGGCATCGGAAAACTCTTCCAGATCGCCTTCCAAAATTGACTCCAGTTGATGCGAAGTAAAATTAATGCGGTGATCAGTTACCCTACGGTCAGGAAAATTATAAGTGCGGATTTTTTCGCTGCGGTCACCGGTACCGATCTGTAATTTTCTGGCATCAGCAAACTTTTTGGTTTCTTCCTGCCTACGGTCATCTAATATTCTTGCCGCGAGAATTCTCATCGCCTTAGTTTTATTTTTTAACTGCGAGCGCTCATCCTGGCAGGCAACTACCGCGCCGGTCGGGATGTAAGTAATGCGCACCGCGGAATCTGTTTTTTGCATGTGTTGGCCGCCCGGGCCTGAAGAGCGATAAGTATCAATACGCAGGTCTTTGGGCGCGATAACTAAATCCAACTCTTCCGGTTCAACTAAAACCGCGACTGTCGCGGTTGAGGTATGAATCCTGCCTTGCGACTCGGTGCTGGGGACACGCTGAACGCGATGCACGCCGCTTTCATATTTTAATCTTTTATAAGCATCGCGGCCCTGCACGCTAAAAGCAACTTCTTTAAAGCCGCCCAGGTCTGTAGGGCTTAACGACATGGACTCAACTTTCCAGCCTTTTTTATCCGCGTATTTAACATACATACGGTAAAGGTCGCCGGCAAATAACGCCGCCTCCATACCGCCGGTTCCCGGGCGGATTTCCACAATTAGCCCTCGCCCAATATCTTTGTCTTCGCCCTTTAAAAGCAATTTAATTTTATTTTCAAACTCTTCCTTTTGTAAAGCTAAACTTTTCAATTCTTCTTCAGCCATAACCACAAAATCTTTATCATGCTTTTCTTTAAGCGCGCCCTCTAAATCTTCCAATTCTTTACAGATTTTTTTATATCCACGCAGTAAAGAAACCGGCTCCCTTAAGCTAGCCAGCTCTTTAGCAAATTTATTGCACTGCTCCTGATTAGAAAGCACTTCTGGGCTAGCCAAAAGCTGCTCCACCTCATCATAGCGCGTTTCTAATTTTTCAAGCTTATCGAACATATATTTCCTAATAATTATCCAAGATTGTGTCATTGCGAACGAGCGAAGCGAGTGAAGCAATCTTTTTAAAAAGATTGCTTCGTCGTCCGCCTACGGCGGCCGCCTCGCAATGACACAAATAATTACTTCTTCCCGTATTTCTTCATAAACTTATCCACTCTACCTGCGGAATCAACGAATTTCTGTTGCCCGGTAAAAAACGGATGGCATTTTGAGCAAATCTCTACTCTGATACTAGGTTTGGTCGAACGCGTCCGCACTGTCTCGCCACAGGCGCAAACAATGGTCGCGTCTTTGTAATTAGGGTGAATTTTGTCTTTCATGTCTCTCTCCTTTTTTATCACTGAGGCACTGAATAATGTTAAAAGCTTTTGCTTTCTGAGACACTGAACATTTATTACTATCTTAAGCCTTTCTCAGTGTCTCAGAAAGACACTATCCTTTTCCCCTTCTCAGTGTTTCAGTGGTTATTGGTTCATACTGTTTAAAAACTCTTCGTTATTTTTAGTTTTGCCTAACTTATCGATTAACAACTCCATTGCCTCGACGTTATTCAAATCATTCAGGACCTTCCGTAAAACCCAAGTTTTCTGCAAATGCCCGTTCTTAACTAACAGTTCTTCATGGCGGGTATTGGAACGCTTAATTTCAATTGCCGGATAAATCCTGCGCTGGAATAAATTTCTATCCAATTGCAGTTCCATGTTACCAGTGCCTTTAAACTCTTCGAAAATAACATCGTCCATACGGCTGCCAGTTTCCACTAAAGCAGTAGCAATAATGGTTAAGCTCCCGCCCTCTTCCACCGCGCGCGCCGCGCCAAAAAATCTCTTAGGCTTTTGCAGCGCGTTAGAATCAATACCTCCGGATAAAACCTTCCCGCTATGCGGCATAACCGAGTTATAGGCGCGTGCTAAACGGGTAATACTATCTAATAATATTACCACATCTTTTTTATGTTCCACAAGCCTTTTAGCTTTTTCTAAAACAATTTCCGCGACCTGCACATGCCTTTCCGGAGGCTCGTCAAAAGTCGAAGATATTACTTCTCCCTTAACATTTCTTTGCATATCGGTAACTTCTTCCGGGCGCTCATCGATCAACAAAACAATTAAGACTACCTCCGGATGATTAGTAGTAATCGCGTTAGCGATTTTTTGCAGTAACACGGTTTTGCCGCTATAAGGCTGAGCAACGATTAAACCGCGCTGGCCCTTGCCAATCGGAGTCAATAATGCCATAACCCGGGTTGATAATTCTTCCGGTTTGGTTTCCATATTAAACGCCGCGCGCGGATACACAGGAGTTAAATTATCAAAAAACACTTTATCTTTTATGTCTTCGGGATTTTCAAAATTTACCGCTTCCACTTTAAGCAGGGCAAAATATTTCTCGCCCTCTTTTGGCGGGCGAATCTGGCCGCTTACTGTATCTCCGGTCTTAAGGTCAAACTTTCTGATCTGAGAAGGCGAAACATAAATATCGTCCGGACAAGGAAGATAATTATAATTCGGCGATCTTAAAAACCCAAAACCCTCAGGTAAAATTTCCAGAACGCCTTCTCCAAACATCAGGCCTTCTTTCTCAGCTTGCGCCTGGAGTATTTTAAAAATCAGGTCCTGTTTTTTTAGGCCGCCTACCCCGTTAACATTAAAATCTTTAGCTACTTTGTTTAGCTCAGAAATTTTCATGTCCTTTAAATTCTTGATGTCTAACTTCTCCACAACTTCCTCCGTATTTGCGTTACTTGTTTTTTGGTTTCCAAAATTGTTTTATTATTATCTATTACAAAATCAGCCCTGCGAACTTTCTCCTCTAAAGGAAGCTGACAATTTATTCTTAACTGGATATCCCTTTTGCTTAAACCTAATTTTTCCTGAAGGCGCCTAAGCTGTTCGAGCTTGTTTATCTTAACCACAATTAACTTATGCGTAAGTTTATCTAAGCCCGTTTCAATCAAAAGCGGCGCGTCAATAACAACCACGCTAGCTTTCGCGCGCTTTAATTCATCCTTAATAACTCTAATTACCTCGGGATGCACAATGCTGTTTAATTTCACCAAGAGATTGTGATGATTAAAAACAATCTGTGCCAACAAATGACGGTTAATACTTTTATCTTCATCTAACACTCGCGCCCCAAAAGCACGCGCAATTTTATTATATGCCGGCCCGCCCGGCTTAATCACTTGATGCGCGATCTTATCAGCATCAATAATTTTAGCGCCATAAGATTCTAAAATCCCAGCTACTGTAGTTTTGCCGCTGCCAAAACTACCAGTCAGGCCTAAAATTAACTTATTTGCTTTTTGTTTTTTCATATTAGCCGCTCCATCTCCAGCCAATTCTTACCCTGTTTAATTTCAACCTTTACCGGAACGTCTAAAGTTAAAACATTTTCCATTCTGTCTTTTATTAATTCTAATATTTCCTTTAATTCATCTTTGGGCACATCAAAAACTAATTCATCATGAATCTGGATAGTCATTTGCGATTTCAGTTTTTTACTCTCGAGTAAATTCTGAATCTCAATCATCGCCAGCTTAATTAAATCACTAGCTGAGCCCTGTATCGGCGTATTTACTGCCTGCCGCTGCGCAAACTGACGAATACCAATATTTTTATTTTTAATCTCCGGAATATACCTTCTGCGGCCTAAAATCGTAGTGACAAAACCAAACTTTTCAGCTTTCTCAACTTGACTATCAATATAAGCCTTAACTTTAGGATACCTTAAAAAATACGCGTCGATAAATCTTTGCGCGTCATCCAGCGGAATTTCTAAATCACGCGCTAAACCATAAGCGCTTAAACCATAAACAATGCCAAAATTAACCCGCTTAGCAGTCTCCCGCATAGCTCGATCCACATCTTTTTCTTCTAACCCGTAAATAAGCGCGGCAGTTGCTTTATGAATATCATCGCCGGCCTTGAAGGCGGCAATTAAAGTTTCATCGCCTGATAAATGCGCTAAAATCCTTAACTCTATCTGCGAATAATCGCAGGATAAAAGAAAATTATTAGCGCCGCAAGCAATCACTGCCCGGCGGATATTGCGGCCAATCTCGGTTCTGATCGGGATATTCTGCAAATTAGGATTGCTCGAGCTTAAACGCCCGGTCTCAGTGCCAGTTTGATTAAATGAAGTGTGAATTCTACCGGTTTTAGCGTCAACTAATAGCGGCAAGGTATCAATATAAGTATTTTTTAATTTAGTTAATTGGCGGTATTCCAGCAAATGCGCGGGCAACTCGTGTTTTTTCGCCAAAACATTTAAAACCTCTTCATTAGTTGAAGCGCCGGTTTTGGTTCGCTTCACCACCGGAAGTTTTAATTTTTCAAAAAGAACTTCGCTTAACTGCTTAGGCGAATTAATATTAAATTCACAGCCGCTGATTCTATAAATATCTTTAACCAAATCTTCCAGGCGTTTTTGAATATCTACCGAAAGTTTTTTTAGAACCTCTAAGTCCAATTTTATGCCATTAATTTCCATCTCAGCTAAAACGGTAACCAGCAGCATTTCAGTATCACGAAAAAGTTTAATCAAGGATTTAGCATTTAGTTCAGGCTCTAATTTTTCTTTTAACTGCGCGATTAATCCAACCGCATTCTGATTATCAATAACAGCATCAGCATGCCCTAAAATATCCCAGGCGACACTAGCTAAGTCATAACTTCCTTTTGACGGATTAATTAAATAAGCGGCGATCATCGTATCAAAATATAGGCCATTTAATTCAATCCCCGCCTTATTAAGCGCGACTTTTAGAGCCTTTAAATCGTGGCCAATCTTTTTTATGCCCTGATCCGCCAGAACACCCTTAAGGTTATCACCCGGACTAATAATTTTAAACATTGTGTTAGTGTCATTGCGAGGAGCCGCAGGCGACGAAGCAATCTTTAATACAAGATTGCTTCGCCCTTCGGGCTCGCAATGACACAACGAAAACACCAAACTATTGAAATCTTGACCATATAAGATTAACTCATCGCCACTTTTAATTAAATTTTTTACTTCATTATCATCAATACTCTCTACTTCTACAGCTACCTGGGTTTCTTCTTTAATCGGCAGCGCCTGCAGGAATTTCCTAAATTCCAAATACTTATAAATACGGGCCAACTCTTTATAATCCGGTTCAACGACTTTTAAATCCTCTAATTTAAAATCCAGCTCGACATTCTTATCTAAATCCACCAATTCCTTATTTAATTCTACAACCTTAATATTTTCTTCCAATGCTTTTCTAATTTTCTCCGGCTTTACTTGATCAATATTCTTAAGCAGATTATCAAGCGTTCCAAATTCCTGAATTAGTTTCAAAGCAAACCCTTCGCCAATTCCGGGGACATTAGGTATATTATCCGCTGCATCGCCCATCAAAGAAATCACATCCGGGATTATTTCAGGAGCCACCCCAAAACGCTCTTTAACCTTATCCTGGTCATAAAGCGTGCCTTCGTCTTTATAAGGGCTAAAGACTCGAACCTTATCACTAACCAACTGCAATATATCTTTATCCGAACTGACAACCACTACATCTAAATCTTCAGATTTCCCAAGCTTTGCTAAAGTCGCGATCACATCATCCGCCTCAAAACCCTCTTTTTCAAATATCTTTAAATTATATGCTTTTATAATATCCCGGATCAGGCTCATTTGCGAAACCAAATCACCCGGCATCGGCGGCCGTTGTATTTTATACTCCGCGAATTTCTTCTGGCGGAAAGTATCACGCGAAACGTCAAAACAAACCCCGATATAATCCGGCTTATGCTCTTTTAGAATCTTATTCAGAATATTCACAAAACCGAATATCGCGTTGGTCGGCTGGCCAAAAGAAGTGGCAAGCCCTGACATAGCATAAAATGCCCGATAGCAAAATGCAGTAGCATCTAAGAGATACAGCCTTTTATTGTTCATTGACTAACGCATGGAGTTTTAAATTTTGGTAGGGATTATTGCGCTTCTAATGCGATAAAATCCTTAATTGAAGATCCTCAATAAATTTCTCAATTTCATCATTCGTAGGGTCTAACTGCTGGGCATCGATTGCTACTTTTAAAGCTGTACTGTTGTCTCCTTTTCTATGAAGCTGCCTTGCCTTATTAAGGTATTTATTTGCCAATGCTTTATCATCTGTCCGCTCTAATTCTTTCTGTTTATTTACATCTGTTACCATGCTTAAAACATTATTTTCTCTTTCATTGGAACTTCCGGCTAGAGATATTTTTATATCCTGCGGGCGCTGGCGCGCTTTTTCTGTCCAGGGGTCTGCTGGGTCGCCCAACTCCACTCTCTTGCCCCAATAGTAAGCTGCTTTATCTAAATCACGATTATTCTCGTATAATAACGCTAAATTAGAATAGGCGCTTGTATAATTCGGATCAATAGTAATAGCTTTCAAATAACTTTGCCCTGCTCGTTCAATATCGCCATTAGCCTCATAAATAATGCCCAAATCATTATAAGGAGCGGCGTAAATAGGGTTAAATTGCAGCGCTTTCTGATAAAAACTCATTGCCGCCTCAAGATTACCCGCGCGCTGCTGCTCTACGCCTTGAGCGCGATACGCCATTGCCTCTTTTTTCATAGTAACAGATAAAGTAGAATCACTGGCAGGATCAATATCTTTATCTTGTATTTTTATTTCAGCTTGATTTGCTGCTTGAGCCGCGGAAAAAGTAAAAAGTGATACGGCTAAACATGAAATTGTGATTTTAATTTTCTGTCGGAAGGCATTGATATTCATATTGTTAAAGTTATTATACATAATTATCGCGGCGCGTCAAGAGAAATTTAAAAAATATTTTTAATACTCTCTCTGGTGCGCAATAGTTATATCTAAAAATGTCTGCAGCCTGCGCGATCTCGTCGGATGCCTTAATTTTTTCAATGCCTTGGCCTCAATCTGGCGCACGCGTTCACGGGTAACGCGAAAAACATTGCCTACCTCTTCCAATGTCCTTTGACAACCGTCGTTAATTCCAAAACGCATGACTAAAATTTTCTTTTCTCTTTCAGTCAATGTAGACAGCGCCCCTGTCAATTCATCTTTTAACATCGCGCGCACTGTGGCGTTTGCCGGCGAGACCGCCTTTTTATCCTGAATAAAATCCCCAAAATGAGTATCGCCTTCGTCGCCAATAGGCATCTGCAAAGATATCGGCTCCTGCGCGATTTTTAAAATTGATTTTATTTTATCTTGCGGCAGGTGCATTTTATGGGCAATCTCCTCCGGTATCGGCTCGCGGCCATTTTCCTGGACAAAAATACGCGAGATGCGGATAATTTTATTTATGGTCTCGGTCATATGCACCGGGATCCTAATGGTGCGCGCCTGGTCCGCGATAGAACGGGTAATCGCCTGGCGTATCCACCATGTAGCGTACGTCGAGAATTTATAACCTCGCTGATATTCAAATTTTTCAACCGCGCGCATCAGGCCGATATTGCCTTCCTGAATTAAATCCAAAAACGATAACCCTCGATTAGTATATTTTTTGGCGATACTAACCACCAACCTTAAATTCGCTTCCACCAATTGTTTTTTGGCGCGGTTAAATTTTACATGTGTCAGGCGGATAACCTTCAGCTGCTCTCTTAATTTAAGCGGCGGCTCGCCTAATTCTTTCTGGATCAGGCGCCGAGAGGCATTTAACTCCTCACGGCTGTCGCGCTGCCTGAAAGCTTTCGCCTTAACTTGTTTATCCAAAATCTCCAATTCTTTTACGCGCAAAGACAATTTGCGCGCGGCAATCTCGACTACTGAAGTAACAAAATTAAATTGCAGCGAATACTCCAGGGATTTTTTTTCGCTGCGGGTAGATTTAATCCTCCCGATAGTTTTTTTAATCCGGCGGATTAGCTCATCATTCTTAGGCTTAATCTCTTCCTTAATTATTTCTTCAAGGTTAGCCCTGCCTTCAGCAATCTCTTGGGCTACCGCCACAATCTCATTACGCACAAACCTGGTGGAAAGCGCGGCATGTTTAAATTTCTCCTCCGCGTCTTCAATTTTTTTAGCCAATTCCAATTCATGTTCGCGCGATAATAGCGATATAGAACCCATCTGTTTCAAATACATTTTAACCGGGTCATCCAAAGGAAGCGTGCGCTCCTCAAGGCGCATCTGCTCACTTAAGATATCTTCCTTATCTTTTTCCGGCTCCTTATCCACAGATTTAGTATTATCATCATCGCTATCTACTAACTGAATATCTTCTTCGCCTAATATCTCAAAGATACGGTCGATATCGTCAGAGGACGCGATATCCTCAGGCAGCATCTCATTTACATCGTTGTAAGTAAGATAGCCTTTTTGCTTGCCCAGCGCGATAATTTTTTCGATATCTTTTTTGCTATATTCTTTTTTGGCCATTTTTAACCCTTCTTTATTAAATTGTGAAATTCCTGCATTAATATATTTAATTTTTCCTCGTCGCCTAGAGCTTGCGCCCTTTTAATCTCCTCGTGCAAATTTTGCCGCCGGTTCTTAAGGCGCTCATCTTTCATGCGGCAAACGCAATTTTCGACAACTTTCTCTTTATTCTCTTGCGCCACGTCTAAAAATGCCGACTCGCAAATAAATTGCGCGATATCTTCTTCATCAATATGATTTACTAAAACACTCGGCCCCATCTCTTTACCCTGCTCGATAAAATTAAATAACAGCGAAACAATGCGCGATGCGCGCTCATCTTTAAAATCTTCCGGAATAAGATTTTCTTTTACGTACCTAGCCAGGCCCGGCGCCTCAAGCATCATTTTAATCAACATCTTTTCCGTAGGATTAATATCTATTGCTTTCTTAGTTTGCCCGCGGCTAAAATCAACTGCTAAGCGGCCGTCCTTTATTTTCTTTAACTCCTCCCAAAGCGCTGTTTCAGTTACGCTTAACTCTTGGCTGAGTTTTTTAATATACTCGGACTTGGTAACCGCGTCCTCAAATTTATTTATAGTGGGTAACATCGCCGCGGCAATATTAGATTTACCCTCAACATCTTTTGCGTTATGGCGCAATTTTAAAATCCCCAGCTTATAATCAAATAAACTTTTCGCCGCTAAAATCTTTTCCCGGAAACCTTGCGCGCCATTCTGGCGCACAAATAAATCCGGATCCAAGCCTTCCGGCAAACTTACCACCTTAACATTCATCCCCTCTTCAATAAAAATATCTAAGGAGCGCAGGGTTGCCATTTCCCCGGCTTTATCCGGGTCATAAACCATAACGATGTTATGCGTATATCTTTTCAAAGCCCTAGCCTGCTCCGGGGTCAGCGCCGTACCCAAAGAAGCTACTATATTCTGGACACCCTCTTGATACGGCATTAAAAAATCTAAATACCCCTCGACAATCACCGCGTAATCGTTATCACGGATTGCGTCTTTAGCAAAATTTAATCCGTACAAATGTTTGCCCTTAGTGTATACAGGGGTCTCCGGAGAATTCAAATATTTCGGCAAACTATTATCCCCTTCGCCTCGGCTCAGGGCAGGTAATACGCGCGCGCCAAACGCCAAAACGCGTGATTTAATATCAAAGATGGGAAAAATTACCCGGTTACGAAAACGGTCGTAGTAGCCGCCGCCTTCCTTAGATAAAACTAACCCTGCTTTTTCTAGTAAAGAAAGCGGAACGCCCTTGGCCCTTAAATACGTAATTAACCCATCCCATTTATCCGCGGCAAATCCTAACTTAAATAATTTTAAGGATTCCTCTTTTATGCCGCGCTTTAATAAATAATCTTTTGCTTGGGCCCCCGGCGCTAAACTTAATCCCTGCTCATAAAATCCGGCTGCCAATTCATTTAATTTATAAAGTTGGGTAATAAAATTTGTGGCCTTAGGGTCTTGCGGCTTACTTTCCGGTAAAACAACGCCACATTTTTTCGCCAGCATTTCCACGGCTTCAGGAAATTCCATCCGCTCGTAATCCATGAGAAAGCGAAAAACATTGCCGCCTTTGTGACAGCCAAAACAATGATAAATCTGCCGGTCAGCTGAAACCATAAACGACGGCGTCTTTTCATGATGAAAAGGGCACGGCGCTTTAAAATTGCGGCCTGAGCGTTTAAGAGGTATATAGCCTGAAATAATTTCTACAATATCAATACGGCCTAAAATATCCTCTAAGATATTTTCCGGAATTTTCATGGCAATAATTTTTTAACGACGGATGCGGCGAAAACCAGAACAACAGATAGTTTTAAATTCCTGCCCTGCAAGTTTTTCAATGCGGTCTAAAAGTAAATTTAAACCCAAATTGTCTGACGAAATATGGCCGGCAATAACCACGTTAAGATTAGCGTCTTTAACCTTCTTTAAATGTTCTTCGCTTAAATGCATAGATACCAACGTTCGCACGCCTGTTTTATATAATTTATCAAATACGTCTTTGGAGCCTTCGGTACCGCCGGTCATCTCCAATAAAATCTTGCCCGGCGCCCGGTTTGGATTTCCCAGAATAATCCGGGGCCCTACTAAATCTTTTTGCGCGTCCTGGTATTCAGGAATAGTTTTTAAAATCTCAACAATATCTTTTACTTTTTTGGGTTTTTCTTTTGCAAATAATTTACCTAAAAAATGCGCCACATGGTTATCCGCCGGAGTATGCATACAAAGAAACGGTAGATCTAAAATACGCGCCGCGTCCACCGCGCGCGTAATATTGCCCGGAATAACCCGGCGTTCAACTTCCCGGATACGCTCCTCAAGCAATTCCCGGGCAGTTTCTTTATTTACCCCCGCCTTAA
The DNA here is from genome assembly GCA_043808405.1 of Candidatus Omnitrophota bacterium. Lineage (GTDB taxonomy): Bacteria > Omnitrophota > Gorgyraeia > Gygaellales > Profunditerraquicolaceae > JAZDEX01. Next base: position 1,857 of record JAZDEX010000008.1, on the reverse strand, counting down.
CTAAAATATCAACCTGCAAGCGCATTACTTCCGGCAGGCCCGCCAAACCGATTCCTTCCGGGTGATGCGAAATGACTAAATCTAAACCTTCTCTTTCGCGCAGGCGCTCGGCTAAAACTAATTCGCCGACTTCCATATCAATGCCGATTAAAATACTTTTTATTTCTTTGTTTGGGTCGCCGTAAAGAAGCGCTGAATCTGGATATGGATTTTTACCTGGAGTTTTACGCACATCGCGGTCAAGGCCAAATCTTATAACGCAATTAAAAAATTCTTTTAGATTCATTATTTCTCGTTTGCGCCCCCTAAAGATTGCGCCTCTAAAACCGTATCATTAAACTTTTCTTGAGGCATAAGTTTAGAGGTAACATTACTCCATATACCTTTATATACACTCGGCGCGATATTAAGCAAATATTTTCCGGTATAAGAAACCGCAATGCCTCTTTTGATATAGCTAACCGTGGAACATGCCAATAAAAATATTACCAATGATATGAACAAAAACGACCTGATAAAACCTAAAATAATACTGCCCCACTTATCAATATCTGGAATCGGCTCCATATGGAATATCCGGCGCGCTGCCGCGCGCAAAATTACAAAAACAAGGTAACTGGCTATGGATAAAAGCGAACAAGAAATAAAATCCAAAAAATCCAGTTCCATGGGCAAGCTCTCCAGGGGTATGCTGCCACGGATAAAATCCGAAAGCGCTGTGTAATACTGCAGGCCAATATAAATCGCGCATATTGTGCCCAGCGTCTTAAAAAGCTCGGCAAACAGCGTGCCTTTTATAGCGACAAAAATCACGCGCAGAAAAAGCACGATTACAACAATATCCAGCCAATTAAATTGTTTAATAATATCTACCATAATAATTACTGTAGGGAACGGTCGCGACCGTTCCCTACCAAGCCTATTTTATTAATAATAAGAAATCTAACCTATTATATACCAAACGGAAGTAAGCATAACATATAAAACCCAGCTTGTCAAGGAAAGCGCTTTCTTCGTCACTTCCCTGTTTTCTTGACCCGCAATATATGCGCGGGCGTTACAACAGGATCGAGTTCAACATAGTTCCACTCGCCCTTCCAGGAATAAGTTTTATGGTTGAATAAATCTTCAACTATATAATCGTCATCAGCCGGCAAACCGAGCTCGCCCAATGGCACGCTCACCAGGCCCGCCTGCATATTATGCGGGTCTACATTTACCACCACCATAATTATATTTGACAAATCCCCAGTGGCTTTCACATAAAAAAGTATGTTGGCGTTATTGGTTTCCCGGACGCTTATATTATTTGTTGCCTGAAGCGCGGGGTTTTCCTTCCTAATTTTATTGATCAGGGTAACTTCCTTCTTGATATTTCCCGGAGCGTTTAAATCCCAGTTTTTCAGTTCGTAATTTTCGTTGTTTAGATAATCTTCTTTACCCGGATAAGGTTGGCTCTGGCAGGTTATATACGCGCCCCCATATATCCCATAGTTCGAAGAAATGGTCCCAGCAAGGATAAGCCGGATGATAAAAGCTGGCCTGCCGCCTTTCTGCAGGTACTCATGCAAAATATCGGGAGTATTCGGCCAGAAATTCGGCCGGAAAAACTCTGCAGCCGCGGCCCTGGTTAAGTCATTGATATATTCGGTAAGTTCATTTTTGGTATTACGCCAGGTAAAGTAGGTATATGATTGTGAAAAGCCAATTTTAGCGAGCATGTTCATCATCTTAGGCCTAGTGAACGCCTCAGCAAGGAAAAGCGCGTCAGGATAATCTTTTTTTACTTCAGCGATTACCCATTCCCAAAAGGCAACGGGTTTTGTATGAGGATTGTCTACCCTAAATATCCTCACC
>JAZDEX010000007.1:0-25960 GCA_043808405.1 Candidatus Omnitrophota bacterium | reverse complement strand
TCCGCGGCCTGGAAACAATCTATACTCAATGAATAAGCATTATCATTTCATAGGTATCGGCGGTATCGGCATGAGCGGCATCGCGCATTTATTTTTGTGCCGGGGTTATGGCGCCAGCGGCTCTGATGTTAAAGATAGCGCTATCCTTAGCCAGCTTAAGGAATTAGGGGCGCAGATTTATATTGGGCACAGAAGCGAGAATATTAAGAATGCGGATGTAGTGGTTTATTCTTCGGCTATTTCCAATGATAATCCGGAAATAATCGAGGCGATAAAAAAAGGAATTCCGATAATCAAGCGGGCCCAGGCCCTGGCGGAATTAATGGTTAATAAAGATGTTGTGGCAATTGCCGGCAGCCATGGCAAAACCACAACCACATCATTAGCATCTTGCCTTTTGCTTGAGGCAGGGCTTTCTCCGACCGCGGTAATTGGAGGCATCTTAAAGAATATAGGTATGAATGCCTGTTCTGGCCAAGGGGATTTTTTTGTTGCCGAGGCGGATGAATCAGACGGCTCATTCTTATATTACCAGCCGAAGTATTCCATAATCACAAATATTGACCGTGAGCATCTGGATTATTATAATAATTTTGATAATGAAATTGAGGCGTTTAGGCAGTTTGTCGCTAAGACTAAAAATAACGGATGCGTATTTGCTTGCGCGGATGATTTAAACTTAAGAAATATCCTTGAAAGATACGGCGGGCGCAAGATATTCTTTGGCTTAAATTCGAACGCGGATGTCTACGCGAAAAATGTAAAACTTAATGGGCTTACTTCGGAGTTCGATTGTTTCTCTAAAAATAAATTCGTGGATAGGTTTTATTTATCTTTAGGCGGAGAGCATAATATTTCTAATTCTTTAGCGGTTATTGCCCTGGGGCTTGAATTGGGCATTAGCCTGGATATTATCAAAAAAGCTTTAAAGAATTTTAAAGGGGCAAAAAGGCGGTTGGAGATAAAATTCTCAGACGATGATTACTTATTTATCGATGATTACGCGCATCACCCCAGCGAAATAAAAGCGACGTTGTCCGCGGCGGCGAATTTGGCAAGAAAAAGAGTGGTGGCGATATTTCAGCCGCACCGCTATAGCCGCACTAAGCTTCTGCTGGATGATTTTAGCAAAAGCTTTGCTCAGGCAGATTGCGTTATTATTACCGACATATACCCGGCAAGCGAGCTGCCTATCCCGGGGATAGACGGAAAACTTTTGTATAATAAAATAAAAGATCAGGATCCGGGTAAAGAGGTTTATTTTTTGGCTAGGCAAGAAATTCAAGATTTTGTGGCCCGGAATATGCGTTCAGGGGACCTGGTTTTAACTTTGGGCGCGGGAGATATAGTAAAAATTGGAGAAGAATTGGTGGCAAAATTTACGCGGCAGAGCCTGGTTAGATGAGCCGCTAAAAAACAGGACGACCTTTAAAATCGGGGGCCGGGCGCGTTTTTTTGTTGAGCCTAAAGATAGCGAAGATTTAAAGCTATTGCTTTCCGCGGTTAAAGGGGCGATGCCTGTTTTGGTGTTAGGGGCGGGCAGTAATATTTTGATTCATGATAAAGGCGTGGATGCGGTAGTTGTTAGATTAAGCTCAGATTTTTTTAAGTCTGTGGCTATTAAGGGTGATTTAGTTTCTGCCAGGGCAGGCGCAAGCTTGGGCAGCCTTATTCAGGCTACGGCTCTAGAAGGTTTATCTGGATTTGAATTTTTAGCTGGCATTCCCGGGACTTTAGGCGGGGCCTTGGTAATGAATGCCGGGGCATGGGGCAGATGCATTTATGAAATAGTTGAGAAAGCCACAGTTATGGATTATGACGGCAAAGTTAAAGTTTTGGAAAAAAATAAAATTAATTTTTCTTATCGGCACTCGGATTTAGAAAAATATATAATATTGGATGTGGATTTACGTTTAGTAAGAAAAGAGAAAAATGAAATTGTGCGTAAAGTTAATGAATATCTTTTGACGCGTAAGAAAACTCAAGACGCTTCGTATCCAAATGCAGGGTGCGTTTTTAAGAATCCTGACCAAGGTTCAGCCGGAAAGTTGATCGACCTCTGCGGTTTAAAAGGCGCGAAATTCGGCGGGGCGCTGATTTCTAGAAAACACGCTAATTTTATCTTGAATAAAAAAAATGCCAAGTGCGATGATGTTTTGAAATTAATGGATTTAGTAAAACGGGAAGTTAAAAATAGGTTCAGAGTTAATTTAGAGCCGGAAATTAAAATATGGAATTAGATAAGACCGCAGACTGTAGACCGCAGACTGTAGACCAGTTTGGGAGGATTGGTGTCTTAATGGGTGGGCCGTCTACGGAAAGAGAAATTTCTTTTAAGTCTGGGCACGCAGTTTCATTGGCGTTAAAAGATTTGGGCTTAGAGGTTGTTGATGTGGACATTGCTAGCGACAGCCTTCAGGAAAATGCCGAATTGCTTAAAACTAAAGATATAGATTGCGCATTTTTAGCTTTGCATGGCCGCTTTGGAGAAGACGGGCAAATTCAGCAGATTTTAGGCCAGATGCATATTCCTTATACCGGCTCAGGGGTAATGGCTAGTAAGCAAGCAATGGATAAGGCCGCGTCTCATAAAATCCTTAAAGCTAATAATTTAAATGTTCCGAAACATAGAATAATTAATAGGGATTCAAAGATTACTCTGCAAGAAATATATTTGGATTTTAAATTGCCTTTGGTGATTAAGCCGGCTAACGGAGGCTCAAGTATCGGTTTATCTATTATTGAAGCAGGAAAAGATTTTAATAGCGCTTTAGATTTAGCCTTTAGCGTAGATGATAAAGTTATAATCGAAGAATATATTAAAGGAAGAGAGCTTACTGTAGGTATTTTAGATGAAGAGGCGCTTCCAGTTGTGGAGATAGTTACCCAGCGCAAATTTTTTGATTACGAAGCAAAGTATAAGGCAGGTTTAACTGAATACATAGTGCCGGCCCAGCTGGAAGATGATGTGGCGCTTAAAATAAGTGAGGCAGCAATTAGCGCGCATAAGTATTTAGGTTGTTATGGCTCGTCACGGGTGGATATTATTTTGGATAAAAATAATGTGCCGTTTATTCTGGAAATAAACACGATTCCCGGTATGACTGCGACTAGCCTTTTACCTAAAGCAGCCAAAGCAAAAGGCGTAGAGTTTGGCCAGTTATGCCTTAAATTAATAGGGTTGGCATATGAAAAAAAGGAAAACCAAGCAGCATCGCCGGTATAAACAAAAGCCGGAATTTCCTGTCCAATTAGTTGTAATATTCGCGATAATTATTATTGCTATAGGCGGCGCGATTGGGTATATTTGGAGGGTTGTTACAACCGCGGAGTATTTTAGAATTAAAGATGTGGCGGTCAGGGAACAGGGCGTAGTTGATTTTTCTTATTTAAAAGGCAAGAATATCTTTGATATCAGCTTAGGCGATGAAATCGGCGGTATACTAGAGAGGTATCCGAATTACAGCCAGATAAAGCTGGTCAGGATTTTGCCGAACCGGATTTATGTTGATTTTATCAGGCGCCGTCCGGTAGCTTTTGTGAAGTTGGCCGCGAAATTTTTCGCCGTAGATTCAAAAGGCGTTATTTTTTATATTCCGGCTCAAGCAGAAGATTCAGGATTGCCGCTGATTCTGGGGCTGGAGAATAAAGCTTCGCGGTTTAAGCTGGGTAAAAAAAATAATATAAGAGAGCTGTATTTCGCGCTTTATATTATTTATGAATTAAAAAGCAATAGGGCGCTGCATGATTATAAAATCAGCAGGATTGATGTTTCGAGCTCCAGGAGCGCGGAGTTCTTTATTTCTTTTGCCGATAAGCAGATTACCGTGGGGGATTTGCAGGTTAAAATCAGCCCGGAGAATCTAAGGGAAAAAGTTGGCCTCTTAGCGGGTTTGGTTACACAGGGCCGCTCAGACCTTGCGAATGTAGAATACGTAGATTTAAGGTTTAAAGAAGCAGTTATAAAATTAAAGGATGTTAAGAATGCTAAATAATAATTATATTTGCGCGTTAGATATTGGTTCAGATAAAATAGCTGCTTGCGTGGCCACCTTAAAGGCCAGGCAGATTAACAATATATTTTTTGAGAACCTGCCTTCGCGCGGGGTTAAAGATGGCATCATTGTAAACTCTATAGACGCGGTGAGTGTAATTACCAAGCTTTTAAAAACCCTTAAGAGCAAATCCGGCGTTAATATTAGATTTGTTTATACTAATATCTCCGGGCAGGATATTATTACTAAGCACTCTCGCGCTATAATGCCGTTAGCTGAGCGCGGCAATAAAGTGATTACTTTATCTGATATACAGAAAGTCAATGAGCAGGCGCGTGTTTTAGGCTCGGGCCTTGAGGAAGAAATTATACATATGATCCCGGCTAGTTACGCAATAGATTCAAAAAATAATATTGCTAATCCTTTTGGGCTTTATAGCCATCGCCTGGAAGTGGATTTATATTTGATTTGCGTTAAATTATCTTCGGTGCAGAGTTTAACCCGGGTAATAAATCAATCTGGATTTGAAATTAAAGAACTTCATTTTTCAGGGTTAGTAACCAGCAAAGCAGTTTTAAACAAAAAAAACGAGGGGGTAAATTTATTTTGCGATATCGGCAGCGATATAACTGAACTATTAGTTTTTGAAAATGGCAGGTTGCGCGATATCGAAATAATGCATTTAGGCGGCAATGAGTTGACGCGCATACTTTCTGAAAGCTTAAAAATGCCATTTGACTTGGCAGATGAAATTAAAAAATCTCACGGCGGGGCTTTGTTTTCGGAACAAATAGCCGAAGACAAAGAGATTTTGATTAAGAAAAATAATCTTTATAAGCCGATTAAGCAGCGGCTAGTTTCGGAATTAATTACTGTTGGGACAAAATCTATGTGTTCAAGCATTAAGGACGCGGTTAATAAAAAAGTTTCTGCTTATAAAGTGAATAATTTTACTTTGACCGGCGGTACGGCTATGATGGAGGGTTTTATTGAGATTTTGGAAAATACTTTAAATATCCCGGTCAAGCTTGGGCGCATTAGTAATCCGGATATTGCAGATTTTATTAAAGAAGACAGCGCGCTTTCCGGCCAGAAATATTTGACTTACTTGACTTGCTTAGGCATGCTTTGCGAGGCAATTGAGGATAAAAAGAAAGAATTTCTTCCCGTGAATCAAATACCCATGACCCTTTTTGGCCGGGTCACTAATCGCATCAAAGAAGTGTATCAGGAGTATTTTTAGCGGATAACCTTCGAAAGGAGCAACCAATGCCCAAGCTTCTCAAGTTCCTAGCTATTACTGCAGTATTAACCGTAGCAATTTTTTCTTTATCTTTTGCGGATCAATCGGAGCAGTTTACTATTACTACCTATTATCCTTCGCCTTACGGAAGTTATAAAGATTTACAATTGTTTCCTTATAATAATTCTTTTGATCCCGGTTCATGCAGTTCTGAAGGGACAATGTATTATAATTTAAATATGCATCAACTAAGAATTTGTAACGGAATTGTGTGGGGGCCGGCATCTGGCGCAGGCGCAGGTGGCGCGTATTGGGGGGAAAATGGCAATGACATATACAATACGAATACGGGAAATGTTGGAATTGGTACGGGAAACACAGGAGCTACACCTTTAGACGCTAAGTTGGTAGTGAATGGCAAGATAAAAGTAGATAATAGTAAAATTGTAGTTGTTCATTCTTTTCCTCCTCTTATAACTATAAATAGTTTAGATGGGAATGATGGTGTGTCGGGGCAATATATAAGAATTGGGAAGAATCAAGAGTCTATGATGAATATAGTAAATACTGTGACGCCCGGGCAGATGTGGGGATTACATGTTATGGGGGGCGATATTGCGCTTGAACCTGCTCGGAATAGTGCTGGGGTGTGGTTAGGCGGGATTATGCGTAGTTCTTCTTTAGAGCTTTTCGGTACGAGTGTTGACCCTGCTCGTATTATTTTGAAATATGAGAGCCCTCCTAATCCTGGTGATGTGCTTACCGCGGTAGATGCGACTGGGGCGGTAGAATGGAAGCCAACAGTAGATCGTTCAGCATCTGCTACTTGTGTTTGGACATCATTACTGGGTGGAGCAGCAACATGCCCTCATGGTTATTATATGAAAGGTATCGGCTCAACAACCATATACTGCTGCGCCTTATAAGGATGCTTAAGAAATTCTAAAAGAATAAGAAATGCTCAAGACGCTGTATGTAAATTCTGTAATTTTAATTGGCTGCGAAACAAATATTTTGATGTAGTGATCTAAGTAGAGTTGTTTCTTCTTTTCGTTGACCTCTCTCTTTTTCGCGGTATAATAGCATAACAATTTATGATTAAGGATAATATTGAGCAAATTAGGTGGCGTATTGACGGGCTTTGCGCTAAAGTTGGGCGAAACCCTAAAGAAATTACGCTGGTTGCGGTTACTAAGAATAGGCCGGTAGAGCAAATTGAAGAAGCGATTGACGCCGGGATTACAGATATTGGTGAGAATAAGGTTCAAGAGGCTCTTTTAAAATTTGGTCTACGGTCTACGGTCTACGGTCTACGGTCCTCAATTAATTTTCACATGGTGGGGCATTTGCAGACTAATAAAGTCAAAGATGCGGTGCGGATTTTTGATTTGATTCATTCGGTAGATTCGCTGCATTTAGCCGAGGAAATTAATAAACAGGCAGGAAAGATAAATAAAATTCAAGACGTTCTTTTAGAGATCAAAACTTCGCCTGAGGCGACAAAATTTGGGATTTTGCCGGAAGATGTGATTGAGATATTTAATAGTGTAGGCAGCGGTCGCGACCGTTCCCTACATAATATTAAGGTAAGAGGTTTAATGACGATTGCGCCGTTAGTGGATGAACCAGAGAAAGCGCGGCCGTATTTTAGAATGCTTAGAGAATTAAGGGATAAACTTGGTAGGGAACGGTCGCGACCGTTCCCTACATTGTCAATTTTATCCATGGGTATGACCGATGATTTTGAGGTAGCAATCGAAGAGGGCGCGACCATGGTTAGAATTGGAAGAGCAATATTTGAGTAGGGAACGGTCGCGACCGTTCCCTACATTATTATTATGAATAAGAAAATCGGCATAATTGGTTTTGGGAATATGGGGAGCTCGATTGCCGAGCAGCTCAAAGATAATTATCAAATATTTGTTTTTGATAAAGAAGCGGTGAAGAGTAAAGATGCTCAAGGCGTATGTGTTTGTTCTGATGTTGTAAGTTTAGTTAAAAAGTCAGATGTTTTGATTCTGGCGGTTAAGCCTCAGGATTTTGTAGGGAACGGTCGCGACCGTTCCCTACTGCATGAAATAAAGGATCATGTTAAAGATAAATTAATTATTAGTATTGCCGCAGGGATTACTACTGGCTATATTGAAAAAGCTTTAGGGGCAGCGCGCGTAGTCCGGGCAATGCCGAATATGCCGCTTAGGGTGGGCTCAGGGATAACCTGTTTAACGCAAGGTAAATTTGCTTCTCAGGAAGATTTTGATTTTGCTAAAGGCTTATTTGAATATATGGGCGAGACTCTTTGTTTAGAGGAAAGCATGATGAATGCGGCAACAGCTGTATCTGGAAGCGGGCCGGCGTATGTAAGTCATTTTATAGATAAGGATAAGTCGAGTTTTTTAAAGGATTTTCAAGCTGCGGCAGAGGCGTTAGGGTTTAATCCGGATGACGCTAAGGCCTTGGTTAAATCGACATACGAAGGTACAATTAGTTTTTTAAATAAAACAAAAATTGCGCCGCAAGAGTTAATTAAGCAGGTTACTTCTAAAGGCGGCACAACCGAGGCAGCATTTATAGTTTTAAATAAAGGCGGTAGTTTGGTTGAGGCAGTAAAAGCCGCGCATGCGCGCGCAAAAGAATTGTCCCAAATGTAGGGGCAGCCCTTGTGGCTGCCTAATTTGTTATTATTGTTAGAGGAGATAAATATGAGCGGCAGAATTGGAATTATCGGCGGAAGCGGGCTTTATAATATTGAGGGGTTAAAGAAAGTAAAAAGGCAAGCGGTTACTACGCCGTTTGGCAGCCCTTCAGGAAAATTTGTTTTAGGCGAGCTGGAAGGTAAAGGCGTGGTTTTCCTGCCGCGCCATGATCTGGGGCATAAAATACCACCTAGCCATATTAATTACCGAGCGAATATTTTTGGGATGAAAAAGCTTGGTGTTAAGAAAATTATTTCGATCAGCGCTTGCGGCAGCCTCAAGGAAGAATTAAAACCGTTAGATTTTGTAGTGGTGGATCAATTTGTGGACCGCACAAATTCCGCCCGCGAAATGTCTTTTTTTGATAAGGGCATTGTCGTGCATATTGCCTTGGCGCATCCGGTTTGCGGTAGTTTGGCTAAAGATATATACATGGCAGTTAAAGATTTGAATTTAAGGGTGCATCCAAAAGGGACCTACATTAATATGGAAGGCCCGGCGTTTTCCACACTTGCCGAGAGCAATCTTTACCGCAGCTGGGGCATGGATATTATTGGGATGACTAATATGCCTGAGGCAAAATTGGCGCGCGAAGCAGAAATGTGTTATTCTACCTTAGCGGCGGTTACTGATTATGATTGTTGGCACCCACAGCATGATTCGGTAACTATTGAGATGATTATTAATAATTTAAATAAAAATACCGAAAATGCTAAAAAAGCGCTTAGAGAAGTAATTAAAAATATAGATTTAGATAAGCCCTGCTCTTGCCAGGAGGCGCTTAAGTTTGCCATTGTTACTAATGCTAAAATCATTCCGGCGAAGGTTAAAAAAGATTTAAATATTATTATCGGTAAATATGTCAAATAGCCTTGAGTATAAAAATACTTTAAATTTACCTAAAACAGATTTTCCGATGAAGGCGGATTTGCCTAAGCGCGAGCCGCTTTTATTGGCGAAATGGGCCGCAGAGGATATTTATAAATTAATCCGCGCTAAATCGGCAGGATTGCCAAAATATATTCTTCATGACGGCCCGCCTTATGCTAACGGTGATATTCATATAGGCCATGCTTTAAATAAAATTTTAAAAGATATTATTATAAAATTTAAGACTATGCTAAGGCTTGATTCGCCGTATGTGCCGGGCTGGGATTGCCATGGCTTGCCCATTGAACATGCCTTATTTAAGGAATTAGGAATTCATAAGTCGCAGATCGATAGGGTAGAGTTTCGCAAAAAAGCGTTTGATTATGGGATGAAATATGTGGCTAACCAGCGCGAGCAGTTTAAGCGGCTTGGTGTATTTGGCGATTGGGAAAATCCTTATTTGACTTTGGCGCCGGATTATGAAGAAGCGATTGTGCGTTCTTTTAATGAGTTAGTTAAGAAGGGTTATATTTATCGGGGCTTAAAACCAGTCAATTGGTGTTTTAAGTGCGAGACCGCGCTTGCCGAGGCAGAGGTAGAGTATGAAAACCATACTTCACCTTCAGTATATGTTAAATTTAAATTAGAGAACTTAGCCGACACCTATTTAGTTATTTGGACTACAACTCCTTGGACTTTAATTGCTAATGTGGCAGTGGCAGTGCATCCGGATTTAAGCTATTGTTTTGTTAAAACTAATAAAGGTAATTTAATTATTGCCCGGGATTTATTGGATAAAGTTTTAGCCCAAGCAGGAATTGAAAATCTTGGAGTAACAAAAGAAGTAAGCGGCCGCCAATTAGAGGGCTTAGTTTATACGCATCCTTTTGGGATACGAAAAGGTAAGGTAGTTTTGGCGGATTATGTTTCGCGCGAGGATGGTACGGGGCTGGTGCATACTGCCCCTGGGCATGGTAATGAAGATTATTGGACCGGATTAAAATATAAATTAGATATTGTAATGCCAGTGGATGCGCAGGGAAAATTTGATGCTTCGGCTGGTGAATTTGCCGGGCAGAATGTTTATTCGGCTAATAAATTGATCATTGAGAAATTAACTAATATCGGGATGTTAGTTTTTAGCGCAAGTATTCAGCACTCATATCCGCATTGTTGGCGCTGTAAAACTCCGATAATCTTTCGGGCGACAAAACAATGGTTTTTGAGCCTCGAACACAATGATTTAAGAAATAAATTATTGGCGGCGATTGAAAAGCGAGTGCGCTGGATTCCAGCGTCGGGCCAGGAGCGCATTAAGGCCATGGTTGGGCTTCGCCCGGATTGGTGTTTGTCGCGCCAGAGATATTGGGGTGTCCCGATTCCGGCGTTAATCTGCAATAAATGCAAGGATGAATTTTTATGCCCTGACGTAATAGATAATTTTATTAAATTTATCGCTAAAGAGGGGACGGACTCTTGGTTTACTAGAGAGGTTAAAGATTTCTTGCCTGCCGGAGATTTTAAGTGTTTGGCCTGCGGTGGTAGGGAATTTTCTAAAGGCGTGGATATTTTAGATGTCTGGTTTGATTCTGGTGTCTCGAGCCTCGCAGTATTAAAAAAGAGAAAAGAACTGGAATTTCCGGCCGCGCTATATTTAGAGGGTTCAGATCAGCATCGCGGGTGGTTTCAATCGTCGATCATTCCGGCGATGTGTATTGACAGCGAGCCGCCGTTTAAAAGCGTATTAACTCATGGTTTTGTGGTCGATGGCGAAGGCCGTAAGATGTCTAAGTCTTTGGGCAATGTAATCTCGCCTTTTAATATTATCAAAGATTATGGCGCGGATATTTTAAGGCTGTGGGTAGCTTCCAGCGATTACAACGAAGATATCCGTATCTCGCCGCAGATTCTATCGCGCTTGTCTGAAAGTTACCGCAAAATCAGGAATACAGTTAGATTTATTTTAAGTAATTTATATGATTTTAATCCGGCACTCGATAAAATTGATTACGCGCGCTTAAGGAAAATCGATAAATGGATTTTATTTAAACTTGAAGAGATGGTTGCCGAAGTTACTAAAAGCTTCGATGAATTTGAATTTTACAAGGCATATAAAGGCATATATGATTTTTGCAATGAAGCGCTTTCCATGTATTATTTGGATATGGCTAAGGGCAGGCTCTATACTTACGCCGCGAAATCTATTGAGCGCAAGGCCAGCCAAACTACTATTTATGAAATATTAAATGTTTTAGTCAGGATTATGGCGCCGCTGTTAACTTTTACCGCGGAGGAAATCTGGGCGATTATGCCCAAAGATACTTCTTCAGAGAGTGTCCATTTACTTGAGTGGCCCAAGATAAATAATTTATTTTCTGGTGAGGCAGGCCGAGAACTAAATCAGGCAATGGAACTTATTCCGGATATTGCCAAAGCCTTAGAAGAAAAGCGTTCAGGCGGACAAATCGGCAGTTCCTTTGATGCCAAAATAATTCTATTGACAAATAGCGAAATTCGTTATAAATACTTAGACAGCTTGAAAGATGACCTCTTAGAGGTTTTTAAGGTCTCTCAAGTTGAGATCCAAAAGGGCGATGCGGAAATTTTAATTACCGTAGCCCTGGCCACAGGCGATAAATGCGTGCGCTGCTGGAATTACTCCGGCTCTGTGGGTAAAAATAACTCGCACCCGTTGCTTTGCAGCAGGTGCCTGGATGCGATTGGAGAATAAAATGGCTTTAAAAAAGAAATATACTAAAAAAGATTTAGCGGAGTTTAAGAAGATTATTTTGAAAAAAAAAGAAGATATTGCTGATGAAATAAAGCATTTGTCTGAAGATACCAAAAAATCCCAGAAAGAGGCCTCTGGCGATATCTCGGGGTATTCTTTCCACATGGCGGATGTGGCTACCGATAATTACGATCGGGAATTTTCTTTAGGCTTGGCTTCTAATGAAAGAGAAGCCTTGTATGAAGCCGGCGATGCTTTAAAAAGAATTGAAGACGGTACTTTTGGGGTTTGTGAAACCTGTAAGGGGCTAATTGCTAAAAACAGGCTAAAAGCAGTCCCTTCAGCGCGCCTTTGCTTAAAATGTCAGGAGAAAAAGGAGAAGAAGTAATTACCCTTTCTGAATGATTTTTCTGATTATTGCAGTTATCCTTTCCTTAGACTGGCTTACCAAATTTCTTGTTATTAAAAATTTAGCGCTTAATCAGTCTATCCCGGTTATTAAAGGAATTTTTCATATAAGCTTAGTGCATAACCGCGGGGCGGCTTTTGGCATTCTAAAAAATCAGGTGCCGCTTTTAATTTTAACCGCTGTATTTGCCGTGGCATTAATTTATTTCAATATTAAAAAAAATAAGGTTAAAAAGCTAACTCTAGAAAAAATTGCTTTAGGTTTGATTTTGGCAGGCGCGATAGGCAATCTTATCGACCGTATATATTTTGGTTATGTAATTGATTTTCTTGATTTTCGTATTTGGCCGGTGTTTAATGTTGCGGATTCCGCAATCACGATAGGCGCGATTCTTTTAGGGTGGACAATATTACATGCATCCAATAATCTGTCAAATAGGCCCGCTTAAAATTTATTCCTACGGATTTATGCTGGCGCTGGCGTTTCTAACGGTTACATCTTTCGCCACATTAAATTCTAAAAAACACGGGATTCTGCCGGACCACATATTCAATTTTACTTTTACTTGTTTTTTGTTTGGCATAATCGGCGCGCGCTTATTCTACGCAATAGAAAATTTCGCTTATTATTCTAAAAATCCCGCGGAGATATTTATGTTGCAATATGGAGGCTTAAGTTGGTTTGGCGGGCTGATTTTAGGTTCGGCTTTAGGTTTAGTATATTTAAAGATTAAGAAGATACCTGTTTACCGGATGTTGGATTTTATCGCGCCGTATCTGGCTTTGGGGCAGGCAGTTGGCAGGCTGGGTTGCTTGTTAAATGGCTGCTGCGGCGGAAAAACAATAATCTTTCCGGTGCAGGCGTATGCATCGGCCTTACTTTTTATAATCTTTCTTATCTTGTTATTTTTACAAAAAAAGGCGTATAAACCGGGGCAGATTATTTTTTCTTACTTTTTTCTTTATTCGATAAAAAGATTTTTTATTGAATTCTGGCGCACGGATAACGCGATCGTTTTTCATGGGCTTACTTTGTTTCAATTTTTAAGTATCGGGTTATTTGTATTTTCTTTGTTTAAACTAGTGTCATTGCGAGCGAACGAAAGTGAGCGAAGCAATCTTTCAAGATTGCTTCGTCGCAAAAAGCGCTCCTCGCAATGACACAGTGTGAGAATAATATGAACGAATATATTTTTAAAGCTTCCCCCGAAGACGCCGGCAAACGCTTGGATGTTTTTATTATGGAATATGCCAATAAGGAGAAATTGGGCATTTCACGCATGCATCTTAAAAAAATAGTAGAAGATAAAATGGTGTTTTTAAATGGCGCGGATTCCACCAAGCCGCATCATAAAGTAAAGGCGGATGATGAAGTTAGGATTCAAATTAAAGACAAGGAAATAGCCGCGCTTCTTTGCGCGGAGGATATTCCTTTGGATGTTGTTTACGAGGATGAAAGTTTGGCGGTTATAAATAAACAAATAGGGCTAGTGGTTCATCCCGCTCCGGGTAACCTTGAGCATACTTTAGTTAACGCGCTCATGTATCGCTTTAAGAAATTATCTAGCGTAAACCCCCAGCGCCCGGGAATAGTGCATAGATTGGATAAAGAAACTTCCGGGTTACTCGTGATCGCGAAAAATAATGTCGCGCATTTAGATTTGGCTAAACAGTTTGCCGAGCATAGTATTAAACGCCAATATGTTGCTTTAGTTAGCGGTAAGATGGAGTTTGACGAAAATGTTATTGAAGTCCCTATTGGAAGGCACCCACATAAGAGAAAAAGTATGTCGGCTTCTTATGCTGAAAACACAAAATACGCTAAGACTTATTACCGCACGCTAACGCGCGCGGATAATTATAGCATGTTAGAGCTGGAGCCATTTACTGGAAGGACGCATCAGCTAAGGGTGCATCTTGCTTTTATCGGGCATCCGATTTTAGGCGATACCAAATACGGTAAGGCTGGTGTTTTCAAGCGTTTGGCTTTACATGCGAAGTATATTGGATTTATTCATCCGGGTACAGGAAAATTTGTAGAGTTTGATTCTGAGATACCGGAAGAGTTTAAGATGAAATAAATCTTGATTTTTTATAAACCCTGTTATATCATAAGGCTTAAATAAACCTAAATATCAATTTAGCGAAAATACCCCGCGTTAATAAGTATTACGCGGGTCGAGCCCTTTCTGGGCAAGGAGGACAGATGCGGAATTCTGGTAAAGCCCCAATAATTTTGTTAATCGTCGTCATAATAATTTCTTTAGTCGCGGCAGGCGGCGTATTTTATCTTCTTCAAAAAGAGAAGATGAGAAATACGGTACTTCAGGAACAGCTTGATGATGTTAGCGCAAAACAGAAAATAACTGAAACTAAGCTTGAAGAGGCCAAAAAAACCATCGCTAGCTTGGAATTTAAATTACAGGAAGCCGGCGCGGAAATAGAAAAAACTAAAGCTGAGCTTGCTACCGAGAAAACCGCAAAAGAAGACGCAATGAGCAGGGCGGATCAGCTAGGTTTGGAATTGGATCAACAAAAGAATATGAAAGCAGCTTTAGAGGTTAAGTTTACTCAGGCGCAGAAAGATATTGAAGACACAAAAATACAATTAAAAGATTTATCATTAAAGAAGTCGGATTTGGAAAAGAAGATTACTGCCTTAGAGGCACAGATGAAAACTCCGCAAGCGCCTCGAGGCGTAGAATTAGGCACAGTAGTGGTAACGAATGAATCTCCTGTCCCGGATGCCTCTATTGTAAAATCAAAACAAAAATCCGTAAAAGAGAAACCAGTTGCAAAAGAAAAGCCGGCCCCTAAAGAAACGGCGAAGCCCGCTCCTAAAGAAGAAGCAAAGCCTATTGTAAAGCAAGATGTGAAACCTGTTGCGGCGCCTCAAGCTGTTTCCGAGGCCAAGGTTCTGGTCATTAATAAAGAATATAATTTCGCGGTAATAAATTTAGGCAGTAAAGATGGCGTGGTTATGGGAGATGTTTTCTCTATTTACCATGATAATAAATTTGTCGGTGACGTAAAAGTAGAGAAGCTCCATGACTCTATGGCTGCCGCAGGCTATACTTCGCCTGATATTAAGGGCAAAATAGTTGAAGGCGATAAGGCTGTGCTTAAGGCAAAATAATGTTTGTTCGGGGCCCAGTTTTCTTACCGGGTGATAAATCTATCGCCCACCGCGCGCTTGTATTGAGCGCGCTTTCAAAAGGCCGAACGTTAATTAGCAATTTTCCCGCCAGTAAAGATTGCCTAGCTACTTTGGGAGTTTTTCGTAAATTAGGTATCAAGATAAATATTAATAAAGATAAGGTTGAAGTTTTAGGCCAAGGGCTTTATGGATTAAAAAAATCCGCAAGCCCTATTTTTGTGGGCGATTCTGGCACAACTCTGCGCCTGCTTCTGGGGGTTTTAGCAGGCCAGGACTTTGAAAGTAAATTAATTGCAGGAAGATCTTTATCCAAACGTCCTATGCGTAGAGTAACTGAGCCTCTTAGGAAAATGGGCGCAACAGTAGTCTCTAGTCTACGGTCTACGGTCTACGGTCAGGAAGAATATTCTCCGATAATTATTACTGGAGGGAGCTTGAAGGGCATTAGTTATAAGATGCCGGTGGCTTCGGCGCAGGTGAAGTCGGCAATTCTTTTGGCTGGATTGTTTACCCGAGAGACAACTAAAGTTATTGAACCAATTTCTACGCGCGATCACACTGAGCGCGTGTTAAAATTGTTTAAAGCAAATATTACGGTAAATAAAAAAGAAATAAAGATTAAGGGCGGTAAAGAATTAGTTTCACCGGGCAAGGTATATATCCCCGGAGATATTTCTTCGGCAAGTTTTTTTATAGTTGCGGCGGCAATTTTACCCGGGTCATTAGTGACTATAAAGAACGTAAGCTTGAATCCATCGCGGATTGGAATAGTCAGGGTTTTAAAGAGAATGGGAGCTAATATTAAGACCACAGACCACAGACCACAGACCACAGACTTTGAGCTGATAGGTGATCTGGTAGTAAAGGCAAGCGTACTTAAGGGCATAGTAGTTAAGAAAGAAGAAGTCCCTTCGTTGATTGATGAGCTGCCGATTTTGATGGTTGCTGCCTGTTTTGCTAAAGGTAGAACTATATTTAAAGGGGTGGGCGAATTACGCGTTAAAGAAACTGACCGCATTAAATCTATGACTGAGAATCTAACCAAGATGGGCGCCAAAATTAATGTTTCAGGTGATGATATAACTATATTTGGTACGGGTAGTTTGCATGGCGCAAAAGTAAAAAGCTTTGACGATCACCGCACTGCTATGAGCATGCTTATAGCTGGCTTAGTTGCTAAGGGTAAAGTAAGCGTTGATAATGTTTCTTGTATAGATAAATCATTTCCTGATTTTGTAAAAATGTTAAATATGTTAAAGAAAGCTTAATGCTTGATGTAGGGAACGGTCGCGACCGTTCCCTACATAAGATAAAATTTTTTTATTTGACTTGAGGTTTAAACTCTGCTAAAATCCCTCATATGATTAATTTCAAAGAGATTATGAAAAAATCTATTAATTATGTCTTGGGTTTGTTTTCCAATGATATGGGTATAGATTTAGGCACAGCCACCACTTTAGTTTATGTTAAGGGCGAGGGTGTGGTTTTACGCGAGCCGTCGGTTGTGGCGATTGAGCGCGGGACGTCTCATGTTTTAGCGGTTGGCGAAGAGGCCAAGCGCATGCTTGGCCGCACGCCCGGTAATATAATAGCTATTCGCCCGATGAAAGACGGCGTTATCGCTGATTTTGAAATTACCGAGGCCATGCTGCGTTATTTTATTAAGAAGGTGCATCATCGCCGAGTTTTAGTCCGCCCAAGAATTGTTATTGCTATTCCCTCCGGAATTACCGAAGTGGAAAAGCGCGCGGTAAAAGATTCCGCGGAACGCGCGGGCGCCAGAGAAGTATTTTTAGTTGAAGAGCCGGTTGCCGCGGCTATCGGCGTGGGCTTGCCTATTCAGGATCCTGTGGGTAATATGATTATCGATATTGGCGGCGGCACAACTGAGATCGCCGTAATTTCATTATCAGGCATAGTTTTTTCCAAGTCTATCCGTATCGGCGGCGATGAGATGGATGAGGCAATTATAGAATATTTGAAGAAGACTTACAATCTTATGGTTGGTGAGCGTACCGCTGAAGACATAAAAATAAAAATCGGATCGGCTTATCCTTTAGAAGAAGAAATGACCTTAGAGGTCAGGGGCCGGGATTTAGTTGCCGGGCTTCCTAAGTCAGTGACGATTACATCTGAAGAAGTAAGGGATTCATTACAGGAGCCTTTGCGCGCCATATTAGAAGTAGCTAAAATTTCATTAGAAAGAACTCCGCCGGAATTAGCCGCGGATTTGATTGAACATGGTATTGTTATGGCAGGCGGCGGATCCCTGCTAAGGGGTATGGATAAATTGATTTCTGAAGAAACAGGCCTACCGGTTCATATCGCAGACGATCCTCTGACTGCAGTTGCTCAAGGCACAGGTAGAATATTGAATGAAATACGGTACTTGAAGAAAGTAACCGTTTCGATAAAATCTGACGTACACGCCTAAATTTATCTCTATAAAATGTGTTTAGACTTAAACGCAAGAATTTAATTTATTGTATTGTATTTGTTTTGTTGTTTTTATGCCTTACGGCAGCAGCCCCTGTTTTTAAGCAGCCGCTTTCCGATATATCAAAACTCCCCCTTAATATTCTTAATTCAATACAGCGTGAAATAAGCGGGATAATTTTTTATCATCGTAATTATGTACAGAACGCAAGATTGATTAATGAAATGTATTTTTTAAGGAGAAAGATCAGCGCTATGCAGGAGATACAGTTAGAGAATGAGCGCCTAAAAGAATTGCTGGGGTTTAAACAAAAGGTTTCTTATAAGGTAATTGCGGCGCAAGTAATTGGCAGGTCGCCGGATAATTGGGTATCGGCAATTATTGTTGGTAAAGGAAGTTCCAGCGGTATAAAGCTAGGGATGACGGTAATGACGCATTTGGGCCTGGTTGGGCGCATTGCTGAGGTTTCAAAATATACGAGTAAAGTTATGTTGATTAATGACCCGGATTTTGCAATTTCTTCCGTGATCCAGCGCAGCCGCCAGCAGGGGTTGGTAACTGGGGCGCTGGGCGATTTTTTGATCATGAAATACCTGCCGCAAAATGCGGATATAAAAATTGCGGATTTAGTGGTCAGTGCCGGGCTTACCCAGGAGTATCCTAAGGGTTTGATTATTGGCACAGTTATGGAAATGCTTGAGGATTCTTCGGGCTTAAGCTATCATTGCTTAATCAAGCCAGCGGTCAATCTTTCTAATATCGAGGAAATATTAATAATCCTGCCGTGAAAAAGCTTTTATTCTTAGTTATAATTCTTGCCACAGTTTTATTTGAGGCGACAATACTTAATTTTTTTAGGGTGTTTAACACTAAGCCAGACCTACTCTTAGTGCTTGTGGTAATTGCGGCTATAGGGTTTGATTTTAAATGGGCAATAATTTTTTGCGCCTTTGCCGGGCTGTGTAAAGATGCTTTTAGCATAAATACGGGCGGGATGCATACTATTTTATTCGCGGCCTGGGGGCTGTTAATTATAAAACTATCGCGTAAAGTGGTTTTAGAAAATAATTTTATGCGCACATTGGTTTTACTGGCAGTGTTTTTGATAAATAGCCTAGCGGTTAAATTAATATTTTTTTATTATGGCAGGCACATTCCGATAGGTATTTTCATGCGCACTGCTTTTATTGGATGCGTTTATACATTAGCTATTTCGCCTTTAATGTTTCGTTATATAAGGCATGAATATTTTTCATCAAAAAAATGTTTAGAGAGAGAATAATTTATTTTATAGTTACGTTAATCTGCCTGGTTTTGGTTTTTGGGTTATTTAATCTACAGGTTGTAAAAGGCAAAAGGTATAAAGACTTAAGCGATAGTAATTCTATCCGTTTGATTTCAAAGCAAGGCGCGCGGGGAAAGATTCTGGATCGCAGCGGCGAAGTAATCGTGGATAGCCAACTTTTTTTTGATGCGATTGTTTTGCCGCAGGATGTTTCTAGCCTTGACCGGGAATTAAAAATCGTTGCCGATGTTTTAGAGCGGGACCCCTTAGAGCTAAAGAAAATTTATAGGGCAGGTTTCATCGCTCCGGCGGTCCCGGTAACTCTTGCCAAGAATATCAATATTAAAAAAGCAATTTCTCTTGAAGAATTAAAGCCTGAATTGGCGGGAATAGTTATTCAGCCGCGGCCTGCCCGCCGTTATCCTTACGCGGGCCTGGCTAGCCATGTGATCGGTTATGTAAACGAAATAGACCGTTGGCGCTTGACACAACTTCAGGACTATGGCTATAAAACAAAAGACCTGGTTGGCTTTGGCGGAGTGGAAGAAAAATATGATTATTATTTACGCGGGGAAGCCGGCGGCCTATCTTTGCAGGTTAATCATCGCGGCAAGTCAGTGCGTGTTTTAGGTTTTGAATCTCCCAGCAGCGGTAAGGATATTCAATTAACCTTGAATTTAAAAGCGCAGAAAATAGCGGAGAGTGTTTTAGCGGGAAGAAAAGGCTGTATTATAATAATGGATCCCTATAGCGGAGAGATTATTGTAATGGCCAGCGCCCCGGGTTTTAATCCGGAAAGCTTTGTAAATAAATCTAATTCTACGATTGCCGGGTATTTTAATGATCCAGGCGCGCCTTTGATTAACCGCGCGATCACCGGCGCGTATCCCGCGGGGTCGATTTTTAAGGTAATTGTTGCTACTGGGGCACTAGAAACCAAAAAGATTAATTCCTCGACTAGTTTTCTCTGTCAAGGATTTATTTTAGTGGGTAAACAGGAGTTTAAATGTTGGAGTACGCATGGGCTACAGGATTTAATAGGCGCGCTCGCGCATTCCTGCAATGTATTTTTTTATAAGGCAGGGTTTTTAACCGGGGCGCCTGCGCTACATGAGTACTCTTTGCGTTTTGGTTTAGCAAAAACTAGCGGATGCGAATTGCCTTATGAGGCGGCAGGGTATATTCCTTCGCCGCTCTTGAGGAAAATAAAACGGTTTAAAAATTGGTTTGACGGCGATACGGCAAATTTTAGTATTGGCCAGGGGGATGTTTTAGTGACACCGTTACAAATGGCGCGTATGATGGCAGTGTTTGCCAATAACGGATATTTAGTAACGCCTTGTATTATAAAGAGCATTGCCGGTGAGGATATTTTAACTAAACAGAAAAAAGCGGTTAATCTGCATTTAAAGAACAGCACTATAGATTATGTGCGCCAGGGTTTAAAGGCGGTAGTAGCTAATCCTGAAGGCACAGGCCATGTACTTGCGGATTTATCGGTAACTGTAGCCGGAAAAACCGGGACCGCGCAGGCGCCTCCGGGCCAGCCGCATGCCTGGTTTACCGGGTTTTTTCCTTATAATGAGCCAAGGTTTGTGATTTGTGTATTTTTAGAGCACGGCGGCCCGGGTTATTATTCTTGCGTCGCGGCAAAGCAGGTTATAGAAGAAATGATTAAAGAGGGGTTAATATAGCAGGTTTATAATTATGCGAAAATCAAGTTTATTATTATTAGTTGTGGCTTTGATTATTGTTTCTATAGGTATACTTTCTATATATAGCAGCACCTATCAGAAAAGCGGTTTGCTTTGGCAGGAGATTTATAAGCGCCAGTTGCTTTGGGTGATTATTGGCCTAGCGTTTTTCTTTTTATTACAAAAAAGCGATTATCGCCGAGTTTGGGATTTAACTTATATATTATATACGCTTATGATATTTTTATTGCTGCTGGTATTTGTTTTAGGGATTGTGCGGCTGGGCGCGCAGAGATGGTTAAAATTTGCTTGGTTTAATTTTCAGCCATCTGAGTTTGCTAAAATAGTGCTTGTAATTTTCCTGGCCAGATATTTTAGCCGGAAATCTATAAGTGATACGTCTTTGATGTCAGGTAAATTTGGAATATGGCAGGGCCTGGTTGTGCCTTTTATATTCGTAGCTATCCCTATTGCGTTGATTGTCGAACAGCCGGATTTGGGAAGCGCAGTGATTGTTTTCTTAATTTTTATGGCACTTCTATCTTTAACTAGAATAAAGTTAAGGTACTTGATAATATTGGCGGCAGCGATAGCTGCCACTATGCCTTTTTTTTGGCATTATATTAGGCCGTATCAAAAGGAGCGCCTGCTGGTTTTTTTAAATCCCAATATTGACCCTTTAGGCGCGGGATATACGATTATTCAGGCAAAAATAGCTATTGGTTCAGGGGGATTATTTGGCAAAGGGTGGCTGAGTGGCACGCAAAGCCAATTGCATTTTCTCCCTGAGAGCCATACGGATTTTATATTTTCTACTTTTGCCGAAGAATGGGGATTTTTGGGCTGCTCTTTACTTATATTTTTATATTATTTGCTTATCAGAGAAGGTTTTAAAATCGCCCAGCGCACGCAGGATCATTTTGGCAGGCTTCTTGCCTACGGGATTTCTTTGATGTTCGCGATACAGGTTTCGGTTAATATTGCTATGAATATGGGTTTGGCGCCGGTGGTAGGCGTGCCGCTGCCGTTAATGAGCTATGGCGGTTCGTCGATATTGGTTAATTTTATTGCCTTAGGGTTCTTGGCAAGCATTAGCAAAAGAAGGTCGGTGTTTTAATATGGATGATATTTTATTAGGCGTGCATAAGCCTGCGCGTTATATTGGTAATGAGTATAACGTATCTAAAAAAGATTTTGCTAAGGCCGAAGTAAAATTCGCTTTGTGTTTTCCGGATCTTTATGAAGTGGGGATGAGTAATCTAGGCATACGGATTCTCTATGGCGTATTAAATAATGTTCCGGAGATAGTTTGCGAGAGATTTTTTTCTCCGGCAATTGATTTTGAAAAGGCCTTACGCTTGAAAATACAAGAAATTTTTTCTTTAGAATCAAAAAAGCCGTTGCGTGATTTTGACATTGTTGGTTTTTCTTTAGGGTATGAATTGCTTTTTACTAATGTTTTAAATATTTTAGACTTAGGTGGGATTCCGCTTAAATCTTGCGAGCGCGGCGAGAATCATCCTTTGATTATTGCTGGGGGCCCTTGCGTTCTAAACCCTGAGCCAATGCATGAGTTTATTGATTTATTTGTTATTGGCGAAGCTGAAGAGGCGGTTTTGGATATAGTATATAGGTATAAAGAGAATAAGGGTAAATCAAGGCGGGATTTGTTATTAGAGCTTGCCAAAATTGAAGGGGTTTATGTGCCTGCTTTGGGCGTGCCAAAGTTAATTAAGAAGCGGTTTATTAAAGATTTTAATAATAGTTATTTTCCCGCAGATTGGATTGTGCCGTATATTCAGATTATTCATGACCGCATTACCTTAGAAGTTATGCGCGGCTGCCCTAACCGCTGCCGTTTCTGCCAGGCGCGAGCTTTGTATTATCCTTGGCGCACCAAAAGTAAAGAGAATATTCTAAAATTAGGCTTGGAAACATATAAAAAAACCGGCTACGAAGATGTTTCACTTTGCGGTTTATCAGTCAGCGATTATCCGCAAATGGAAGAATTACTCAAAGAGCTAGTTTGTAATTTTAAAGAAAAAGGAGTGAGCATCTCATTGCCTTCGATTAAGCCGCGCGATATCGTGGGCAATCTTTCTTATCTTATTTCTACGATTAAAAAAACCGGGCTTACATTTGCCCCGGAAGTTGGCACGGAAAAAATGCGCAATATTATCGGTAAAGATTTTGATCTGAATATTTTTTGGGAAGCTTTGGCCCAAGCTTATACTAACGGTTATCAGCATATTAAGCTTTATTTTATGATTGGGCTGCCTTTTGAGGAAGAAAGCGATTTGGAGGCAATAGTGGCGCTTGCCAGCGAGGTTTCCGAGTTAAAGCGCAAAATAAATAAGTCTCCGGCGCAGGTAAATATTAGCGTAAATACTTTAATCCCTAAGCCGCATACTGCTTTTCAAAGGTTTGGCATGCTTGACTTGGCGGGCATGCGAGCTAAAGAAAATTATATTAAGAGTAAAGTTAAGAATAAAAGGTTAAGATTTAGTTTCCATAATCATTATATGAGTTTGTTAGAGGGGGTTTTATCGCGCGGGGATAGGCTTTTAAGCAAAGTGATTTTATGCGCTTTTAAAAAAGGCGCGCGTTTCGACGCCTGGGATGAGCATTTTAATTTTGCCAGATGGCAGGAAGCATTTGTGGAATCGGGCATCAATTATGAGGCTTATTTAAAGGAGCGGCCGCAAGATGAGCCTTTGCCTTGGGATTTTATTGATACGGGCGTAAGCAAAGATTATTTACGCGCCGAAGAGAACAAAATCATTGCAATTAACCAGCAGTAGCTTTATAATCTATTTACTTAATTAATAATGTAAACCGGAGAAATAAATTGCCAGAAGCAAAAGTCCTAATAGTTAATGATGACGAAGCGATTGCGCGCTATTTGCGTGAAAAACTGATCTTAAGCAGTAGCTATCTCCCGCAGATCGAATTAAGTTCCGAAGCCGGCATTGAAACTTTTAAGGAATTAAAATCTGATATTATTCTGATTAATTTTGGCATGCCGGATTTAAGCACTGCGGATTTTGTGAAAAAAATCAAGAGGCTAGATCCTGATACGATTATTATTATTTTTATGGATGAAATCGATCCGGATATTTCCCGAGAAATGTCGCAGTTGGGGGTTTATGACTTTATCAGTAAACCGATTAATTTAGATAAATTATTTTTTGTTTTACAAAAAGGCGCGGAACTGCGTTCGTTGATGGTTGCTAACCGCAAGCTTATGCAGGGCATGTATGAACAAAATTCGGCGTTACAAAAACAAAATGTTATTTTAGCTAAACGTATAGAGGATTCCGCTAAGAATTTAACCCGGCTTTATGAGGATTTACGCAGCAACTATATGCGCACAATTAAGGTTTTAGCGCATGCCATCGACGCGCGCGATCATTATACGCATAGCCATTCTGAGAGCGTGGCTAGATACGCGGTAGCCATAGCGCAAGAATTGAAGCTTTCGATAAAAGAAGTTGAATTAATTCGAGACGCCTGCGAGCTGCATGATTTAGGTAAAATTGCTATTGAAGATAAAATATTATTAAAACCGTCAGCGTTGACTCTCCAGGAGTGGATAGATATTAAGCGCCATCCTATGGCCGGTGCGCAGATTTTAGAGCCGTTATCTTTTTTAAACGGGGTAACCGAATTAGTAAAACAACATCATGAACATTATGACGGCACAGGATATCCTCAAGGATTGAAAGGCGAAAATATTGCATTAGGCGCGCGGATTATTCATTTGGCTGATGCCTATGACACTATGCGTTCGGCGCGCGCGTATAGAAAAATACCTTTGACTCAACAAGGGGCAATTGAAGAGATAAAAAGAAATCGCGGCACGCAGTTTGATCCTAATGTTGTAGATATATTTTTAAAGATTGCAGATAAGTTTTGATCTTTCTTAAAAAAGTCAAGTTTCGCGCTTAAGCAGTTTAATTGCACGGGCTTATTTTTTTATAAAAAAATACTTGACAAAAATTAAATATGATATATACTTTGTTTTCCTGCCTCAAGTATTAGGTTAGGTACGATCTTTCAATTCGTAAAAATAATAACGATCTTCAAAAGTTTCGGTAGTAAATTTAAATCGAGCTTTTAAGGCGCAATATAAATTTCTAAAAGCGTCCCAAAAGTTATAGGGGCGTTTTTTTTCACTGAGGCACTGAGAAGAAGAAAAACAAGATGCCTGCTGAGGCACTGAGAAGCAAAAAAGACAAAATCTTTAAGCTAACTCAGTGTTTCAGAAAAATTTTAGTTTAGAAATTATTCAGTGTTTCAGTGTTGTTCTTTGGATAATTGAATAGCCAAGCGAGGCCAGTATAAATCGTGAGATTTATACGGGTCAATTTTATGAGGTAAAGATAATAATATAAATCATGTAGAGCCTTTATACAAATGTACTCCTAAATTTTATTTGGAGAGTTTGATCCTGGCTCAGAGTGAACGCTGGCGGCGTAGATTAGGCAT
Organism: Candidatus Omnitrophota bacterium; assembly: GCA_043808405.1. Classification (GTDB taxonomy): domain Bacteria; phylum Omnitrophota; class Gorgyraeia; order Gygaellales; family Profunditerraquicolaceae; genus JAZDEX01. The sequence continues at coordinate 956 of JAZDEX010000007.1, read as the reverse complement.
GCAAGTCGAGCGATACCTGTTTTTGAAGTGTTGAAATCGCAAGATGGATGTACAGAGAGAATAGGATATAGCGGCAGACTGGCGAGGAACGCGCGAGTAATCTACCCCTAAGTCGAGGATAGCTGAGCGAAAGCACAGGTAATACTCGATGTGTCTGACTTATCGCAAGGTGAGTTAGGTAAAGGTGCGCAAGTGCCGTTTAGGGATGAGCTCACGTACTATCAGCTTGTTGGTAGGGTAATGGCCTACCAAGGCTTTTGACGGTTAGCTGGCCTGAGAGGGTGGTCAGCCGCACGGGGACTGAGACACTGCCCCGACTCCTACGGGAGGCTGCAGTCGAGGATATTTAGCAATGGGGGAAACCCTGACTATGTGACGCCGCGGGAGGGATGAAGTATTTCGGTACGTAAACCTCTTTCGATGGGGAAGAAACCCTGCACTAATACTGCAGATTGACGGTACCCAGAGAAGAAGCCACGGCCAACTCTGTGCCAGCAGCCGCGGTAAGACAGAGGTGGCGAGCGTTACTCGGATTTATTGGGTGTAAAGGACAGGTAGGCGTCCTATTAAGTTAGAAGTGAAATCCTCAGGCTCAACCTGAGAACTGCTTTTAAAACTAATAGGATTGAGGTCAGAAGGGGAAAGCGGAATTCCCGGTGTAAGAGTGAAATCTGTAGATATCGGGAGGAACACCAGTAGCGAAGGCGGCTTTCTGGTCTGACCCTGACGCTGAACTGTGAAAGCTAGGGGAGCAAACAGGATTAGATACCCTGGTAGTCCTAGCCGTAAACTATGAGCACTAGGTGTTGGGGGGTTACCTTCAGCGCCGTAAGATAACTCGTTAAGTGCTCCACCTGGGGACTACGACCGCAAGGTTAAAACTCAAAGGAATTGACGGGGGCCCGCACAAGCGGTGGAACATGTGGTTCAATTCGACGCTACGCGAAGAACCTCAC
>JAZDEX010000006.1:0-10439 GCA_043808405.1 Candidatus Omnitrophota bacterium | reverse complement strand
CAACTCTAAGGCATAATAAGAATAAAATATGCCTTCATAACGCGGCATAACCAAGGCGACTTCAGTAGATTTACCCGTAGCCAAGCGCTGGGCGAATATCGACGGCTGGAAGCGTAATTCTTTAACCGCGTCCAAAACTTTGTTCTTATTCTTTTCTTTAACTGATGCCTTATTGTTAATAACACGCGAAACAGTAGTTATAGAAACCCCTGCCTTACGGGCTACGTCTTCAATAGAGGCTAACTTTGATAGATTTACTTTCTTAATACGGACCATAAGATTACCTTACGCTATCTCCGGCTTTAATGGAAATTGTTTCATTCTTCAAGTCGCAGGCAGAAATATTATCGCGCACCTGTATAGTCTCAAGGCTGGCGATTGCTTTTCCGCCGCGAAAAACCTTAAATGTATCCCCAACCTTAATGCCCGCGTCCTGGCCGGCATCAATAATAACAAAATTATTATCTTTATTAATAGCTAAAATTTTAATCGAGCTTTCGCCTGTATCGCCCGTATCCTGCCTTGCCGAATCCACCTGCGGCGGCCTGACCACAATAGGAGCTAATTCCACAGAAGCGCCTTTTTGTTCATTATTAACCGCCTTCGAACTATCAATATTTTTTATATCAACCATCTCAGCCGAATCCATAACTTTCTTCTTTAAATTATCTATCTGCAGCCAATTATCCTTTAAAAGCGAATCCATGGCGCCAAGCTTATTTTCAAGCTCGATTTTGTCTTTCTGTAAATCGGTAAACTTGCGTTCCAAAACAGCCTTACGGTTGTTTAAAGTAGATAATTGCTTTTTAATTGTTATATTTTCCGCCCGGATAATCTTCAATGTCTCGTCTATCTGCATCTTGTCATTCTTTTCCCGGACTAGGTCTTGGGAAATAGTATCCATTATTTTTTTATTGTAATCAAACTGCCTCTTAAGGTCTTCTCTATCGCGGGTCAAATTAGTAACTTCTAGCTCCAAAGAACTTTTTTCCCGGGCTAATTGTTCACTGTTGATCTGCGCAACTTTAAGCTGATTGCGAACCTCATTAAGCTGCATCTCTAAATCAACCTTAGATTTTAAAATACTCGCCCAATAAGCGTCATCAGTAACAGGGGCCGCGGCCGCCGGCTGTACCACCGGCTGCTGCCTTTCAAAAGAAGACTTCATATTATCCACGGCTTTAGTCTGTTCTTGCAGCTTAAAAACCAAATCCTCTTTCTCTTTATTCGCCATATCCAATCTATTTTGAATATCGTCTTTATCTTTATTCACCCGGCTCAAATCCGCGCCTAAAGAATCGAGCTGAGATTTAAGGCTGCGGTTAATCATCAGGCCCTCTTCCACTTTTTTATTTAGGTTTAAATTATCATTTTTAACCACGTCTCTGTCTTTAACTACTTCCTGATTAGATTTTAAAAGCACCCCGGCCCAGCCTAAGGAAATAAGAAGAACGGCCGCTAAGCCCCCTACAAGCAACTTTTCTTTTTGCCCCATGATCCCTCCTTAATTTTATAATCGAGCAAATATCTTCTGCGTGACTAAACTGGCCGCGCCCAAGGCCACCGCGTTTTCACGCAATTGAGAATATACTATCTTTAGCCCGCCGGCAACTTCCCTAAAAGCCCATGCCCCAACTGTTTGGGTTACTTTATTTAAAAAATCATCGCCGGCTTCTTCCAACCCGCCTCCGATAATAACTAATTGAGGATTAAGCAAATTTACTAAAAATGCTATTTTGATGCCCAGCCTTTTAGCCGCCTGATCAAGCGCCCAAGAAGCAGTTTTATTTTTCGCGCGATTAGCGATAAAAATATTTTTTAATTCCATATTCGTTAAATCACAAGAGGCTGCTTTTAAGAAATCATCCGCGGCTATTTGGTCAAGCCTTAGCGCCTGTTGGACATCGCCGATAATGCCTAGATCCACTTCCGAGCGTTTAAAAAAACAGCCTCCAGAGGCGTCACAATTAAAAGCATCGCTCTCTTTATAATTATATATCGAAACTTCTCCGGCATAACCATTTGCCCCGGTATAAATCTCGCCATTCAACATAATACCACATCCAACCCCGGAAAACATATAAATAATATTTTTAAAATTATTTTCCGCGTCCAACCAGTGTTCTCCGAAGCAGGCGCTGGTAGCGTCATTCTCAATAAGCGTAGGTAAATTAAATTCTTTCTCAATCAAATCTTTTATCGGCAGGTCAATAGACGCGTAGGTATAATAATTATCCATCTTTTGCGGCCAATAAATCGTAGAATCATTTTTATTAATTAGGCCGGCCAGCCCCAAACCGATACCTTTAATATTTGGCATATAATCTTTTGAGCGCCTTAAAATTTCGCGGATGATTTCTAAAACACATTCGGTCACTTCTTTAACCGAGGCCTTAGGGCGGTTGACCTGCGTCTTAGTATGGATATTACCTTTTAAATCAACCAACACCCCGACCATATTAGTAAGATTAAGGCCCACCCCGATCACAAACCCTGAGCGCGCGTTAAGATCCAATAATACCGGGCGCCTGCCGCCTTCAGAGACATCCATCTCTTTTTCATAAACAATATTTCCCCGGATAAAATCATCAATGTAATTAGAAATCGTCACCACATTTACCCCGATTTCCTTGGAAATATCCGGCCGGCTGATCGGCCCGCGCCGGCGCAATATCTCCAAGATATCCACATTGCGTTTTTCTTTTTCGGAAAAGGCTTCTTTTTGTAAGTCTATGGAACGCATTTGTTTTCCTATGTATTTATAATACTAAAAATATTAATATTTATAAAACCGCAATTTATTTATACTACCAATAATATCTGAAGTCAAGAAAAGATTTATAGTATGTGTCACATTTTTACTCCACGCTTGAAACTTTATTACGGCCCGCCTCTTTAGACTTATACAACCCGTCATCCGCCCTTTTGATAAGGCTGTCTACGGTATCACCGGGCTTAAAAATAGAAACGCCTAAACTCGCGGTTACCTTATAAGTGGCATTCTGATCTTTTACCACGGAATCCTCAATACTTTTCCTTAATTTCTCAGCCAAGCTCATCGCGTCAGCCAAACTAACCCCGCGCAATAACACAATCATTTCTTCACCACCGTAACGCGCGACTAAATCAGAAGCGCGCATAGGCCTTTTTAAAGCATTGGCTACTTCTTTTAGAACAAGGTCTCCTACTTGATGGCCGTAAGTATCACTAAATTTTTTAAAATGGTCCACATCGCTCATAACTACGGCAAATTGCCTTTGGGTATCGGGCTTTGCCAAATGCAGCTCCGCTTCCAGCAGCATTTTAAAATAACGGATATTATACAGCCCGGTCAGCCCGTCGGTAACCGCCATCTTGAAGAAATTCCTGCGCTCGATAGCAATGCGCATAAAATTAAAACTTTCCACCACAAGATAGCTTGAGAAAAATCCCAAAAGCGGCACAGGAAAATTAATCAATACATCTTTTTTAAAAAAGAAAAGCGTGGCAGCAAAATAAAAAGATCCAAATAAAAACGAATACAGGCTTTCTTTAAAAGGCTTTTCTCCGCGGATAATAAGCGCTGCCAATATTGCTAAAAAGTATAATGTTAAAATATCCACCCAGCGGGGGACAACGCGGATAAAATCCCGGTCCAAAATATTACTAATAACATTGGCTACTATGCCCACACCCGGATACTGAGCCTCTAGCGGTATGGGTTTTATATCATATAACCCGATTGCGGTTAACCCAACCACGCAAATACTATCTTTAAAATCATCCGGATTAATTACGCGCCTATCAACCTCTGCCCCTGTGCGCATCGCCTGATAAGCGGCTAAAATATCTAAAAAATCATAATGCTTAAAAGTAGATTTCCAAAGCCCTGTCCAATTAACAAAAAGATTATATTTATCCGCAAAAGGAATCTTAAAATCTTTTTTTGCGCCGCTTAAAAGCAGGTATTGCGGCGTAACTTCCTTAATCGACAGGCCATCATAATCCATGGCGACTTTTAATGCCATGTGCGGGAATACGCCTTTCTCTGTCTTAAAAACTAAAGGTATACGCCTTATCGTGCCTTCAGAATCAGGATAAATATTTATAGCACCGGTGCCTTTTGTATAAGCAGAAAATCTAAGCAAAGGCGGAAGTAATTCTTTAGTAATAAAATTCTCGCTCTGGAATACCGAGGGCAAATAAACGCTAGTCTTGGTTAACGCCTTAAGCGCCTCTTCAAAAAACATGTCATCTTTTTCATCAGAGGCTTCGGCATACACAATATCAAAATATACTGACCTTGCACCCAAAGCGTCGAGTGCCGAAATCATTGCCGCGGACCAGCTCCTGTCCCAGGGCCATCTGCCGATTTTTTCAATATCAGCGTCGGTTATTTCAACAATAATAACTTTATTATTATATGGAGACGGGCCCTTTAAATGAAAAAGTAAATCCAGGCCTGATAATTCAAAATGGGAAAGCACACCTTTCGCGGATAATAAAAGGACTAACGAGGCAATGGTTACAGCCAATACAACATTAACAAAAAAATTTTTGGTAATCTTCAAAGTTTTATATTATTGCACTGCTTCAACTGAAACGGAAAATGTCGTCCCTCTTACGCCGACTATCGAGGTTGGAGTCTTTACTTCAAACTTTGATTTTTCGGAATGCAGTTTCTGGGCTTTGATAAGGACATCTCCAAGCGCTAAATCCAACATAGTGCTTTGAGTCTTTTTGTCAGTGTTTTGAGTTAACTGAGCAAGGCGCATCTGGCTATTCTTTTTTACTTCCACTGTTGCCGCTTCTGAGCCGTTTAATTTTATTACCGCGAAAGAATCCTCCATAGTGCGCACCACATCGCCCTCATTAAGCTTCATGCCTATCTGCGCAGGGATCCAGGTGCCTTTGGTATTCTTTACTTCCACCTTTCCCGCAACCTCAACAATATCCGCGTCGCGCTTAATATCCGCGGCGAAGCTTACGGAATATAAAAATAGTGCCGCAATTACAACAAAAACTAATTTCACAAATCTCATGCCCCCTCCAAATTTTAATAACATATACATGCCTCTGCACCATTAGCAGTACAAGCTATAAATGTAACACCTGATGTTATGTCTACTCCGCTCCAACAATGTTTACCCATAGAATCACATTTAAATTGCGCAACTATCGCTGGTGGTTGTGGCATGGGAAGGCCAGAACTACACGGCCGCCAGCTACCCATACCCATCATATTATTGCTATACCAACCTAATTCTCCGCTGCTAGAACCGCCACCTGTGCCTGCACCTGCACCAATAAGAGTACTCAACCACTGCCCGGAAACTCCCACGCTTCTTAACCAAATATCATTAACATCAAGATTACTAGGCTTATTATTTGGAGAGCCATCTTTAGGCAAATCTGTCCCAATGCCTACATTTCCTTCCCTGCCCATAATAGACATAAGCAACCTACTACCGCCTGTACCAGGCGCAGCAGTTATAGATGCATCCTGAACTTTACTGTCAAACTGTTTATTTATAAAAAGTATCGGGCTTTTATCATAACTCCAAAAGACAGGAGCTGCTAAATCAGCCCCCGAAACAATACCAATACCACCTTGGTATTGATTTGTTGTATCTGTTTTCTGTTCACCAATAAAACCATATAATTTACCATTTAGGATTTCCGGATTACCTGAAGTATACCATTGACTAACATAACGCACTGCCATACTACCATAATCGTCTTTGTTTTGTGAGCTATTTACACTTCCCCATTTACTTCCGCTACAAACTCTTAATTGATTATGAAAACTACTATAATACATTGTCCCGTTCGGCGAACAAACAGCATTAGTGCCCCGATCTAAAGGATTATCATAAGGAAATAACTGCAAATCTTTATAACTTCCGTAAGGAGAAGGATAATAAGTTGTAATGGTAAGTTGCTCAGATTGATCGGCAAGAACTAATGAAGGTATAAATATAAAGGTAAGGAAAAAAATGGCGAACCAATTTTTTTTAATCATCTTGAGCTGCCTCCTTTGGAATAATTTAATATTACTTTATCATTTACATATAGATATGTCAATATTTTTCAAAAAATATGTTTTTGTTGACAAATAAATTAATAAAATTATAATGTAACTTAATGGAGGCATTAACCTTTCGAAAATTATTTTTATGGCCATCTGTATTTATCGCGCTTTTATTTGCCTCTTCTATTTCCTACGCTGATAACGCTGCCCAGATCCAACGCGCCACCCGCGAAGTAGATAACCTCGGGACAATGGATAAGCTTGATAAGCAGCTTAAACGCGCGCCAAAACAACCCATTGAAGAAATCGCCAGCGAAACTACTCCTGATACCCAAGCCCAAAAATTTTTCATTAAGAAAATTACCCTTAAGGGCTGTGAAACATTTCCCGCGGAAGATTTCGCGCCCCTGGTTTCAAAATACGAAAACAGAGAAATCTCGCTTGATGATTTAAACGCCCTGGGCCGCCAGATTGAACGCGAATATTTAAACCGTGGGATTATTGCCGCGGTATTTGTCCCAGCGCAAGAGACAAAAAACCAAACAATCGCCTTAAATGTCGTAGAAGCAAAAATGGGCGAGCTGGAAATTCAAAAACATAAATATTTCAACAACGCCCGCCTGAAATATTACTGGGATATTTTCCCCGGAGAGGCCGTGCGCTACGACGAAATGACTAAATCCCTGCAGATAATAAATAAAAATCCCGATCGCCAGGTAAAAGCTACTCTGCATGCCGGTAAAGCCCCTGGCACAACCGATGTAATGCTGGCTCCCGGCACAAACTTTCCCGCGCATTTACTTATGTCATTTGATAATGAAGGCGTGCCGATTACCGGGCGCTCTCGAAAAGGCATTGGCACGCGCCATAATAATTTCTTAGGATTAGATGACACGCTTTTAGGCGGCTACACTTACGGCAAAGAATTTAGCGGCAGGTATGTATATCACAATATACCCGTAGGTTACAACGGCGCTTCTTTTCTTTATGGCTTTAGCTACAGCAAATCCTCGCCTAAAGAAGAATACACCGAAAATATTTTAAGGTCTCAAATGACCGACACTACCGTCAGCCTGCACCAAGACCTTTTTAAGAAAAGCGGCGAATATTTAGGCGAGGCCTACGGCGCGTTTAATACTAGCAATAAAGCCGTTACTCAAAATACCGGCGTCTATAGCAAAGATATCTTGCGCGTTGTAAATTTAGGCGGCACTTATATTAAAAAAGGATTCGGCAGCGTAACTACCATAAACCCGGAAATTAATCAAGGCCTTGATGCTTTTGGCTCGAGCTCCCGGGGAAACCCCCTTGCTTCGCGCGGGGCAAAATCCGCGTTTACTAGGTTTAATTTAAGCGTGCAGCACAAGAGAGCGCTCCCTCTTAATTTACAGGGCAACTTAAGATTCAGAGGGCAACTTGCCTCCAGTAAGCTAATGCCTCAACAGGAGTTTGGCTTAGGCGGCATCGATTCAGTGCGCGGCTATCCACCGAGTGATTATCTCGCGGATAACTCTGTGGTAACTAATGCCGAATTGCTTGTCCCGGCAATATTTATCCCTGGAGGCTGGCAATTGCCTTTTACTAAAGAAAAAATGCGCGACCAAGTAACCACATTAGCATTTATAGATTATGGCTGGGGTATGCGTAAAGGCGCCCTGATCACAGAGCAGAGTATGGTAAACTTTGTGGGCGTAGGCGCGGGCCTGAGAGTAAGGTTTTTTGACCAGGCATTTATACGCTTAGAATATGGCCAAGCAGTAGGCATGCCGGCAACAACTGCCGGGGGCAACGGCAGGTTTCATTTCAGCGTAGATTTTGAGGACAAGCTCCCTGAGAAAATAGAACAGGCCAAGAAAATGATCGAAGAAAATAATATAAAACAATGGTCGTGGCAAATAATTAACGCGGAATTAAACCGCCCTGACAGCCCGATAAGAAAAAAAATGGAGTATTATCTGTGCCTGGCGCGCGCCTGTTATAAGCACGGCCTGCTTGAACAAACAAAAGAATATTATGAAAAAGTTGACAGTTTGGGAAATTCGCTATATACTCAAACTGAAGATTATGTCCGGGCTATTCTTATAAACAATAAAAAACTGCGGGAAGAAAATACTTTGGCGCTCGTAAGTTTTAAAGAAGGCGATTTGAAAACAGCCCAGGCAGCATGGCAAAAAATAATTGAGCAAGCAAAACTCGGGTCGCTAGTGCTTGAATTTTAAAATGCCCAATAAAATAAATTTAATTTTAATTGCCTTAACATTAAGCCTCTTCTCTTTTGCTCAAGCGGCAGAATCCACCGAACAGGTAGAAAAAATCGAAGTCCAACCCGAACTTATCAGCAAAAATATCCCCTCCTATAGCCTCAACCTCAAACAAATCATTGAAGAGGCGAACAAAAATATTAAGAAAACGAATGAACAATTAAAACAATTGGATGAAGTAAATAAAAATAAAGAAAAGGAAGCTGCCGCGCGCGAACATTTTGATGCCGGCAACAAACTGCGCGGCGAAGGCAAACTTAAAGAAGCGATCCAAGAATGGCAAACCGCCCTCTCTATCACCCAAGACCCCTCTATGCGAGATTATATAAAAGATGCCGAACAAAGGGCAAAAAAAGAAAAAATAGCCGCGGATAAACAAGCAAAAGAAAAACTTGATAAAGAGAATGAGGAAAAACGCGTTGAACGCGGCAAACTCAAACATAAAGAAGAAGCCCAAAAAGAGCGCCAGCGCTTAGAGAAAGAAAAACAAACAAACGACAAAGAGCTGCAGGCAAAACTCAAAACCGAGCGTAAAGCCAAAACTGATGCCGAGATCCAAAGAAAACAACAATTAGAAAACGGCCGTAAAACTAAACTTGAACAAGAGCGCACGGCTAAGCTAAAACAACAACAAAAACTTAAAGAAGAAAATGTGCGCAAGGCTCAAGAATTAGCAGAAAAAAAAGAACAAGCGGCAAAAGAAAAAGAAAACCGCGCAAAACTTAAAAGAGAAAATCAACAAGAAGAAATAGATAGAAAAGAAGAACGCAGGCAAAAAGAAATTGTCCGCAAAGTAAGAATTAAAGCTGAAAAAATAGCTAAAGAATTTGCGGCTGAAAGAGCCCGTAAAGAAGAATCTACCCTGAAAGCGCTCTCCCGCGCTAAAAACAAATAACCTTCTCTATCTTAATTCCCAATTCCCTGGCCTATATTTTCTTTTCTTTCCTCTGAGGCGCTAAATTCTCCTGGCCGACTTTACCCTGTAAAGTAGCAGCTTGGCCCGCAGAAATAAAAATACCTTTATCCGGCTCGCCCTCCGGGGCAAATAAAACTTTACCTTCAAAAGTAATAACGGAAACCTTTAATTCAAATTTCTTCTGTGTCATTGCATCATCAAAATTCATATTCTGCAATTCAACCACCGCGGCCTTATTTTCTTGTTTTCCTGTTTGAGTTGTTTCGCCTTCTGTTTGAGGCTGGGCCTGTTTTTCTGTTTTTTCTTCTTTATTATCTGAAACCGCGCCTTCATCTGAAATCGTTATATCGCTATCTGTATCGCTCTGTGGGGCAGGCGCGCTAATAGCCACAACAACATTAGATTCTTGCGTGGCTTTTTCAATATTATTTTCATTTGGATTATTTTGCCCGGCAAACCAATTAGTATTATTGCCGCTATTTGTGCTATTAATTGGGCTAATCATAACAGAACTTATATTATTAGAATCTTTAACATCCACATAACTAATATTGCGTACCCCTTGAGGATCTATGCGCCATTGTGTGCCGGTTAATGAGCTTCTTAAAACAATTAAATTACCTGCCAAGCCAGTTAGAGTCAGAGTTCCGCTAATCGTCTGAGTAGTGCCAGCGGCAAAAGTAATTTGTTTTCCAGCAGTAGTAGAAGTAAGATTATAAAATGTTGTTGAGCCTGAAATAGTAACTGCCCCTACCCCACTAAGGGTTACTGTGCCCAAGCGCGGGTTAAATACCCCACCGGAATTTACCCAGTTACCGGAAACATCAATCGCGTAATTAGAAGCGCTAACATCAAAGGTCCCGGCGGCAACATTAATACTCGCGCAGGTTAAAGCCGCAGGCAAAGTAAATGTCCCGCCCGCGCCATTAATTTTTACTGTGATATTAGTATAATCCCAATTTTTAATCGCGCGCGTGCCGGAAGTCGCGGTATATTCTATTGTAGAGCCGGCGTTTAAAGTTGGGGTTACTACTTCATCGCCATTTAACCCTAAAGTGCCGGAAACAGTAAAAGCGCCAGTTACGCTAAGATTCATACCATTAAGGTATAGCGCCCCATTAGTTAAAGTCAATGTCCCGGCTACAGTCAAAGCATCCTGCATAGTCCAGCCGCCGCCTACACCATTTAGAATAAGATTATTAAGGGACAACGCGTTTACAGTAATGGTTTTGCCTAAGGCTGTAGAAGTCAA
>JAZDEX010000005.1:0-9590 GCA_043808405.1 Candidatus Omnitrophota bacterium | reverse complement strand
AGTTAGCGACAATGTTATTACTGGCGAAATGGGTTTTATGAATCCATTGTATTATATGGCAGAGTCAAGTTTAATTACAATAGCATTAGAGACGGTTAAAAGATTAGAAGGAATTTGAAATGTAGGGAACGGTCGTGACCGTTCCCTACTATGAGATAAGGATAAAAGATGAAATTTTCACCATTATTTTGGCCGATCGAATTAAAAGGCGAGACGATTTATATCCTTGATGAAACTCTTTTGCCGCAAGAAGTAAAATATATTGAGGCGAAAAATTATCAGGACGCTTGTCAGGCGATTAAAGAGATGAAGACTCGGGCGGTAGGCCAGGTGATTTTGGTGATGTATGCTTTTATTTTGGCAGAAAGGCAGAAAGCGAATTTAGAAAAAGTAGCTCAAGAATTAAATGCAACCCGTCCGACGCTATCTTTTAAATTTCTAACCGATATGGTCTTGGGTTGGGTAAAGCAGGGCGCGCCTTTAGAGAAGGCTGTTCTTGGATTTCTAGAGGGCTTAAAATACAGCCGCATTGAGCAGGCTAAAGAGATGAGCCAGCTGCTTAAAGATGGCGATGTAGCGCTTACGCATTGCAATATCAGTGGACTTTTGCCTTTAATTGCCGGAATGTGTGCTGAAGCGAATAAAAAAATAAGTTTTTTTGCTACCGAAACTCGCCCATATCTACAAGGTTCACGCTTAACTGCCTGGGAATTGCAAATGGCAGGATTTGAGGTTACCTTGATTGCGGATAATATGGTAGCTCAAGTTATGCATGAAGGTAAAATCAATAAAATTATCGTCGGCGCGGACAATTTAGCTCAAAATGGCGATATCGCTAATAAAGTTGGTACGTATCAAATTGCTATTTTAGCTAAGCATTTTAATATTCCTTTTTATGTAATATGTCCGCCAGCTTCAAAATCTACTACCGGAAAAGATATTGAAATAGAAATCCGCCCAGAAAATGAATTATTGGAAATTAACGGCATAAGAATTGCCCCTAAAGGTGTAAAAGGATATTATCCGGCATTTGATATTACGCCAAATGAATTAATCACCCAGCATATCCATATGAAAGTTAAAAATGGATGAGAAAATATTAAAAGAAGAAATTATAAAAATAGGCAAAAGACTTTATGACTTGCGTTTAGTGGTGGCGCGCGCCGGTAATTTAAGCGCGAAAGTTGATGCGGATAATATTTTAATTACTGCGACAGGAATAAGTTTAGGCGTATTAACTGATGCAGATGTTATTAAGATTGATTTAAGTAAAGATGATGATGCAAGAAATAAAAAAGTTACTTCTGAATTCCCTTTGCACCGTTTAATACATAAAAATTTTTCTTCTAAAGTAGTTATTCATTGTCATCCGACATTAATCAATGCTTATTTTGCTGTCTGCAATGATCTTAAGGCGCTAACTTTTGAAACCAAGCTTTATTTGGGTAATGTGCCGGTAGTCGAGCAGGATACCCCGGCGATTACTAAGCCGGAATTAGTTATTGATGCGCTCAAGCTAAATAATTTAGTGGTGGTAAAAAATCATGGCGTTGTTTCAGTTGCCGATAATTTTAGCGATGCTTTGCATTTGATTGAAGCTTTGGAAGAAGCGGTGAAAGTTGCTGCTATAGCGCGGCTTTTTAAAAAAGATGTGCTTGATGATTTAGATGTATCCTTAAAGGCTGATTTGGCAAAAGATGAAGTTGCGTATCCTATGTTTTCGCGCGAGCATATTCAGGCGATTGTAGATTTAGTGAATAAGGATGAATTTATCGCGGCAAAAGGAAAAGAATTGGGATTAACTTTACAGTTGGCGATTAAATTAGCTGATACGCAAACAGCCTTTAAATTTAATTTTGAAAATGGCCATATTGTGCGGCTGGATAATGACGCCGATGCGCCATTTATAATTTCTGCGCCAGCGGCAGTTTGGGAGCAGGTATTTTTAGGAAAATTAGATTCTTTCGTCGCGGTTACCCAAGGTAAAATGAAATTACAGGGGCAATTGGCGCAGCTTTCTAAATGGTATGTGCCTTTTACTAGGTTATTCCAGATTTTTAAACAAGTGAAGTTTATTTGATTGTAGGGAACGGTCGCGACCGTTCCCTACATAAATATAATTTATGCAAATAATCAATCCTTCCACAAAAGAAACTATTGTTGAATTAAATAACGCTACCGCAGTTGATGTTGAAGTAGCGATTGCCCGCGCGCGCACAGCTTTTGACCAGGGGCCATGGCCTAAATTTAGCCTAGCCGAGCGCAAAAAATATCTTCTGAAAATTTCTGAAGGAATTCTAGGAAAAGCTGGTGAGTTAGCCGAAATTGAAAGTAAAAATACCGGCAAGCCTATAAAAGAAACAACGTTTATGGATATTCCGTCGTCGGCAGAGGCCTTTAAATATTTCGCTGATAATCTAGAGAAGTTTTTAGAGCCCGAAACGCGCCAGATTAATTCTCAAGTAGCCCAAGCCCAAGGCAATATTTTGCGTGAGCCGCATGGGGTGGTAGTTTTAATTGTGCCTTGGAATTATCCTTTATTAATTGCTTCGTGGAAGTTAGCGCAGGCGCTGGCCGCAGGTAATACCGTAATTTTAAAACCTTCAAGCCTAACTCCGTTAAGTGTGCTAGAGTTAATGAAAATAATTGAGAATGCGGGCTTGCCTGAAGGCGCAATAAATATTTTGATTGGTAGCGGCGAGAAAATAGGCGAACAATTATGTTCTGATAAGCGTGTAGACATGATTTCCTTCACCGGTTCTAATGAAGTAGGGCGCAAAATTATCGAATATGCCAGTAAAAATGTAAAGAAAATGATTATGGAGCTGGGCGGAAAATCTGCGAGCATTATTCTAGCAGATGCGGATTTAGAGGCAGCAGTGAATAGTTCTTTATGTTCGATATTTTTAAATCAGGGCCAGATGTGCACAGCGATGTCACGCATTTTAGTGGAAGATAGTATTTATGATAAATTTGTCGCGGATTTTTCCGCTAAAGCCAAAAAAATTAAGTTGGGTGCGGCATTAGATTTTGAGACTCAGATGGGGCCGTTAGTTTCTGATGGACAACGCAAGAGAGTGATAGATTTTGTAAATCAAGCAAAAACCCAAGGTGCAAGATTAGTTTGTGGAGGCAATATTCCTGGAGAATTAAGTAAAGGATTCTTCTTTGCCCCGACGGTTTTTGCCGATGTTAAGCCAGAAATGGCAATATTTCAGCAGGAAGTTTTTGGCCCGGTGGTTTGTATTTCTAAATTTTATAATCTCGAAGAAGCAGTTAATTTAGCCAATAAATCTAATTTTGGCTTAGCTGGAGCTATCTGGACTAAGGATCTAGCAAAGGCTAAAGAGTTGTCAGGGAAAATAAATGCTGGTATAATTTGGGTTAATACTTACGGGATGTTTTTTAATGAACTTTGCTACGGCGGGTTTAAACAAAGCGGATTTGGCAAGGAATTAGGCCGCGAGGGGTTTTTAGAATATACGCGCATTAAAAATATAGTTATTGATCAAACACAAGATACAAAACCATTAGTGAATTATTGGTACGGATTTTAAACAGGAGGAAATTATGGACTGGGGAATGAAGAATCGTTTAAATCAGTTAATTAAAAAAGACGGGCATTGTTTTTTTATGCCCATTGACCATGGATATTTTCAGGGGCCGACTAAATGTTTAGAGCGTCCGGCTGAAACCATAAAGCCGTTATTGCCATATTTTGACGCTTTATTTGTTACGCGCGGAGTTTTGCGTGCGGCAATTTGCCCGGGAATTGATAAGCCCATAATTTTAAGGGTTTCCGGCGGGACAAGTATGGTAGGCAAGGATTTAGCCAATGAAATTATTACTACTTCTATAGAAGAAATTTTGCGCCTTAATGTTTCGGCAGTAGGGATTTCTGTTTTTATTGGCAGCGAGTATGAAAAAGAGACGTTGGCAAATTTAGCCAGTTTAGTGAATGATTGCGAAAGATACGGTATCCCGGTAATGGCGGTAACCGCAGTAGGTAAAGAATTAGAAAAAAGAGATGCGCGCTATTTGGGGTTATGCTGCCGTATTTGCGCGGAACTCGGCGCGCGAGTGGTTAAAACCTATTGGTGTGAAGGTTTTGATAAAGTGGTGAAGGGGTGCCCTGTGCCGGTAATTATGGCTGGCGGCCCGAAATGCGAAACTGAAAACCAGGTATTTAAATTTGTTTATGATGGTATGCAAAAAGGGGCAATTGGATTAAATCTGGGAAGAAATGTTTGGCAGCATCCGCAGCCGCTGGCCATGGCTAAAGCCCTATATGCAATCATTCATGAAAAAGCTAATGTAAAAAAGGCAAACGAAATATTTAAAGACACCAAAGGCGGGAAATAAATATGCGTGTAGGCGTTTATTATAATAATAATGATGTTAAGGTTGAAGAAAGGCCTAAGCCGGAAATTGGCCCGAGCGAATTATTAGTTAAAGTTAAGGCTAGCGGTATCTGTGGTTCGGATATCATGGAATGGTACCGGATTAAAAAAGCTCCATTGGTTTTAGGCCATGAGATTTCTGGCGAGATCGTCGAGGTGGGCAGTAATATCCAGAAATATAAAATTGGCGATCGAGTATTTGTTTCACACCATGTGCCATGTAACACCTGCCACTATTGTTTAACTGACAATCATACTGCCTGTCAAACTTTACATACCACAAACTTTTTCCCCGGAGGGTTTTCTGAATATATCCGTATCCCGGAATTAAATGTAGATAGAGGGGTTTTTGTTTTGCCTGAGGGCATGTCTTTTGAAGAGGGTACTTTTATCGAGCCTTTAGCTTGTGTTATCCGGGGCCAGCGTATGGCTAATCTTCAGCCTGGACAGAGCGTGCTTATTTTAGGCAGCGGTGTTTCCGGCTTGCTGCATCTTCTACTGGCGCGTTCGCTTGGCGCAGGTTGTATTATTACTACTGATATTGATGAATATCGCCTCAAAAAAGCTAAAAGATTAGGGGCGGATAGCGTACTTAATGCTAAAGAAGATATAATCGGCCATTTTAAGAAAGTAAATTTCGGAAGGTTGGCAGATCTGATAATTGTTTGTACTTCAGCGCTTTCTGCATTTAATCAGGCTATCACGTCAGTTGAGCGCGGGGGCACAATTTTATGTTTTGCGCCTACTGAACCCGGAGTAAATCTTCCTATTCCGGTAAATGATTTTTGGCGCAATGCTGTAAAAATAGTGCATTCTTATGGCGCGGCTCCTCGAGATTTAAGTGTAGCAATTGAGTTGCTTGATTCAAAAAGGGTGGGCGTAAATAAATTAATTACCCATAGATTGGGGCTTTCAGAAATAGGTTTAGGTTTTAAAACTTTTGCCGCAGGTAAGAATTGTGTTAAGGTAATAATTAACCCTTAAGAAGGAATAGGTATGGATATAATTAAACCTTTAGAAGAAAGGTCGAGGCTATCACCTAATAAGACAGCAATGATTTTTCGTGACCAGGCAATTAGTTTTAAAGGGCTTTGGGAAAATTCCTGCCGCTTGTCCGATTCATTAAATAAGCTTAGGGTACAAAAAGGCGATAAAGTTGCTATATATCTTCCGGGCTGCCCGGAATATGTTTATAGTTATTTGGCGGTTTGGGCGATATATGCCACTGCTGTTCCTTTAGATTTTATGCTTACTGAAGATGAACTAGTTTCTTGTATAACACATTCCGAGGCAAAAGTTTTGATTGCCAGGCCCAAAGCAAATCTTTCATTAACTTCCATAAAAGAAAAATGCCCGGATTTAAAGCATGTTGTTATATTAGGAGAGGACGCCAACTTTATTTCTTTCCATAAACTTTTATCTGAAGGCGAAGTTAAGGTACCCGAGAGGCATGTTAAGCCCTGGGATGAGGCCATTATTTTTTATACTTCCGGCACAACCGGAAAGCCCAAAGGGGTTTTGATTAATGCCGCGCAATTGGGCGCTCCGGTAATGGCTATGGATTATTTTGTGGATTTAAGTGAAAAAGATATAGTGCTTTGCGCGCTGCCATTTTCGCATTTAGGCGGGTTGATTTATATTCAAAATATGGTTTCTTTCGGGTTGACTCTTGTGTTAATGGAACGTTTTATTCCGTCGGAGTTCTTAAAAAATATCGAGCGCTATAAAGTAACTTGTTTTTGGATTGTGCCTTCGATGTATTACGCATTTTTACAATTAAAAGAATTTGAAACTTATGATTTATCCAGCCTTCGCTGGATGGTAACTTTTGGCGCGTCAAATTCTCCTGATGCGCTGCGCCGTTTTCATCAATATTGCCCTAAAGCGCACTTATTAAATGGTTGGGGTTTAACCGAAACCAATGCCCCGACCACAGTCTTACCTTTTGGGTCAGAAAAAATAGAAAGTGTAGGCCGGCCCGCGCCATGGATACAGGTCAAGATCTTTGGTGATGACGGCCAGGAATTGCCCCAGGGCGCAGTCGGAGAAATTGCCGTAAATAGCTGGGTAGTTACAGATGGTTATTATAAAGACCCGAAAACAACAGCCGAAGTAATTCGTAATGGCTGGTTTTATACCGGGGATTTGGGCAGGTTTGATGCTGAAGGCAATCTTTATATCGTCGGTAGAAAAAAAGAAATGATTAAAGTTGCGGGAGAAATAGTTTTTGAGCCTGAGGTTGAAGCTGCGCTTTATAAACATCCTTCAATAGCTGAGGCAGCAGTTGTAGGTGTGCCGGATAAATTAAGAGGCGAGGTCCCTAAGGCGTTTATTGTCTCGAAAAATAAAATTACTGAAGAAGAAGTGCGTTCTTTCTGCCGCCAGCACCTAGCGCATTTTAAAATCCCGCATTATTTTGAGTTTGTTGAAGCCCTTCCAAAAAACCGCATTGGAAAGATTGATAAAGAGTCGTTGCGCAAGGCCTAAGAATGCAGAATATATGTAATTTAAATTTGATTGAATTAGAAGCCCAGCTTAAAAAGTTGGGCGAGCCGTCTTTTCGCGCCAAACAGGTATTTTCTTGGATTTATAAAAAAGGCGTAATCGATTTTAGCCAGATGAGTGATTTATCTGAGGCGTTACGCACTCGACTGCAAAAAGAATTTTCAATATTAGATTTAGAATTAGCCAAGAAGGCTGAGTCAGCCGACGGCACACAAAAGCTTCTTTTTGAATTAGGCGGGAAAGATTATGTTGAGGCGGTAATTATTCCGGCTGACGCAAGAGTTACCGGCTGCATTTCGTCTCAGGTGGGTTGTAGGTTCTCCTGTAAATTCTGCGCTTCCGGGCTGAACAGTTTTAAAAGAAATTTAACTTGTGGCGAAATCCTGCAGGAAGTTTTATATTTAAAAAACCACTCTATTGATAAGAAACTAACCCATATTGTTTTTATGGGCACAGGCGAGCCATTAGATAATTATACGCAAGTTTTAAAGGCAATCCGGATTATTAATTCTGATTATGCTTTTCATATAGGCGCGCGCAGGATCACTATTTCCACCTGTGGTTTAATCCCAGAAATTAAAAAATTAATGAGTGAAGACCTGCAATTCGAGCTATCGATTTCATTGCACTGCGCCGACGATAAAACACGAAGCCGCCTGATGCCGATAAATAATAAATATCCGGTTAGTGAGTTAATTAAAACTTGCAAAGAATACTTTAATAAAACCAAGCGCCAGGTGACCTTTGAGTACCTTTTAATTAAAAATTTAAATTCTGATTTGCAAAGTGCGCTTAATTTAGGTAGAATACTGCAAGGATCCGACTTTAAAGTAAACCTTATTCCTGCTAACGCCGTCCAAGAGCGTGGCATTGAGCCTCCCGGGAAGTTAGAAATTTTATTTTTCAGGGACCAATTAATTAAAGCAGGAATACACGTGACTCTACGAAAAGCCCGCGGGCAAGATATTGACGCCGCCTGCGGGCAGTTAAGATTAAGATATGAAAATAAGTAAGACCATTATTTTTTCCGCATTATTAGCTTATGGTGTTATTGCGCTATCTTGTTGCGCGAAACAAGAAATAAGGAATACTAATTCTAAGGGTAAGAATATTATTTGTTTTGGCGATAGTATCACTTTTGGCTATGGGGTTAAGCCGGGAGAGGATTATCCTACTGAATTAGCCAAGCTTGTTTCCACGCCTGTTTTGAATATGGGCATAGACGGCGATACAACTAATGAGGCAGTAAAGCGCCTGGATAGCGATGTTTTAGATCGGCAGCCTTATTTAGTTATTATTGAATTTTGCGGTAATGATTTTTTACGGAAAGTTCCCAAAGAAGTTACCGTGAATAATCTGCGCGAAATGATTGATAGGGTGCATAATAAAGGCGCGATGGTGGCAATTGTTGATGTCAGCGCCGGGATGTTTCTTCAGGAATATCGAGTTGTTTTTACTAAACTTGCCCAGGAGACTAATTCCATTTTTATCCCTGAGATATTAGGCGGAATAATTACTAATCCTTCCATGAAAAGCGATTTTATGCACCCCAATGCCTCTGGCTATAAGATGATTGCCGAAAAAATCCATCAAGCAATAAAACCGTATTTAAAAGAGAAGAATTAAAGAAGAAAGTGCCGAGAGAGGGAGTTGAACCCTCATGAGGCAAGCCCTCAACAGCTTTTGAGGTTCTTTAGAAATTCTTCAGCAACTTTTCTTTTACGACTTAAACAGGGTAGGCCTGGTCGATAATAAATCCACGGTAGAAGCTTTAAAGATTCCTTCTTTGCAAATCTAAGTTTACATAAAGGAAATTTCGCATTTTTTCGTAGATAGGACGTTAGGGCGCCATAAATAGAGATGTTCTTTTTTATATTATCTTGGATCCATTTCAGGTGTTCAAAACTCGCGGAGATAAAGACTGTATATAGTCTATTATTGGTATATCGTTTTCCTTTATATACTCTATAATTATCGATATAAGTAAAAACCGATCCGTCTCCGTCAAGATGCCCACGTAAAAAATCGGCGAAATACGCATCAGCAATTTTTAATCTTCCTAAAGAACGGGTTTTGTTAGCCTTTAATCCGATTTCTTCAAGCCACCTGTAGAATTTTACATTTCCAAAGTTTAATCTATAAGCATATTTTTTGCCGAAACCGGAAGGTTTTGTTATTGTTGGCTTATTGTTGATCTGTAAGCAATCCTTGAATAATTGGATTAATTCGTATTCGGTATTTGTAAATTGTATATGCCTTTTGTCTGGGGATAAGTTGCCATCTGTAGTGATTAATCCTATGGCGTAAGCAAGCTCAGGAGACCAATTAAATAGTGGGGGCTGTTCCATTTTAAAATGCCGGGGAAGGGAGTCGAACCCTTAAGCCCTTACGGACGCCGGTTTTTGAGACCGGTTCGTTTGCCATTCCGACACCCCGGCAAATTTAGTTGACTTGAGGTATTTTATAGTCTAAAATAACACCCGTCAATAGAATAATTGAATGGGGCTGTAGCTCAGCTGGGAGAGCACTTGCATGGCATGCAAGGGGTCAGGAGTTCGATCCTCCTCAGCTCCACAAAATTTTTCCGACAACGAAATTTTTTGGGGCATTTGAGGGAGCGAAAAGTGCGCGATAAGCGCACAGCGACCGAAAGTGCCACCTCACCTACCGTTTACCTTAAATTAA
>JAZDEX010000004.1:0-10848 GCA_043808405.1 Candidatus Omnitrophota bacterium | reverse complement strand
TTTAAATGGTCGATTTCATGCTGCAAGCAGCAAGCCAAAAGCCCCTGGGCTTGGATAGAAACTTTTTTCCCGTTATCATCAAGCGCTTCAACTATAATTTTATCCGCGCGTTTAACCTTTATGCAAACACCCGGGATGCTTAAACACCCCTCCTCTAAGGCCTGAGACCCTTGCCTCTTTACTACTTTAGGATTAATTAATTTATAAAGGCCTTGGCCCACATCAACAACAATCATAGCTTCAGTTCTACCAACTTGAGGAGCGGCCAATCCAATGCCTGATTGTTCATACATAAGCCGGCTCATCTGGCTTAAAATCTCGCGATGCTCAAGGCCCACTTTGAAAACTTCTTTTGCCTTTTTACGCAAAGCTGGATCGCCGTAAATTCTAACTCTTAATGCGGTTTCGCTCATCAACTTTAATTATCTTAGGTTTTATTTTACTGGCATCATTTTCTAAAATACCATAGGAAACAATAATTACCTGGTCTCCGACGCAGGCAGCGCGGGCAGCCGGGCCGTTCATACAAATGATTCCTGAGCCGGCCTTGCCTTTAATCGCGTAAGTTTCAATACGCTGGCCGTTATTCACATTAAGTACCTCAACCTTTTCATATTCTAAAATATCCGCCGCCTTCATTAATTTTTCATCAATAGTAATACTGCCTTCATAATAAAGATTGGACTGGCTAACGCGCGCGCGATGTATTTTTGATTTTAAAATTGTCCTTAACATTTTTCTCCTCTGCTTGTGACTACATTATCTTTCAACTAATCTATACGTCTTACGGGCAATCATTAACTCTTCTTTAGTAGGAATAACTAATATTTTAGGCATTTTCTTTAAGAAAAGCCTTAAGCCCCGGCAGACTTCTTCTCTGATGTCTTTTTTATTCTCGCCAATACCGCCGGTAAATACTACCGCGTCACAGGCGGACATAGCCGAAATGTATGAGCCGACATATTTTTTTATCCGGTAAATAAAAACTTTAATTGCCAGGCGCGCCCTGATATTTCCGGAGCGGGCCTTAATTTCTAATTCGCGCATATCATTACTGATGCCGGAAATACCTTTTAAACCGCTGAATTTATTTAATATTCTATCGATCTGCTTATCATCAAGTTTGGCTTTACGCATAATATGCGTTATTAAGGCCGGGTCGGTATCGCCGCAGCGCGTGCCCATAACCAAACCCTCTAAGGGCGTAAAACCCATACTGGTATCAATAGACTTGCCCCTATCGACAGCCGCGATACTACATCCATTGCCTAAGTGGCAAGTAATAATCTTTAATTTTTCTAAAGGTTTTTTTAAAATACGCGCGGCTTCATGCGCGACATACTCGTGGCTGGTGCCATGAAAACCGTATTTTCTAATTCCATATTTCGTGTAATATTCGTAAGGCAGGCCGTAAATATAGGCGTAATCGGGAATGGTCTGATGAAATGCCGTATCAAAAACCGCAACCTGTTTTATTCCCGGCAGCAATTTCTTACAAGCCATAATCCCGGCTAGATTTGCTGGATTATGCAGCGGCGCGATCGCGCAGCATTGTTTTATTTTTCTGATTACCCGCTCATCAACTACTACCGGTTTTTTAAATTGCTCCGCGCCATGCACCACACGGTGGCCAATTGCAGAAACACCATTAACTTGATTTAAAATAATTTCTAAACCCTGGTGATGATTCTGTACGCCGGAACCCTCTTCTCCAATATGCTCAATTAAGCCCTGGGAAAGAAGTTTCTCGCCCGGCATCTCAAAAAGTTTATACTTTATCGAGGAGCTTCCGCTGTTTATAACTAAAATTTTCATTCTATTTCGCCCTTAAAGAAGTTACCGCTACTGAATCAACAATGTCGTCGGCAGAACATCCGCGCGACAAATCGCTTGCCGGCCTATTCAACCCTAACAACAACGGGCCAACTGCACGGGCATTAGCCAGGCGTTCAACCAATTTATAACAAATATTGCCTGCTTCCAAATTTGGAAATATTAAAACATTTGCTTTTCCGCCTATTGGGCTATCCGGAGATTTAATTTCCGCTACATCCGGGACAATCGCCGCGTCCGCCTGAAGCTCGCCGTCAATTAATAAACCCGGCGCCATTTCTTGAGCCAAGGCAAGCGCCTCAGTAACTTTATCCACACATCTACCCTTTGCCAAACCTTTAGTAGAATAACTTAACAATGCTACTCTTGGCCGAAGTTCTAAAACTTGAGCCGCCAATTCCGAAGCGGCTATCGCAATACAGGCAAGTTGGCGGGAATTCGGATCCGGGATAATTCCACAATCAGCAAAAATAACCGTACCATCATCTCCGTAAGGGCAATTCGGTATACTCATGATAAAACAACTCGAAACAATAGTAATCCGGTCATCTATGCCAATACAACGAATCAGGCTTCTGGCGACATCCGCAGTCGTATGCACTGCGCCAGCGACAAAACCATCGACTTTTCCCTCCTGGGTCATCATCGCGCCGTAATAAAGCGGGTCTTCAAATATTTTTCGCACCACTTCCAAATCTAAATCTTTATTAGCTTTATGCGCCTGATAATATTCTTCTATATAACGCTCTTTAACATCTTTATCTATCCTGTCAGGCGTTAATAACACTACCCTGGCAATTCCTTCTTTTTCAATAATTTTCACTGCTTCAATAGTGCGTTCATCGTTATATTCCGGAAGGACTATTGTCCTTTGCCTAAGAGCTGCTTTTTCGCGAATCTTATAAATCGTTTTCATTTTACATCCCTTTCAGAATTTTATCTATATCCACATTATCCTTAATCATCTTAATTACAGTATTTATTTTTGCGGTATCCTGCGGCCTAATCTTCACCGTCATATCATGCACCGCTGTTGCCACCATATAAGTATCTTGTTTTGCCAAAAGTACCGGGATATCGGCTTTTTTTAATAATTCCATCATACTATTCTCAGGGGTCATGCCGCCGGTTAAAATAACTCCGGAAATCTTTACCTTTAATGCCCGGGCAAGAATATCTTCTCTATCCCCGGGGGTAATCACTAAGCCGCCCTCGACAATATATTTCACGGCATCATCCGGCTGCATCGCCCCGACAATTACCGAAGAAATGTATTTTTCCACATAATCCTTGCCGCACAATAATTCAAAATCAGTTTCTTCTAAAATCTGCTCGATGGTCGGCCGAGCTAGTAAAGGATTATACGGCAGCACGCCTAAAACATCTATACCTTTTCTTTTTAATCCTAATCGGACTAAGCGGCTAATTTTATCGAATTTCTCAGGTAAAACTTTATTCACAATTACACCTAAGACTTTTACCCCTTCTTTCTCAAAGAGCGCCCTATTCAAAACTATTTCATCAATCGGCCGCCCTATTCCGCCAGAAGAAATAATAATAACTTTTGAGCCTAAAAGCCTGGCTACTGCGGCATTAGAATGGTCCATAACCGAACCCACTCCGGCGTGGCCAGTACCCTCAATAATCGTCAAATCTTGATTCTTAGAAACCCTGCAGTAAGAATCCTTAATCTGCTTAGAAATCAAATTCTTATCCGGATGGCTAATGTATTTCTCGGTAAAGCCTTTTTCAACTGCGATCGGGCTCATATCTTTGAGCCCGCATCTTATACCGCAGACTTCCTCGATAAGAATAGAATCTTCGTCTATCTTTAAACCATCTTCCTCTAAATAACGCTGGCCGATCGGTTTTATAAAAGCTGTCTTTTTAAAACTCTCCTGAAAAATAGAAATCAGCCCTAAGGAAACCGTAGTCTTGCCGTCATTTTGCGAGGTTGCGGCAATAAATATTTTTTTCATTAATTACAAATTCTCTTCGATCTTTTTCTTAAGCGCCTGTTTATTTAAAGCCCCGGTAATCTGGTCGGAAACCTTGCCCTGCTTAAAAAACATCAGCGTCGGAATAGACATTATCCCGTATTGCGTAGCAGTCTTGGGGCTATCATCAACATTAACCTTGCCGATCTTAACTTTACCTTCATATTCTTTGGCCAACTCCTCGATTACCGGCGCAATCATCTTACACGGGCCGCACCACGGCGCCCAATAATCTACCAGCACCGGTAAATCCGAACCCAAAACTTCCTTCTTGAAATTGTCATCCGTAAAATTTAGCATAGCTTTAAATATCTTTTAAAAGGGTTAATAATATGGTGAGTCGGACTATAAATTAGCACAATCAAACCCTAATTTCAAGAGATTTTAGTTTCTTATTGTAATAAACTCTGTTGACTTTCGTGTCATTGCGAGGGAGCGAAGCGACCGAAGCAATCTTTTTTAAAAGATTGCTTCGTCAGCCCCGCCGTTGGCGGGACTTCCTCGCAATGACACTGTTTTGATGATTCTAATAAATCAAATCTTCTTATTCATCCTCTGCGAGAAGTAACCGCCGGTTAAAGCATCCAGGGATGCAGCAAGCTCCTGAAGGCGCAGCTCTTTTTCGGCTCGCTTCTTTCCATCCTCAATAGCGAGATTATTTAATTCCATCCTTACCCGCAAGCGCTCGAAATATAATTTATTGACTTCATCCAAAATATCATCGCGCAGCTGCACCATTAAACGCGAGCGCACATCAATCGAAGTCTGATCGTCATTAAAAATAACATCCCCTAAATCCCAAGATACAGAAACATCCCAGCCAATACTGCTATTGCCTTTACGCAAAGTATCATCATCGGCCTTGGCCGTAGACCCACTCTCCCAATGCCAAAGATCGCTAGTATCCCTGTCAACGCTAGCAGTTACTTCCGGCAGCCAAGCCTTACTTGCCGCCTGCTTACGCCATCGTTTAATCTTATTTGGATCAACTTCAGCATATTTAATTGCCGCCTGCTGAACCTCTCTTATAGTAGGCGCATCGTTAGAACTCAACGCATTATTATCTGTCTCATTATTTATATATTCCTTCTTTGCCGCAAATAATCCTTCATAACAGGCAGCATATAGCTTTTCCTTACTATCAAAACCCAGCGCATTTATTCTACTGGCGCTTAATCCAAAAGATAATTCATGCCAGCGCTGGTCTTTATACTCAAATACCCCGGATCCGGCAACCGCGTAAAGAAGCGAATCCTTAGGCGCTAATAAAAACTTAATATCACAACTCAATAAACCGTAATCCGGCAACTTCTCCCAGCTATCCGCTTTATCTTTGCTCATATATGCACCTTCAGAAGTAGCCAAATATATAGCGCCACCAGGCGCAACAGCAATATATTTTAAATTTGAACCCTGTTTAATTTCATCAGAATCTTCCACTTGGTCGCTATCAGCTTCAGAATCATCATTGCGATGCGCAAAGAAAACTCTTTCCCAGGCTTCGCCTTTATTATTACTCCTAAAAACTCCATCACTAGACACTACATAAATATTATTTTTATCCGCGGCAATATTGGCGATACTATTTTGCCCAAGCTTGCCAGGCTGCTTACGCCAAATGCGGCCCTGATCTCGACTTATAAACAATCCTCCGGCTGTACCCAAATAAATATATCCGGGCGTAACCATAAAACTTAAAATATCCGCCTCAAAATAGCTTTTACCTTTAAATATTCTTTTCCAATTTTGCCCGCAGTTTGAGCTATAAAAAAAGCCATTACCGGTCGCAGCATATAAAGAATTTTTATCCAAGCCAAACTGCAATAAATTAACCACCCTATTCTGCCCGCTTATGGATAGAATATTCCTCCAGCTATCCCCTCCATCCTCACTTAAGAAAACCCCTTTGCCTGAACCAATATAAAATCTCTCTCGGCTAACTGGATCCGCAAGAAAAGTTTTTATATCAGTGTTACCACCTGAACAATCTTCCCAAGTTAACTCTGCCAAAACACTCCCTCGCATCAACAAAACCAACAACCCCATAACCAAAATACATTTCTTCATAGTAATTCCTCCTTATCCACTTTGGACACACCCGCCACGGGGTGCCTCTACCTTAATAGACGCGTAAAAGAGGAATTTCTAACAAAAAAAGAGCACTTTTTTTAAAATGCTCTTTTTACAACTTCTAATTTAGCGTTTAATCGCTAAATACTTTCTTTATTTATACACCTACAGGCCAAAAATATAACCTAATTGCCTGCAAAAAACCAACCTGTTTTCTGTGATGCCTTCTTGTTTTCTTGGTTACCCTACGCTGTATTTTCCTCATTTTGTCACCTCCTTAGCACTGAGACACTGAATAGAAGAAAAACAGAAGCTCGCTCCAGACACTGAGGTAAATTTAAAAAAATGTCTTTTAAAATCTCTCAGTGCCTCAGTAAAACTTTATTTTTTCTTCTACTCAGTGCTTCAGTGAAAAAAAATACCCTAAAGGCATCAACGCTAACCTTTAGGGTTAAATTCTTTCCCTTTGGTAATGCAGCCCTCCAGCTTTTACGCCGGAGCTGTCACTTTGCGTCCCAAGATTACTCCTGGTTTGCCTTTATCAGTAGATGTGTTCCAAATTGTTAATTTACCTACTTACATGTGAAGTATGCCATATTTCTCAGCCTTTGTCAAGGCAGCGCCACAAATTCTTGCTTAATTTTCTGGTATTCCGGGCTATCGATAGACCAATAAATAGCCTGAGCCAGGCGCAAAAATTCGCGCATTTTGGATTTCTGGCCATCTTTCTTATATAACATACCTAAATTATAATAAGCAGAGGCTAATTCCGGCTGGGCATTGATTTCCTTAGCTGTGGATATTGCCCGGTTAAAGTAATTTTTAGCCTCATACAAATTATCCATGGCCACATAAAGCTCACCTAGCATATTATAACCGCAGGATACCGCCGGTTTATTATTCTGCTCCTGGTCAATTTTAAGCCCTTTTAAATAAAAACCTAAGCTCTTTTGATAATCCTTCTCGAATAAAGACACCTCGCCTAAATTAAAATAATAGTCGCTGAGCTCATCTTTTAATTTTAATTTCTCAAAAATACTCTTACTTTTATTATAGAATTCTCGTGCCGCGCGGAAATCGCCTTTATCGCTAAAAACTAAACCAATATCAAAATAATCACAGGCCAAATTATACCTATGCTCTAGCGAAACCTGTTTTGCGCGATTAATCTCTGAGCTTTTCATTAATAACTCCAGCGCCTGGTCATAATTTTCTTTATCTATATGCCAAACCGCAAGTTTACGCAAGGCAATTGCCTCATGTAATTTGTCCTGATTATCCTGGCTTAAAATTACTGCCTTATTATAAAATTCAAAGGCCTTGGAATATTCTCCTTTAGAATAATACACCCAACCTACGCCAATATAGGCAGAAGCCAAACCAAATTTATCTTTTTTCTTTTCCGAGGCATAGGCATAATCAAAATAATACTTAAGCGCTTCATCCCTTTTGCCCAGCCGCTCATACGCGCTGCCCGCCAAAGAATAGGCCGATAAAAACAAAGGATCTTTCTTTAAAATATGATTGCACATGGCAATTGCCTGCTGGTTATTGCCTAGCCGATAGAGCTTTTGCGATTCAGCAAATAAAAAATAGCTGCTGGGGTTAATACTCGGCAATATTAATAAAGTTAGAAATATGCTCGCAGCAACAGCCAATCCAGCGACGAACCCCGCCAACATTCTTTTATAGAATACAATATTTTTCTTTTTCTCATCTAGATTAGCTTTTTGTTTTGCCTTAAACAAAACAAAATTCGGATCGCCGTAAAGAAGATAGCTCGTCCAAGGAATCGAGGCAATACCGTATTCTTTAATCAATTTAAGCCTGCCTAAACGCATACATTCTCCAACTGACTTTCCAAAAATAAGCTGATTATAAAACTCCTTGGCAAAACTTAAACTAATAGAATCCTCTATGCGGCGAATGGTCCCAATATAATGCCTGACTCCAGAAAATAAAAACGCGGATGCCAAATTATAGGCCTTGCGCTGATACTCGGGATCCATTAAATTCCCGATTCTATTTGCCGAGTGGCAGCTATTGGAAAACACTAGATTTGGTAAAGACAAAGTCTCGCCTAACCTATGAATATCTAAAGAAGTAAACCTGCCGTCGCTTAAAACCCAACCGCTATTATCGGGATTATCGGTATCGTATTCACAATGCCCGGCAAAATGCACCACATCATAATCATGCAATGCTTTCTTCACATAAAGCGTATCAATATTTGTAGACTTAAAATCAATATTTATTTCTTTGCGTTTTTTATCAAACTGATTTTTTATCGAAACGCCTTCATGATACGCGGATTTAAGGTCTCGGGTTGGATTAGCTAAAACCAACATCTTAAGCTTACCTGAGAAACTGCGGTATTGCGGCTCTTGCCTATGCTCACTGGTTCTAATAACCCTGCCTAAATTAAACTTAAGGCATAAAAAATCCTCGCCGGTATATAAAAGCTCCCAGGGGATATTAATTAACTCCTCATCCAGCGATAAAATTAAATTTTGGCTATGCGAAGCCTTTAACTTATCTTTAGCCGGCTTTGTAAGGAGCTGATCCCATAAAAGCTGGCCCGACTTCTTCAATTCGCCAACCAAATCTAAATCCAAGAGCCCTTGCTGATCAGATTTATTAAGCACCTCGGTAATTTCAGCGCATAATTTTTCTATTTCATTAAAAGGTAACAACAAACGGCTGTAATATTTGAGTGTGGAAGCGGTATCGCTGGCTTCAGATACGCTCATAGCCAGGCCTTTATTCTCTTTTAAAACTTCTAAAACTAAAACCTTGGAATCTTGCATTTTTTAAATTTTTATATCCAGTAAAATCGAAGCGACTTTGCAATCTACTGAAGATATTTCCACTGTATATTTACCCAAAAGCACATTATCAAAAGTAACCTTCCCAGCATCAGCTGAATACGATTCTAATTCTAAATCCTCTTTAATTAGAGTTATCCTTAAATCTTTAATTAATTTCTGGGTAGATTTTTCTTTAGCCGCGACTATTAAGCTAAAAGCCCGATTGCCTTTATTCTCTATTTTCGCCTCTATTCTTATATTATCGAAATCTTTCAAGATGCTGATTTCATCCTTAAAATCCCGGATATTGCGGCTGCGCAAAAGCGGCGCCGGGACAAATTCCTGGCCGACAAGAATATCCCCAGTCGTGCTTAAAACTTCCAGCGCCTTATCTTTAATCTTCAAAAATATCTCCAAGGCTTTTAAGTTGCCTGCGGCAACTAATTCTTTAACTTTTCCCAAAAGCTCTTGAGAAACCTGTTTGCCGGCTATATCCCCAAGCGATAAATCTAAAGCAACTTTTCGCGCGCAAATCTCGCAAGATAATAAGTGTAATTTAATCTGCTCGGACTCTTCATTTAGTAATTTATTCTCCAAGAAACAAACCAAAAGCTCTTCGTCCGGATGCGCGCTATCTAAATGAGCGTAATCCGCCTTCCATTTTTTATATACTGTTCTTATTATTTTATCTATTCTCTCTTGCATAACTATTTACCTCTACCTTAATAGACGCGCAAACATTAAAAATCTAACATAAAATTTTTAGTTTTAAAACATTCCCGCAAGCGCTCAACAATGCGCTTTTTGCGCATATCTAAAGCTCCACGACTGACCTTCAAATGATTTTGTACCTGGCCCAATTCCAAGCCTTGGTTAATATGCAATTCCAACAAATATTTATCCCCAGGCTCGAGCTTCTCAACGCATTCAGCAAGCTGGCCCAATCTTTCTTTGTTACTTAAAACATCACGGACAGCCGGCGAGGCATCAAACAAAAGATCCTGAAAACTTGAGCCCTCATCGTTATCTTCGTCCAAAGACACTACCGGCTTATAGCGCCGCAAAAAAGTTAAACTGCAATTAATTACAACCTGGCGCAGCCAACTAGCCAAACTGGAACCGTTTCGAGCCTGAAAAGTTTTTAATTTCCGAAAATTATCCTGCGTGAGTAAAAGAAAAACCTCTTGGAAAATATCATTTACATTTTGTTCCGTGGCAAGAAACCCTTGCAGTTTTAATACGCTGTGTATATAACTATATATAAGCTTAGAATAGCGATCAACAAAATCATCCCAAGCCTGCTTGTCCCCTTTTGCGCACTGCTGGACAAACTCTAAATCATCCATAACAACTTAATTATAGCATAAAAAATGCGCCCAAGCAAAGGCATCATAGAGCAGAATAAACGGCAGATGCAATAAAAACCCTAAGGCAGATTCATTCTTCAAAATAGTCAAATAGCGGTTTTTTATCAGGCTCATAAGCAAATCCTTGCTTAAATACATCCTGGCAAATTTTTTATCTATACCTTTACCCTGACGAACAGTCGCGCCTCTAACATGATAAGCAATTGCTTGAGGCGCATAATAACCTTTCCAGTTACGCCTTTGGGCGCGCCAGGCAATATCTAAATCTTCATAAAAATATCCGAAACGCTCGTCAAAATAGCCATTCTTATCCCTTAACTCTTCAAGCATGGCTTTGCGATAAAACGCAACCGCCCCACAAACCCCAAAAATAAAGCCGGGTTTCGCAAACTGCCCGAAATCCGGCTTACCATAGCCCCTCTCTTGAGCGCTACGAAAAACACTTAAAAAAAGGCCCGTACTATCTATGGTTTTTTTATCCATACGCAAAATCTTACCGCTAACCATGCCAATTTTATCATCCACAACAAAACCTTTTAACGCCTGCTCAACAAAATCATCCTGCAGCACGACATCATCATTTAAACAAAGTATAAAATCGCCCTTACTCTGAGCTATGCCCCTATTTAAACTCTGGCAATAAGACAGCCCTTCCGGATGGGAATCGATAACGATTATTTCTAAATTCGGGAAGGTTTGTTTTTGAAGAGAATCAAGGCAAGCCGCAAAACAAGGGCTCCTGCCCCCATTAACCACAATAATACTTACCAATTC
>JAZDEX010000003.1:0-4087 GCA_043808405.1 Candidatus Omnitrophota bacterium | reverse complement strand
TGGAAAGAGATAAGCAGAGACTGCTTGATGCTAAGAAAAGAATTGATTCTATGCCGCTGGGGTCTTGCGCATTTTCCGGAACAGGATTAAATATTAACCGGGATTTTGTAAAGAAGGAGCTTAAGTTTGCCAGTACTACTGCTAACAGCATTGATTCGGTCAGCGACCGGGATTATATTATTGAGGTGCTGGCGGATTTAACTATACTTTCTGTGCATTTATCCAGAATAGCCGAAGATCTGATTCTTTGGTCGACAAAAGAATTTAATTTCATTGATATCGATTTTTCATTTTGCACCGGTTCCAGTATTATGCCGCACAAAAAGAACCCCGATATTTTAGAGTTGATTCGTGGTTCAGTGGGTAAAATTCAGGGTAGTCTTTCTAGTGTCATAATGTTAATGAAAGGGCTGCCTACATCATATAACCGGGATATGCAGTTAGATAAACCCCCGCTTTTTGATGCCATAGATTCACTCAAGGATATCCTGGAGATTTTTATGGCGCTTTTTGGGAATATCGTAATTGAGAAAGAGGCTATTGCTGCTAAGGTTAAGGATGAATCTTTATTTTCGGTAGATATTGTGGAATATTTGATTAAGAAAGGTGTTTCTTACCGGCAGGCGCATGATATTGTAGGTAAGATGGTTAGAAATTGCCTGGATAAGGGGAATAAAATATCTACTTTGAGCGAAAAGGAACTGAAGAAATATTCTCCAAAACTTAAAAAAGACCTAAAAGACATACTTAATGCCTGGGCATCGGTAAACCTGAAAAGATCTTTTGGTAGTACAAATCCTAAACTGGTCAAGCATCAGTTAGCTATCTGGAGTAGAAGGTTAAGATAGGGATTGAAAAATATATAGCGCATGGCTTGGCTTGTTTCTAAGCAGGGCGTTTGCAGGCCGAGCGGGCAAGGTTGCCCGGCTATATAAAAGTAGGCAGAGCGAGACCGAAACCCGAGCGAAGTTTGACACGCCGGGGCAAACGAGCGTCCCTGCGTGAAACAAGACAAGACAGGCGCAAGAAATATAAAAATGCACGATTTTATTTATAAGAATAATAATCTATTCTGCGAAAATCTAAAAGTTCAGGATTTGGCTGTTCGTTTCGGCACTCCGCTGCATATCTATAGTTATAACACCCTCACAGATCATTTTATTAAACTGCGCAAAGCCTTTTGGCAGATTGAGCCGCTTATCTGCTATTCAGTAAAAGCTAACTCCAATCTTGCTATTCTCAAGGCTTTAGTTGATAAGGGCGCGGGTTTAGACATTGTTTCAGGCGGTGAACTTTTTCGTGCCCTAAAAGTTGGTTGTCCGGCTAAAAAAATAGTTTATGCTTCAGTGGGTAAAACCGAAACAGAAATTGCTACGGCGATCGCTAAGGGGATACTTTTATTTAACGTAGAGTCGCTGCCGGAATTAAGCAGTATCAACCGTATCGCTTGTCAGCTTGGTAAAATTACCTGCGTAGCTATCCGTATAAATCCTGATGTTGAAGCTAAGACTCATAAATTTATCACTACTGGAAAAATTACCAATAAATTCGGTATTGATTTAAATAATGCTTATAAAATTCTGCTCTTGCGTAATAAATTGAAAAACGTGAAAATCTGTGGTTTGCATATTCATATCGGCTCGCAGATTACCGAAAGCTCGCCTTTTGTGGCGGCGATTAAGAAGTTGGCGAATTTTATTAAAAAGTTAGAATCAAAAGGCATTAAGCTGGAATATTTTAATATCGGTGGAGGATTGGGGATTATTTATGATAACGAAACTCCTCAGACTGCTCAGATTTATGCTAATGAAGTAGCTCCCCTTTTGAAGAAAACAGGTTTAAAAATTATCATGGAGCCGGGAAGGTTTATTGTTGGCA
Organism: Candidatus Omnitrophota bacterium; assembly: GCA_043808405.1. Lineage (GTDB taxonomy): Bacteria > Omnitrophota > Gorgyraeia > Gygaellales > Profunditerraquicolaceae > JAZDEX01. Next base: position 2,209 of record JAZDEX010000003.1, on the reverse strand, counting down.
ACGCCGGGATATTAGTTACGAAAGTTTTGTACATTAAAAATACTCCAAAGAAAAAATTTATTATTGTAGATGGAGGGATGAATGATTTGATTCGTCCGGCGCTTTATGGGGCATATCACAATATTTTGTCTTTGCGCAAAATTTCTAAAACTGAAAAAGCGGATGTAGTTGGCCCGATTTGCGAAAGCGGTGATTTTCTGGCTAAGGAGCGTTTAATCGCTAAGGTTAAGGAAGGGGATTATCTGGCGGTGATGAGCGCAGGGGCATACGGATTTAGTATGTCCAGTAATTATAATTCGCGTCTCAGGGCGGCTGAAGTATTGGTAGATAAGAATAAGGTATGCGTAATCAGAAAAAGGGAAACTTACGCGGATTTGGTGCGCAATGAACTTAATTTTAAAGGCTAAATAATATGCAAAAAATTAAATTTACTAAAATGGTTGCTTCGGGTAATGATTTTGTGGTTCTTGATAAGAAACCGGCGGGTAATTTATGTGCTTTAACCCGTGCATTATGCGATAGGAAATTTGGAGTAGGAGCTGATGGCCTGTTATTAATTGGTAAAGCTAAAAATGTAGATTTGAATATGCGCATCATTAATGCCGATGGTTCAGAGGCGGAGATGTGTGGTAATGGAGCGCGTTGCGCTGCTTTATTTAGCGGCAAAAAAGAATCTAAAATGCATACTTTGGCCGGAGTAATCAACACTCGGGTTTATGGTAGTCTGGTGAAGATCCAACTTATTGATCCTGAAGGAATTAAATTAGATATTCCTTTAACAGTTAACGGCCGGCTGATTAAGGTGAATTTTATTAATACCGGCGTCCCCCATGTTGTGGTTTTTGTGGATGGCCTGGATAATATCGATGTTGCTGGTATCGGTTGTTCGATAAGGCGGCATCTCAAATTTTCCCCCGCTGGGACAAATGTTAATTTTGTAGAAGTAAAAGATGATAAACTTATACGCATTCGTACTTATGAAAGAGGGGTTGAAGGTGAAACTCTGGCTTGCGGTACAGGGAGCACTGCTGCGGCGCTTATCTTTGCCCTAAGAAGTAATTTAAATAATTTAATTAAGGTCCAGACGCAAAGCAGTGAGATCTTAAAGGTTTATTTTAATAAAAGCCAGAATAAATTTAAAAACGTTTGGTTAGAGGGTAGTGCAAAAATAGTTTACAAAGGAGAGTATTATGTTTAAAGGCTCGATTGTAGCCATAGCCACGCCTTTTCATAATGGCAAGGTTGATGAGAAAAAATTAAGGAATTTGATTGATTTTCAGATTAAAAACGGAACTAGCGGTATCGTGCCTTGTGGAACGACTGGAGAATCGGCAACATTGACTTTTGATGAGCATGAGTTGGTAATTGAGATTACTATTGAACAGGTGAATACAAGGGTACCGGTAATCGCTGTTACGGGTTCAAACTCTACCGAAGAAGCGATAATGCTCACTAAGCAGGCAGCTAGCTCCGGGGCAGATGCTTCTTTGCAGGTTTCGCCATACTATAACCGGCCAACTCAAGCTGGATTATATGAGCATTTTAAGGCTATTGCCCGGTCAGTGAAGATACCGATTATTCTTTATAATATTTCCGGCCGCACTGGCGTAAATATTGAGCCGGAGACAATTGCCCGCCTCGCGAAAGATTGTAAGAATATCGTGGCAGTAAAAGAGGCCTCTGGAAGCTTGGATCAGATGTCGCGCATTAAAGCGCTTTGCCCGTTAAGCTTTCAACTCATATCCGGGGATGATTCTCTTACCTTGCCTGTTTTAAGCATAGGCGGTATAGGGATTATTTCTGTTGTGGCCAATATTGTGCCGCGGGATGTAGCGGATTTAGTCAGCGCATTTGAAAAAGGCAACATTAAAAAAGCTCAAAACTTGCATTATAAATTATTGCCGTTAATTAAGGCAGTTTTTATTGAAACCAATCCTATTCCTATTAAGACCGCGATGGGTTTATTAGGGATGTGCGAAGCGGATCTGCGTCTGCCGATGTGCGAGATGTCAGCGGATAATTTAGGTAAACTGAAAAAAGCACTTAAAGATTATGGGCTATTATAAAAGTCAAAAGTAAAAAGTAAAAATTCAAAAGTTTTAACTTTTACATTGTAGTTTTGCCTTTTACGTTTTGACTTTTTACTTAACGCGTCAGATTAAAAACGGAACTAGCGGTATCGTGCCTTGTGGAACGACTGGAGAATCGG
>JAZDEX010000002.1:0-15951 GCA_043808405.1 Candidatus Omnitrophota bacterium | reverse complement strand
TAAACCATTGGTTAAAGAGTATATTTCGGAGCCTAAAAAAGAAGTACCTCCGATCGTAAGCGCCGTGGTAGTTACTAAGCCCGAAATTATATTAAAAGAATTGGAGCTTACTTTACCCATTACGGTTAAAGATTTAGCTATTAGGCTGCAAGAAAAACCGTCTATATTGATTAAATTTTTGATGGGCATGAGAATGATGGTCGGTATAAATCAGCTTTTGGATGAGAATATTACCGGCACAATTTGCGAAAAATATGGTTTCAAAATAAAAAAAGCTTCCGCGGATGATGAGATTGCTTTAGCGTTGCATGAAGAAGCCGATGATCCTAAAAATATGCTGCCGCGGCCGGCGATAGTTACTTTTATGGGCCATGTTGACCATGGTAAGACTTCGCTTTTGGATGCCATAAGAAAAACTAAAGTTGCTGAAGATGAACATGGCGGTATCACCCAGCATATTGGCGCTTATCGCGTAAAGCTGCCGCATGGCGAGATAACATTTTTAGATACTCCGGGCCATGAGGCATTCACCGCTATGCGCGCGCGCGGAGCAAGCGTTACGGATATTGTAGTTTTAGTGGTTGCTGCTGATGATGGCATTATGCCGCAGACGCAAGAAGCGATAGACCATGCCCGCGCTGCCGGGGTAACTATAATTGTCGCCATAAATAAAATTGATAAAGCGCAGGCCGAACCTGACCGGGTAAAAAAACAGTTAGCGGAATTAGGCCTTACCCCTGAGGATTGGGGTGGCAAAACCATTACTGTGCCGGTATCGGCAAAAACAGGGCAGGGCATTGATAATTTATTAGAAATGATTTTACTTGAGGCGGAGGTTTTGGAATTAAAAGCTAATCCTAAAAGACAAGCTAAGGGAGTGGTTATTGAAGCCAAGATGAGCAAGGGCCGGGGCCCGGTATCTACGCTTTTAGTGCGTAATGGCACATTGAAATTAAATGAGAATATTATTGTAGGCAAATTCTATGGTAAAATCCGGGCGATGTCTAATCATCATGGCCAGGCAATACTCGAGGCATCGCCGTCTTGCCCGGTTGAGGTCTTAGGGATTTCGGGTATCCCTGAAGCAGGCGAGCAATTTTTTGTTATTGCCGATGAAGCCTTAGCTAAGGAAATGGCCGGCAAGCGCCATGAAAACCATCGTCAGTCGGAAATTAAGATAATAAAGAGAATCAGCCTTGAAGATTTACATGCTCAGATTCAAGCTGGTAAAATTCAAGAATTGAAAATTATCCTGAAATCTGATGTCCAGGGCTCTTTAGAAGCGATAAAAGATACTATTTTGAAATTAAACGTTTCCGAAATAAAAATAGACATAATTCATAATGGTGTTGGGAACATCAATACCTCGGATATAATTTTAGCTGTTGCCTCCAATGCTTTGGTTTTAGGTTTTAATATCGTTGCCGATAATCAGGCAAAAGCAATGGCTGCCAAAGAAGGCGTGGATATTAAAATTTATAATATTATTTATGAATTAGCTAATGATATTAAAACCGCGGTTGAAGGTATGCTTGCGCCTAAATTGAAAAAAGTTTTTGTTGGCCGCGCGGAAATTAGAAAAGTGCTTAGGCTCTCAAGGGCGGGGACAGTCGCCGGCTGTTTTGTGCCTAAGGGGAAAATTACTCGGCATGTAAACGTTAGTTTGGTGAGAAATGGGGAAGTTGTGTTTGAGGGGAAAATTTCCGCGTTAAAGCGTTTTAAGGATGACGTTAAAGAAGTTGGCGAGGGATTTGAATGTGGTATCTCTTTGAGTGGTTTTGACGCTTATCAGGAAGGCGACATCATTGAGGCGTACGATGTGGAAAGGATCGCGCGTAAATTATGAAAAAGCGGATTTTAAGCGGAATGCGCCCGACAGGCAGGCTTCATCTGGGGCATTTAGTGGGGGCGCTGGATAATTGGGTCAAGATGCAGGATGAATATGAATGTTTTTTCATGGTTGCCAATTGGCACGCGTTGATGGGTGAATATGAAAATCCCAAAGTTGTGTCAGAATTCGCCATTGATAATGTTATTGACTGGATAAGCGCGGGTATTGATCCACATAAAGCGACTTTATTTATTCAGTCGGAAGTTAAGGAACATTTAGATCTTTATATGATTCTTTCCTGTATGACGCCACTCGGGGCTTTAGAGCGCTGTCCGACTTATAAAGAGCAGTTGCGTGAGGTCAAAACACGCGATTTACATACTTATGGATTTTTAGGATATCCGGTTTTACAGGCTGCGGATATTTTGCTTTATAAATCTAACAAAGTTCCGGTGGGAGATGATCAATTGCCGCATTTAGAATTAACCCGTGAAATCGCTCGGAGATTTAATAATTTGTACAAAAAAGATATTTTTCCTGAGCCTGAAGCAATATTAACTAAAAACTCGCGCCTTTTGGGGCTGGATGGTAGAAAGATGAGTAAGAGCTATAATAATACGATCAATCTTTCTGACTCCGAGGATGTAGTTCAGAAAAAAATTAGCAGCATGATTACTGACCCCAAAAGAATTAAATTAAGCGACAAAGGCCATCCTGATGCGTGTAATGTTTATGCTTATTATTCGGTTTTTGCCGGGCAATTAAAAGATGATGTTAGTGATTGGTGCGCAAACGCGAAATTAGGATGCACGGAATGTAAAAAAAGGTTGGCGTTAAATATTTTGGAAAATTTAAAACCGCTGCATGAAAAACGCCGGGAGTTGCTTAAAGATAAAGAAAAGATTCGGGATGTTTTAGAAGCAGGCAGGGCTAAAGCCGCGAATTTTGCCGCGCAAACTATGAATGAGGTTAAACAGGTTATGCAAATATGAGCTATAAAATACACTTGGAAATCTTTGAGGGGCCATTAGACCTTTTACTATACCTGGTCAAAAAAGACCATTTAAATATCTATGATATTCCGATTGCGCGCGTTACCCAGCAGTATTTGCAGTATATCAATTTGCTGCAGCTTTTGGATTTAAATATTGCGGGTGAGTTTTTAGTGATGGCGGCGACTTTGATGCAGATTAAATCGAAGATGCTTCTTCCGGCAGAAGAAAATAAGCAGGAGGAAGTTGCGGATCCGCGCCAGGAATTAGTTAATCGGTTGTTGGAATATGAGAAATTTAAAGAGATTGCTTTAGATTTGCGCCAGCGTGAGCAGGGGCAAAAGGAAGTTTTTAAGCGCCCGGCAATGGAGGCAGAGAAAGAGATTGCAGGAGAAGCCCCGGTATATTTTGAGGCAAGTATTTTTGATTTGATTAATGCTTTCTCTAAAGCTATAGAAGAAGTCCCCAGAGAAATGTTTTATGAAGTTATCAAAGATGAGTGGACTGTGGAGCAGAAGGTGCATGATATCCTGCACTTATTATTAGTTGTTGATTCCGCGCCTTTATCGGAGTTATTTAGTAAAGCAAAAAATAAGTTGGAAATTATCGTAACTTTTCTGGCCATATTGGAACTTACCCGCATGAAAGAAATTGTTGCCCGTCAAAGGAGAGTGTTTGAAGAGATCGAAATATCCCGCAATAAAAATAACATTATTCCCTATGGAAGACAAAACAAGGCAGAAACTAATTAGCGCGGAAGATTTAGAGCGAGATTTACCTAAAGCGCTTATCACTCCAGGAGAATCTGAAGAAGATTTAGTGGTGAATATATCACTGCGCCCGCAGAAATTTGCTGAATTTGTAGGCCAGAAAGATATTATTGATAATCTTAAAGTGTGCCTGACTGCGGCAGCAGAGAGAAAAGAGTCCCTGGAGCATCTTTTATTAGCCGGGCCGCCGGGTTTAGGCAAAACTTCGCTTGCGCACATTGTCGCCCATGAAATGGGCGGCAAGATTACCGCGACTTCCGGGCCGGCTATTGAAAGGGCAGGGGATTTAATCGGCATATTAACTAATTTAAATAAAGGCGATATTCTTTTTATTGATGAGATACATAGGCTTTCTAAGGTTGTGGAAGAATTTTTATATCCGGCAATGGAGAGTTTCCAGATTGATTTTGTGATTGATAAAGGCCCGTATGCCAAAACCATAAAATTTAATTTAAAGCCTTTTACTTTAATTGGGGCAACTACGCGTTCAGGGCTTTTGGCCGCGCCGCTTAGGGGCAGGTTCGGGATATTTTATAATTTGGATTTTTATAAACATGAGGATTTGGCAAAAATTATTAAACATTCGGCCACAACCTTAGGGATAGAAATAGATGATACGGCAGCACTGGAGATTGCGCGCCGCGCCCGCGGAACGCCGCGCATTGCGAATCGATTGCTTAGGCGCATCAGGGACTATGCGCAGGTTTCGAAGGCTAAAAAAATTGATTTGGCTATTGCTGTTAAATCGCTCAATGAATTAGGTATTGATCCGGCAGGCCTAGATGATTTAGACCGCAGGGTTTTAAATTTGATATTAGATGTGTATAACGGAGGCCCGGTAGGCGTTGAGTCTTTGGCTGCCAGCCTCAATGAAGAAGTGGATACGATTGAGGATACCGTTGAGCCGTATTTACTTAAAGCCGGATACTTAAAGCGCACTTCCCGAGGCAGAACCGCGACCAAGCAAGCCTACGAGCATTTCGGATTAAAGTATAATAAAGAGAAGCAAGAAGAGATGTTTTAATGTGTTTCTCTATTTGTTCGCTTGCGAAAATTTTTGCCGTCTGCTACGGGTTATGACTCTTTCTTGCATAGTGCAAACATTTAGAATTGTAAGGGATGGTAATATAGTTTAATATTTAATTTTACAAAGAGTTACTTTTTGGGTGATTGTTTTCTGTGCTGAAAAATACAAATAAACTTTTATTAAAAGCCGCACTGATTTGAAAGGGGAGAGAAATGAAATATTCTAAGTTATTGTTATTGATTTTACTTGCAATGGTATTATCGTCATGTGCGAGTGTTCCGGTTTCTCATTCAAATGTAGTCCTTCCTGATGATGACGATGCCTTAGGTGGGACAGGTATTGAATCTACTGATATCCTTACCGCTTCAAGAAAAATGGCGATCTCTATCTTAGAAGTTTCCGAAATTATGAATGCTAAAGGCGTTCCTCGGGTTGCCCTTTTGCCAGTAAAAAATAGTACAAGATTTGTGATTAATAAAGATATTTTTACTCAGAAGATTCGCATTGAACTGAACAAAAACGCTACTGGAAAAGTGCGTTTTCTTGCTAGGGATCGTATGGATGATATATTAAAAGAACGTGAAGCTAAAAGAAAAAACCTAGTGACTACTAGTAAGGAAGGTGATCTTTTTGGAGTTGATTTTTATTTAACTGGGGAGTTGACCGGGTTATCAAAAGCGGTAAACAGTAGGCGGTCTGATTATATATTGATGTCCTTTCAATTGATTGATGCAGAAACCAGTGATATCATTTGGGAGGATTCTTACGAGATTAAAAGGGTTGGTGAGGCAGGGGTTGTTTATCAATAAGCTTAAACATAAGGAGTCTAATATGCCAAAATTTTTTTCTATGTTTTTCTTTGTCGTTGGAATTTGTATTTTAAGTGGTTGCGCTGCGGGGCCTTATCATTCTATCCCATACGATGTTAATAAGGATAAAGAGCGGACATTAAAAGTAGTTATTTTGGATAAGGATTTAAATAATCAGTTTGCTTCAAAGCGTGTTGTTATTTTAACTCAGAAGACAGATCTGACTGAAGATAATCGACTTAAAGTTTATTGTGAGATCCGTAATATGAAAAAAGAGGTGCTAAGACTACAGGTTCAAACTATTTTTCGTGATGATAAAGGTTTCCAGATAGGCGACGATACAAATTGGGAGCTTATTTTAATCCCTCAGTATTCTACGTATGCATATAAAACAACAGCTTTTAACGTTAAAGCTAAAGATTATACGATTCGTATTCGTAAGGCCCAATAACTAGGATAAGGAGCTATAGATGAGAAAAAGTATAATTTTTGTAACATTGATTTTTGTATCAGGGTTTATTTTTCATGAAGCTGTTCGGGCAGGAGAAGATGGGGGAAAAGAATTTGAGTATTATCATAAGAAATTAAGCCAGATTAAAGAGAAAAGTGCAAAATATAAGGTAGCTATCGGTAGTTTTGGCGAAACAGTCGATATTCAGGGGAGCTCTTTTAATAAGATTATAAAAGAAGGGGATCAAGGGTCAAAAACATATAATCTTAATATCGCTATGCCAAATTTGCCAAAACCGGAAGAATCGAAAGTTAATCTTGCCACAGGAATATTATTCGATCTTCTTAGAAAAACAGATAAGTTTGATATTGTAGAAAGAAAAGAAGTAAATCAGTTAGTTCGTGAAATCAAGTTTGAGAAATCAGATTGGGTTAAAAAAGATTCTGTTAACAAATTGGGGAATATTTATGGTGTACAATATATTTTACTTGGTGATTTTCTTCCTAATAAGAATGGTGAAAGATTCGGGGCAAGTCAATATACGACAACATTGCGCCTAGTAGATATTAATACTGGGGCTATTATTGCAACTGGGACTGGGCAAAGGAATAATTTACAAGAGGCATTGGCAGAAGCAGTTAATATTCTAACGGATGATATAAAAAGTAATGCTTGGACATGCAAAGTTATTCAGGTAGACAGTAAAGGCGTATATATAAATGCTGGGTTAGATGATAACATCGAAAAGAATGATGTTTTTGCGGTAATTCGCCTAGAAGACCCAATCCATGATAAAGCTGCAGGTGTTATTCGTGGATATAAGCAGACCGAAATCAATAAAATTAAAATTATAGAAATTTTGGGGAATAAATTGTCTTTAGCTAAATCTTTAGCTCCTGTAACATCTATTAAAGAAGGAGACATTGTCTCGGCAAAGCGAGTTAGGCTTAGTAAAGATAATGAAATTAGCCTTTGGAATAAGGTTTTTGGTACTAATGCTTCAAAAAATGAAGGGGCAACAATACTTGGTTCTTCGGGAAAGCTTGTAAAAAATAGCTTATCAATATCTTCAGTAGAGAGTATTGTTGAGGCGTATGGCAAATCAGTTGTTCTTATTCAGACACAATCAAGTATGGGGAGCGGATTCGTTGTCAGTTCAGATGGGTTAATTCTTACGAATTCTCATGTAATTAATATGAGCGAAACGATATCGGTGAAATTTATTGCAGATAATCGCGTCTATTCGAATGTTAAGATTGTTAAGAATAATACAATTAGAGATTTGGCGTTGTTAAAGATTAATGAAGTTGGAAATTTTATGCCAGTAGTTTTAGGAGATTCAGATCAGGTTTCTGTCGGAGAGCGGGTTGTAGCAATTGGTAATCCTCAAGGACTTGAAAATACAGTTTCTGATGGTTTAGTTAGCGCTATAAGAGATATGAATGGAACTAAACTTATCCAGATCAGTGCCCCTATTTCTGCTGGAAGTAGTGGAGGGGCTCTTTTTAATATGAATGGAGAAGTAATCGGGGTTACTTCCTCTGGTTTTAATGAAGGACAAAATCTCAATTTTGCAGTGGCAATTAATCATGCTAAAAATGAGTTGCTGCTTTAATTTATTTAAGGCATAAATATTTTTAACCATGGGTTATCAATAAAGACTTTATATTGGAAAACAATGATTATTCAAATAGCTAAATCTTTAATAATAGTTTGTTTAAGTGTGCTTTTAACTTCTTGTGCGCATTTAGATAAGTATTCATTTGAAAATATGGGAAATCCTAAATATGCTTTTCAATCTGGTGATTTTACTAGCATAACAAAAACATATGAAGAAGCGACTAAGTTGCGGAATAGAAATTATGCCTTATGGTGTAACCAGTTAGGTTCAATATATTTAACTCAGGGTGATTACGATAAGGCCCTGGATTTATTTTTAAAAGCGCATTATTTAATGAATAATATTACAGCGTTTAAGGAATTAGAGCGTAAGTCAGTTTCATTGATTGGTTCCGAGGATACAAAAGCTTACAAAGGAGACCCATACGAGAAGGCGATGAATTCATTATACCTAGGATTGCTACTTTATAATAAAGGAGATTTAGAGAATGCAATCGCTGCTTTTAAAACTGGAATATTAGCAGACTCTGATTCGAAAACGGAATTATATAAGAGCGATATCGCAATACTTTATTTGCTTGCCTCGCGTATTACTAAGAAATTAGGGAATGAATCTTTAAGTAATGATTATTGTAATATAGTCAATGAGCTTCATAGTAGTTCTGATTGTTCTGTTTTAGGATTTGATGATGAGTTAATCAAGAAAATACTTAATTTAAAGAATAATGTTTTATTAGTTGTTGAGTTTGGCGAAGGGCCATTTAAGACAAGGACAGGTCGATATGGTGAATTGGCTGTAATAAATGGCGATCGGTATGATGTTTCTGGCTTAAAGACCCAAATCGATGGTGAAATAGATCCGAATAATCAGGTTTATTCAAATACAGATATTTATTTTCAGGCAAGCACAAGAGGCGGAAGGAGGATGGATGGAATTTTGAAGGGTAAGGCTATATTTAAGAAGAACGCCGCAGATACTTCAAGAGAAGCCATTAATCTTTCCGGACAATTTCTGAATCAAGCTAATCAAACATCTGATCCTTATGCGCAGGGTGTATTGGCTGCAGCAGCAGGAATTTCTGCTTTGGTTTCAGGCGGAGCGGCTATTATGAGTGGAATAACAAATCCTAAATCGGATATAAGGTGTTGGAGTTTATTACCGGAGCACATTATTATATATCCACTATCTATTCCGCAGGGTAAGCATAAAATTAATGTTGAATTTAATGACGGGCGCTATTCACCAACAGACATTAAATCTAATTATGAGTTTGATGTTGATATTCAAAAAGATAAAGATAATATTATATTTAAGCGCATTTTAAACTATCAAATTTCGGAAAATTCAAGAAATCTTGCTTCAAAAGTTACTAAATCAGAAGGGGATGTCGGGACCAGCGAGTTATTAATAGAGCATAGAAATAAGTCGACAAAACTATCCTCTCGCATTGAAGTAAGAATAATAATTTTTAGTTTCTGCGTAGCTTTAGCCTTTGTCCTGCTAAAACTTTTTATTAAAAAATAAGTTAATAATAGTATTTAGGAAGTAGGTGGGGTCAAACTAAGATGTATAGAAAATCAATATTAGTAGTTTTTATAGTATGTTTATTTTTTTATTTCACGCTTCCAACGTTTGCTTCTCAGGCGCCGCCGGCGCCGGTTTGTGAGGTTGAAGCTGAAATATTAAATTTAAAGGAAGTAGAATTTTGCGATAATGTAACGGTATATATGACATTATTAACGGATATGAAGATAATTTCTACGGGTAAAATGCTTAAAGAGGGATATCCGCTGTCCTATAAAGATTTTAAATGCTCTTCTTATCAAGACCAGGTCATTAAAGGCATAAGGATTGCTCCGGATAAAGAACTTAAGGTTGGGCAAAAGGTTAGCGGTGCTTTAAGTTATTTTGCAAATGAAAATTGGCAGGGTGATGTTTTAACCAGTGTGAAAATATTAGAGCAACCCACGAATAGCCCGGGCGGCAAGGATGCTAAATGAAATTTTTGTTGCATACCTGCTGCGCGCCGTGTTTGATTTATCCTTTCCGTCAATTAAAAGATAAGGGTTTTGAGGTTTCCGGTTTATTTTATAATCCTAATATTCATCCTTTAAGCGAATATAAAAATAGAAGGCAGGCCGTTCAAGCTTACGCGCACAAAGAGCAGATCGAAGTAATTTATCCTGAATATAATCCGGTTGAATTTTTTCACGCAATTAATTTGAAAGAAAAAGAAGGCAGGTGCTTGATTTGTTGGGAATTGCGCTTAAGAAAAACTGCCCAAGCTGCCCGCGATCAAGGATTTGATTATTTTTCGACTACATTATTGGTTAGCCCCTATCAGGATCAAGAGGCGCTTAAAGATATTGGGGAGAAAATTGCGCAAGAATCCGGGGTAAAATTTTATTACGAAGATTTCCGCCCGGGATTCCGGCCTGCGCACGATGAGGCCCGCGCTCAAGGCATATATTGCCAGAAATATTGCGGCTGTATTTATTCGGAAATAGAGCGGGAAAAATCTCGGAAGTGAAAAAACTAGGGAACGTTTCTACTAATATTTTGGCTATGGCAAAAACACTAAAAATATTTCTTCTTTTTATCGTTTTCTTGGTCTACGGTCTGTGGTCTACGGTCTGTGGCCTACGGTCTGTGGCCTACGCCGATGTTTTATCTTCTAATAATGTCCGCGTAGCCATTATTCAAGATGCGTCTTCGCTGCGCTTAAAAACTGTTGGCGCTTGTGAAGTAGTAGATTTTAAATCTAATAAAATTTTATACCGCGCAAAAAAATTAAATACCACAGTTACTGCTTATAAGAACAGTATTTTAATAGGAAATTCGGCTGTTGCTAGCGCAAATATTATTATTAAAGCCGGCAATAATTCAGAAATTACCATCGATGATAGGAAATTTCGAGGTAACATACAATTAGTGCGTCAGCCGAATATGCGGCTATTGGTAATTAATTTGATTGGCTTAGAGGATTATGTTCAAGGTATCCTTTATCATGAGGTTTCGCATTATTGGCCTATTGAAGTGTTGAAGGCTCAAGCTATAGTCTGCCGCAGTTATGCGCTTTATCAAAAAGAACAAATGATCGGTAAAGATTACGATTTAACTTCCGATACATATTCTCAAGTTTACGGCGGTAAGACTTCAGAGCGTTATCGCATAAATAAGGCGGTTGATGAAACTAAAGGCGTAATATTAAAATATAACAGTAAGATACTCCCGGCTTTTTTTCACGCTGCCTGCGGCGGGCATACTGAGGATGGAGCTGTTTTGTGGAACATAAATATAGGGCCGCTTAAAGGCGTAGTTTGTAAATATTGCCAGGGTTCTCCGCATTACAATTGGCATTATGTAATTTCATTGAAAGAGCTCCAGGCAAAATTAACAGAAGGCGGTTATAAAATATCCGTTATAAAAAATATAGCAATATTAGATAGGAATGCTTCGGCAAGAGTTAGTAATCTTAAAATAACCGGTGCCAGTAAAGATTTAAATATATCAGCGAAAGATTTTAGAAATATAGTCGGCTCTAATGTTATCAGGAGCACTAATTTTAATGTTGCCATATTCGCCGATGATGTTGTTTTCGAGGGTTTAGGCTGGGGGCATGGCGTGGGTTTATGCCAGTGGGGCGCGTATTTTATGGCGAAGACAGGATTTGCTTATCAAGATATCCTAAAAGTTTATTATCCGGGCGCGCAACTTACTTCATTAAATAATTAATATATGAAGTTATCTAATTTTGATTATAATTTACCGAAAGATTTGATTGCGCAGTATCCTTTAAAAGAGCGCGCGAGCGCGCGCCTTTTAGTCTTAAACCGCGAAACTGGCACTATCGAGCAGCGTATTTTCAAAGATTTAGTAGAATATTTTAAGAAAGACGATGTCTTAATTTTAAATGATACTAAAGTTTTACCCAGCCGCCTTTACGGCAAGCGCGCAACCGGAGGTAAGGTTGAGGTGTTTCTTTTAAGGCGCAAAGAGGGCTTAATTTTTGAGGCTTTAATTAGCCCGGCAAGGGTTAAGCTAGGTGAGGCAATAATTTTTAATGCAAATAATGCGTCGGCGGTAATGACCGCGAAAAACGAAGTTACTTTCAAATTAAACAATATTAATGAAGTTTATGAATTAGGAAATATGCCGCTTCCGCCGTATATAAAAAGAATGGCAGAAGAGCTTGATGCTACATATTATCAAACGGTTTACGCCAAAGAAGAGGGGGCGGTTGCCGCTCCGACTGCCGGGCTGCATTTTACTAATGAATTAATTAACCAGATACGATCTTCTGGAGTTAATGTTGGTTTTGTTACTTTGCACGTGGGACAAGGTACTTTTAAGCCGGTAAAATCAGAGGATATTCGTGAACATAAAATGGATGAAGAGTATTTTAGGATAGGCGATAATACTCAGCAATTATTAAAAGATAGGCCAACGGGTGCGCGTGTTTTTGCCGTAGGCACGACTGCAGCCCGCGCCCTAGAAACAGCTGCTTTAGGAAAAACCCAAGGGCAGACGGATTTATTTATTTATCCCGGTTATAAGTTTAAGCTGGTAGATTGTTTGTTAACTAATTTTCATTTGCCGTGCACAACTCTTTTTATGCTCGTTTGCGCTTTTGGCGGCGAAACTTTAGTTAAAGAAGCATACAAGCAAGCTATGGATGAAAAATATCGTTTTTATAGTTATGGCGACGCCATGTTAATAATTTAAAATGTTTAAAATTATACATCAAGATAAAAATACTAAGGCACGGCTGGGCAAATTAAAAACTGCTCATGGAGAAATTGATACGCCCTGTTTTATGCCGGTGGGTACTCATGGGACAGTTAAGGGGTTATTGCCGCGCGATATAGAAGATTTTGGCGCCCAGATTATTTTAGGTAATGCCTATCATTTATTTTTGCGCCCGGGTTTAGAGGTTATTGAGAAAGCAGGCGGCCTGCATAAATTTATTTCCTGGGATAAGCCGATATTAACTGATAGCGGCGGTTATCAGATATTTAGCCTGGCGCGTTTAAGAAAGTTAAGTGACCATGGAGTGGAGTTTCAGTCGCATATTGACGGCAAAAAACATATTTTGACTCCTGAAGATGTGGTTAAGGTTCAGCAGGTTTTAGGCTCGGATATTATGATGCCTTTAGATGAATGCGCGCATTATCCGTGTACTCAAGAACATGCTAAGATCGCCATGGAGAGAACTATTAATTGGGCGAAAAGATCCAAGCAGGCTGCAGACCACAGACCACAGACCACAGACCGTAGACAATTGTTATTTGCGATTGTGCAGGGGGCGACTTTTGAAAAATTACGTAAAGAGTGTGCCGAACGTTTAGTTGAGATGGATTTTTCCGGTTATGCCATAGGTGGAGTTTCGGTGGGAGAAGAGCCGAATTTAATATATAATATATTGGAATTTACAGCTGCGTTATTACCGCAAGATAAGCCGCATTATGCTATGGGGATCGGTTATCCTCACGATATAATTGAGGCAGTCGGCCGCGGCATAGATATGTTTGATTGTGTAGTGCCGACGCGTTACGGCAGAAACGGGACAGCTTTTACCTCCTTAGGAAAAATTGTTATTCGTAATGCCGCGTTTACAAAAGATTTTAAGCCGTTAGATGCGGACTGCGCCTGTTATACTTGTAGGAATTTTAGCCGCTCCTACCTGCGGCATTTATTTAATGCCGAGGAAATGCTAGGGCTTGTTCTGTTATCTATGCACAACGTATATTTCTTTTTAGATTTGATGCGTAAAATAAGGCAGGCGATAAAAGAGGATGGATTCAAGGAATTTAAAAAAGATTTTATGAATAAATACAAACATGCAGTAGTTGAGGATTAGCGTGTTGTGTCATTGCGAGCCCCGCCGCTGGCGGGGCAGTACCCCGCGCTAATTGGTATTGCGTGGGTACGCCCTACTGGGCGAAGCAATCTTTTTTAAGGATTAAATGCGAATAGATATTATTACTATATTCCCTAAGATGTTTGCGCCTGTGCTTAATGAATCGATTGTTAAGCGCGCGCAGAATAAAGGTAAAGTTAAAATATGTGTTCATGATTTGCGCCAATTTACCGAGGATAAACATAAAAAAGTTGATGATCGGCCGTTTGGCGGAGGCCCGGGAATGGTTTTGTGCGCGCAGCCCATCTTTGATGCGATAACCAACTTAAGACCGCAGACCGCAGACCGTAGACCGCAGACTAAAGTGATTCTGTTAACTCCTCAAGGGAAAAAATTAAACCAGAAGATAGCAAAACGGATTGCCAAGTATAAACATTTGATTCTGATTTGCGGGCATTATGAGGGGATTGATGAAAGGGTGCGCCAAACCGTAGTGGATGAAGAGATTTCTATAGGTGATTATGTTTTAACTGGAGGGGAGCTGCCGGCAATGGTTTTGGTAGATGCGCTGTCGCGCCTGGTCCCCGGAGTTCTAGGCGATAAAAATTCCTTGCGTTTTGAGTCGTTTGAAGGTAATCTATTAGAATATCCCCAATATACTAGGCCGGCTAATTTTAAAGGAATGGCAGTGCCGGAAGTGCTTTTATCCGGGGATCATCAGAGAATAGAGGCCTGGAGAAAAAAAGAGGCCCTGGAAATAACTAGAAGGAAAAGGCCGGAATTATTAAGCACTGAAACACTGAGAAGAAGAAAAAGATAGTGTTCCGTTGAGGCACTGAGAAAGGCGTAAGATATTGAAAAATGTTCAGTGTCTCAGAAAGCAAAAGCTTATGACGTTATTCAGTGCCTCAGTGAAAAAAAAGGAGAAAGAATGAACAACAAGATTAGAAAGATTGAAGAAAGCTTTACAAAAAAAGAAATGCCTAAGTTTGGTATAGGTGATACTGTCAGGGTTTTAACGCGAATTCCTGAAGGGCCGGACAAGGTGCGCTTGCATCCTTTTGAGGGTGTAGTTATCGCTAAAAAAGGAAGCAGTATCCGGATAAATTTTACAGTTCGAAAAATGTCTTCCGGCGAAGGTATTGAGCGTGTTTTTCCGCTTTATTCGCCCAGCATTGAGCGCATTGAATTAATTCGTTCCGCTAAGGTGCATAGGGCAAAGCTTTATTATCTAAGAGGCAAGGTTGGTAAGCACGCCACAAAGATCGAGGAAGCTAAGAAAGAAGTGGTTAAATAATACTTTAAGTGCTTTATTACGAACGTAAACTAAAAAAAGAAGGTTTTGATTTTATAATCGGAGTTGATGAAGCCGGGCGCGGGCCTTTAGCCGGGCCGGTAGTAGCTGCGGCGGTAGTTTTAAAAACCTTTAGTTTTAAAAATCGTATTGATGACTCAAAAAAGCTTTCCCCCTTGCTCCGCGATAAGGCGTTCCCGGAAATTATTGACAAATCCATATTTGGCATTGGGATTATAGGCGAAAAGATTGTCGACCGTCTAAACATTTTGCGCGCAACTTATCTTGCCATGGAAGAAGCAGTTAATTCGTTAATCAAGAAAATAAATCCCCTAAGTAAAAGTAGAATTCATATCATTGTAGATGGCAATATGGCGCCGAGCTTTGGGTTTGCGTGCACCCCGATAATTAAAGGCGATGCTAAATCCAAAAGCATTGCCGCGGCATCCATATTAGCTAAGGTAACGCGTGACCGGATAATGGATAATTATCATAAAATTTATCCGCAATATGGCTTCCTGAAACACAAGGGGTATCCTACAGCCGCTCATCGGCAGGCCTTAAAGAAATTCGGCCCGTCTTTGATTCATAGAAAAAGTTTTCACTGTGGCTAAGGATAATTTAACTAAAGGCAAGCGCGGCGAAGAAGAGGCAGTTAATTTTTTAAGGAAGCAAGGTTATAAAATAATAGCGCGTAATTTTAGGACTAGGCTTGGCGAAATAGATATAATTGCTAAAGATAAAGATACGATTTGTTTTATAGAAGTAAAGGCCAGAAGTTCGGATAAGTTTGGTTTGCCTGCTGAATCTGTGACAGGCTTTAAGCAAAGGCAGATTTCCAAAGCGGCGATTGTTTTTTTAAAAGATAAAAATCTACTTGATAGTCCGGCGCGTTTTGATATTGTATCTATTCGGTATCCGGGTTCAAAGATAGGGTTGATTAAAAACGCCTTTGAATTAGATTCTAATTTTACTTTGTAGGAGAGGGCGATATGGCTTATAAAAGCGCATCTTTAGAAAAATATTTGAATGATCTGGCGGCGCGTTCGCCCGCTCCCGGCGGCGGCTCAGCTGCGGCATTTAACGCGGCAATGGGGGCAGCCTTAATTAGTATGGTAGTGAATTTTACTATCGGTAAGCCAAAATATGAAGCATTTGAAGAAGGCCTAAAAAATATCCTTGTCCAGTCAGAGAAATTAAGAATAGAATTTTTAAATTTAGTTGATTTGGATATAGTCGCGTATAAGAGTAAAAATATAAGAGATGCGATAGATGTTCCATTTATGCTGGCGCGCC
>JAZDEX010000001.1:0-27958 GCA_043808405.1 Candidatus Omnitrophota bacterium | reverse complement strand
AAATTTATGATTCGCTATGCTGCGGCCTAAAACAAATGCCTTACCAAAAAGATCCGCTAATTCTTCTTCCTCTTCTGAGCTTATTTCTACAGCATGGCCTTTGAGGCGCAATTCATCCACTAAGGCATGCAGGGTTTCATGCCCGTCGATAAATTTTTCGATTCTGCCTATTGCCTCTACTTCAGATAAACCCTTTGGCAAAACTTCTTTGCCTAATTCTTTTCTGAAATCTTCTATATGCTGGGTAATTTCCCCACGGTCAACATAGATTACCCTCGTGCCGTCAGCCCGGCGCACATAAAGGCCGTGGATGCGCCCGGCGACTGTGGCGGGCCGGGCTGTAGTAGCGCTAACACCAATAGATGGATTCGCAAAAATTGAAACAATTTCTTCTATCTCTGGGCTCTCGGGGTCAGTAATATTTAATATTTTTTCTCTCTGATAAAACACATATACCGGATCAGCTTTGAGAATTTCATCTAAAATCCCTATACGCGCGTTAATGATTTGATCTATATTTGGCGTTACAATTACACTTTTCTTGATAACTTCTGGTTTACTTACTTTATTTATAACTTTATTAGCCGCTAGGGTATTGTTCGCTGGTAATAATTTCCGCTTAACGTCTTTCAATATAGTAGAGATCGCCCTCGCAGCCGCAATTTCTGTATCGATAGAAGTAAGCGAAACTGAAGCAACAACTATCGGGAGCGCAACTTTAACAGTTCCTCTTGTTACCCTAGCAAGCCGCGCGTTTAGGCTTCGCGCTGCTTTATTAAATACGCTTAATTCTTTAATCAACGGGCCGATTGCTGCCGGGCCAATTTTTATCAATACCTCTGCAGCACGCTGGCGGCTAAATTTATTTTCATCTCCCAACGCCTGAATAAGGGCCTGAATTACTTCTATGCCTGCTGCAGCCCTCCTAACTAAAATTTCTCCCAACCGGCTGATAATATTAGGCGAAGTTTCTCTGATTAAAAGCTCAATCAATTCAGCTATTGACTGATAACGCCCATCTTCCGCAAAATCTATGTTTAAGGATTTGTCTAAAGCCAAATTCTCTACAGTTTTTGGCCGAACTGCTAAGATGCCCCCTGTTATTGACTGTGTGGCTGCGGCGTTAAGAATCTTTTCTACTTGCAAACGTAAACCAGAATAATTTTCAATAAAAGTTAGCGCCCTGCGATCGCCTAATTGAGCTAAAGCCTTTATTGCTGTATCGCGTAGAAAAAAAACACCTTTTTCACTAGATAATAAATTATATATTGGCTCTATAGCTCTGGGATCAACCAAGTTACCTAAAACCTCTATTGCTGCCCGGCATAAATTACCATCAGGATCGCTAGAATTAGATAAAAGCGCAATAAGCAGTTCTACTGCCGGCTCGCCGATTTTGACTAAAATCTCTATTGCGGCTTGCCGCAGAGAATTATCCTCACTCCCCAAAAGCGCAATTAAAGCCTTTTCTACCCAAGGATCGCGTGTCTGGCTTAAAGCTGTTATCGCAGCCTTGCGTACTTCGATATTGTTATGCTGCAAAAGTGCGATCAGTTGAGACACTGCCGGCTCGCCAATTTTACTCAGGCCAGCTATTGCGGCTTGACGTAAAGCAACATCCTGGCTACCTAATAAAAGAACAAGAAGCGCGGGGATAATTGTAGTATCGCCTAAATTGGCCAGTATTCTTATAGATGATACTGTCGCGTAACCAGGCGTGCCTTTTACCTTCTTACGCAAAGCCTCTCGATCCAGCATCCCTAAATTCTCTAATACCTTAAACGCCAATTCATATTCATCCCGCGGTAAATCCTGATTAAGCAAACTTAATAAAAATGGCTTTTGCTCTTCCACAAAATTATTAATTAAGGAATTTTTAATATTATTGCTACGCGACCAGACATCTAGAAAACGCGCTTTGTTTTCTTGAGTTAACATATTAAAAAATATTTGCGCGCTTTCTAGTTGCTCTATCCCTTCAGGCAATCTTATACTAAATTGAACAGCTCCCCCAGGCAACACCTTTTCTTTCATGCTTTTTCCGCGATTATACCATCTACTTGCATTTTTAATTCTTTCTGCCGTCAAAAACGCTAACTGCTGTGCCGGCATACTCAATAAAGCCGAGGCCAATGCGTTCGTATATCCCGCAGCTTCCTCCCCCAATAAGCGCGTGCCCTCAAATGCCGTAATTAAAATTTCATCTGCGGCAGTAGTGTTTAATCTGGCTAATGCCCGCACTGCCTGAATAGGCCTAACGGTATCAGCAGTTGTAAAATCCAAATCTGCCCCCCAATACTTAATTATCGCCGCCTCTTCATCATCAGTTAAATCCTTAACTAAGAGTTTGCCTGCTAAAACACAGCTTTCCCAATCCAAAACTCCGGGAATAACATTAGCTATTTCATTATAAATATCTTCCACAGCCGAATAATTATCATCTTCCAACGCAGCGCCCAATAGAGAATGTACCAAGCCTGCCGACCCTGACCAAAGGCTGTGCTTTTCTAAAAGCTCCTGCAAAATCCGGGCTGCCGGAGAAAGGCTGCCGTTGGTTCTCGGGGCAATCTTTGCTACATCGGCAATCCGGGTTAAAACCCAATCCCTTACTTGGCTCTGCTGTGTTTCATCTTGGCCTGGGCCGGTTAAGGTTGCGGAATAAAGCCCGCCTAAAAATCTGGCGGCAATCCAAGGGTGGACAGATAAAAAAACCCGAGGCAGATTATTTCGTATGTTATCATCGCGCCGGATCAACTTTTCTAATATTGCGTATGCCCGATGCACAGGCAATGCTAGTAATAAAATACCGCCTAAGTGTTCATAGCCGTCTTTATTATCTTGGGCGAAATATCCCTTAACCTTTTGTTCTATTACCTCATCAGTAACAAACAACGCCTCTTTAGCGTCAACTGGCCCTTTCTTAACCAAAGGCATGCGCAATAAAACACCTTTTGCCTTAATTTCTTCTGGGCTATTAAAATACCCCTCTAACCCATTTCCAGCCCACTTTTTAATATCTTCCAAAGCCGCGCACCCTTCCATATAGCCATTATTCGGCTCTCTCTGTTGTAGAAGCAGGCTTTGCAGTAATTTACCAGCCAGATCTTGGGCGTCAGAATCTCCTAAATTTAAAAGCTTAAAAATAATATCGGCGACAGTGGTATTTCCGTCTTGGGCAAGCTCAACATTATTCGCAAGCTGTAATATCGCCTCTTTCGCCCATTCTATAGCCTCTTCGTCAGTAGTAGTGGTTTTCCAATAACCATATAATTTTGTTTTTTGCGGATAACAAGAACGCAGTAAAAACATTGCCGCCACTGCCGGCTGAGTGCGCTGCAACACAAATGCCACTTGTAAAGCCACATAATCTCTGGCGCGCAAGGATTCATATACTTTTCTAAAATCTTCCGGATTCTCTAAGCCCATAAAAAGCAGATCTGCTGCTTCAGCGTATCCTCCGGACTTAATTAATCCGCCTATACGGTTTGCTAATTCTATGTTAATAAGATTTCTGACTTCCGTGGATAATGGATTATCTCCGCCTACAACCGGTGGGAAAAATTGATCGTCGCCTACAGCCGCTGGTTCGGCTGGTGGGCGAAAAGTTCCATTTACATGAGTGCCTGCATTAATTACCGGATCTGCTGGCTCTATATTCAACATAATCTGCGGCGCTCCATTAACTAAGCCAATTTTCCAGCCCAACCAGCCTAATAAAATTTGGATATGTTCAATTTTAGAATTAGTGTCCTTTAAAAAATTAAGGTATTCTTCTTTTGAATTCATATACGGCAGGGAACATTGAATAATAAGGAATAAATTTTTATTAATATTTAACTGCTCAACCGCCTTTCTCTGGCTATAGCTAAGCCCTGATTGATGGCGTTTAAAATAATTTACATATAGAATAAACTTGTGCAATTGCTCGGAAATAACCCCTTGAGAAAATAAATCTTCTGCGGCGCTTGCTAAATCAAGCTTACTATAATCATCTTTATCCCCCTGCTGACAAGCTTGAAGCTTGGAGATTAAACCATTGTGCGCTTTTACAAAACTAATCTCTTTTCTTGAGGACACAGATAAAATAAAAGCTTCCTCTAATTTCTCCCAATCTGTTTTGGCACTGCCTCTCCCAGAAGCAACCGCTAAAAACCAATCCGCGGCTAATTGCGTTTCTGACCGAGCAGGCAATAATTTCATCTTCTGATCTGTAGTTAATGCCGCAGATCCTCCGAGGGTGGCGAAGGCATTATAAATAACGTGGGCCTTAATATTAGCGAACAAGCCCGCGGCAAATGCCGTGCCTACACCTATAGCGATAGCCGCTGCGGCTGCCCAAGGATCTGAGAAATCTATATTAGGCAGAGATTGCATTAGGCTATAAATTTCCCCGGCCGCAGTGCTTGCCCAAATAAAGCCTGTGCCGATCTTGCGCGCGCGCAGTTCTCCAATAGTATTATTCGTATGCAGCTCTTCAACAAACTTCTTAAAATTACGCGTGGCGAAAACCTCCCAAATCGGCGCGATCACCAATTTAATTAATAAACTCGGTAAGCCAAAACGCTCTTCGAAAAGTTGACGCGTTGCTTTAGTTGTCAGAGTTGAAGAGCCTTTTTTCACCTCGGAAATCTTTGCCTGCGGCTGGGAGCTAAGCTTAACAGTTTCTTCTAGAACATCGCCTTTCATTTGCACTTCTTTAACCTTGGCGGATAAATTTTCTTTGCTGCCGCCATCTGCTGTGGCGCCAATGCGCTCATTCGCAGAAGGCTCTTTCACGCCCGGAGCCACCTTATTGCCGCCAAACATAGTTACCCGCGCCCCATCCGGGCTCATCATCTCAACCGGCTTATTTGTAGGCGTTAATACAGGCGGCGGTAATTCAATATTGGTCAATTCTATGCCCCCGCTAAAATAAGTGCGGATAGCCCGGCCTCCCGTGGTATAAACAGATTCCTGAATATTATATTCGCCATTCTTAAATGATTTTTGGTATTCGGTAAAATAAGTATTTTTAGACCAAGGCGCCTTAGAAGTAATGCCGTTTAAATTCTGCCTATTTATCAATTCAGAATAAACGCCCGGCTTATTTGCGAATCTAGATTTAAACCAATACGCCATAATCAAAGAATAATAAACCTGCCTTAAGGGCGCGTAGCGCTTGGAGGTATTAATTTCTTTGGTGAGCTTGGGAATAATAAGTTCTTTGATTAATTGACAAGAGTATTCATTGAGTTCTTTTAGGCGTGGGTCGGTGAAAGAATAAGACTGTAAACTGTAGACCGGAGACTGTAGACCGGCATTGTTTTGATCTTTGGTCTGTAGTCTACGGTCTGTGGTCTGTGGTCTTTTAAGATAATCTTCTTCCAACATTACTTTAAGTGTAGCTTTGTAAATATAGGCATTAGATTCAGCCTCTCGAATAATAATCTCGCCTGGAACGATCCAGGGACGGACTAATGTGGGAATAGTGATGTTATTAGAGCTAAAAAGCTCTCCGGCTTTTTTATAAAGCTTGTCCCAATAGGCGCGGCCTTCCTGTGTATCCGGAGAAGTAAGTTTTGCTGTGTCTTTTTTAAGCTGAACATCTGCTTCCAGCAAAATTTTACCCACATCTGTTTTAGCTAACAGATCGTCGGTAATCTGATCCGCGCAATCCGGGCGTAAATTAACCCAGAAGCTTGAACTAGGCAGCGACACACCCACAAAGAAATAATTAAGGATATTTTGGGTGGATTCTTTTACCGCGGATTCTTTAATATCTTTAACGTTACCCTTATCCAACAAAAGATTAAAATTATTTGCCCGGCCATCATAAGAAAGGTAGCGCAAATGCAGCGGCCTGAATCTTTCTTCGGCTATGGTTTTATGCAACTGATTAAAATAACCTGACACATCAACCGAAGAAATTGCCTGGGCAAAACCCGCCTGTTGAAAGAAAAAAGAAATACATAAAAGAATAGAAACTATTTTTATTATTTTTCGTGGCATTTGATTAATATTTTCTTATGTAGGGAACGGTCGCGACCGTTCCCTACCTTAATAATAAATTATATATCAAAGATTACCTTATATAGAGAAAATTTCAATACTATTTGGGGGTGTTTTGGAAAGCGCTTGCTTTAGCCGTGTCATTGCGAGCGAGCGTAAGCGAGCGAAGCAATCTTTTTAAAAAGATTGCTTCGTCGTCCCGCCAACGGCGGGACTCCTCGCAATGACACAATTAAAAATAGGCTTTCGATGACGCGGCTTAGAATAAACTCGCCTTATTGCAATTATTTCAGTTTGGACATTACAGAATGGACATTGATGAGCTTGAAATTGAATTAGATTATGACTACGAACTCACCGCGGGGCTTTTGTAGTTGGAATTTTTGTAGGACTTTTGAGGCTTTTTCGCGGGTTATTTCTTCGAATTTCTTAGTTAATTCCCTAGCCACCACTATCTCTTTATCGCCAAAAACCTCTAAGATATCCGCTAAAGTAGCTAAGATACGATGGCAGGATTCATAAAAAATTATTGTTTCTTCAATTTCCGCTAATTTTTTGAGGCGGTTTTTACGGGCAATCGTGCGATTAGGCAAAAATCCTTCAAAAATAAATTTATGCGCCGGCTTGCCTGATGCCACCAGCGCATTCACAAAAGCAGTTGGCCCGGGAATTACTACCACTTCAATATTATTTTTTATGGCTAAATTAATAATATGATAACCCGGGTCTAAAATTCCCGGCATCCCCGCATCAGACACCAGCGCCACAGATTTTCCTTCGCGCAAAATTCTAATTAAATATTCTCCCTTTTTAATTTGATTATGCTGATAAAAACTTGTGGTGGGAATTTTGATTTGGTAATGATCTAATAGTATCTTGGTATGCCGTGTATCTTCGCAGGCAATTAAATCTACGCTTTTTAAAACTTCTAAGGCGCGCAGGGTTATATCTTTGAGGTTACCGATAGGGGTGGCAACTATGTATAGCATTAATTCTCTTCTGGCTGTGTCATTGCGAACGAACGAAGTGAGTGAAGCAATCTTTTAAAAAACTACTTTTTAAAAGGATTGCTTCGTCGTCGCTAAAAATCGCTCCTCCTCGCAATGACACTGCAGAGATATGCCCACAATGACACAAGCTCAACATCATTCTACTGTTACTGATTTCGCTAAATTTCGCGGTTGATCCACGTCGCAGCCGCGCTTCACGGCAATATGGTACGCCAATAGCTGCAGCGGTATAGCGACGATCAAGGGCGAGAAGAGTTCCTCGACTTTCGGGATATAAATTACTTCCTCCGTCAAATCTTTCATTTTGCTATCGCCTTCCGAGGCAATCGCGATAATATTGCCCTGGCGGCTGTGAATTTCCTGTATATTGGAAAACATTTTTTCGTATACTTTTGACTCCGGGCAGATACAAACTACTCCTCGGTATTCATCAATTAAGGCAATCGGCCCGTGTTTCATTTCTCCGGCGGCATAGCCTTCCGCCGGGATATAGGAAATTTCTTTAAGCTTAAGCGCCCCTTCCAGCGCCGAGGGAAAATTAATATTCCTGCCTAAATACAAAAACGAACCGAAATGCGAATGCCGGTGCGCCAGGCGCGCGATATTGGCCTGCTCTTTTAAAACTATCTCTTGCAGTTTCGGTATCTTTCTTAAGGCGCCGAGGTATTTATCTATCTTTTCTTTGGGTAAAATATTTTTGATGTGGGCAAAATAAAAAGCGAATAAATAAAACGCGATCAACTGAGCGGTGTACGCTTTCGTGGAAGCTACGCCTATTTCCGGCCCGGCATGCGTATAAATTATCCCGTCGGATTCCCGGGCTAAAGTTGAGCCCATCACATTGCATATGGATAATATTACCGCCCCGTGTTTTTTCGCCTCGCGCACGCCGGCTAAAGTATCCGCGGTCTCGCCTGACTGGCTTACCGCAATCAGCAAAGTATGCTTATCCGCGAAAATATTGCGGTAGCGGAACTCACTCGATACATCTATAGACACCGGAAACGCGCATACGGATTCTAAAATATACTTGCCGACTAACCCCGCGTGATACGCCGTGCCGCAGGCAACAATAGAAATATTTTTAATATTTTTTAATTTTTGCAGAGGAATCATCTGCTCTGCAAAGGCAATCTTATTGCCTGTCTTCATCCTCAGGCTAAGCAGTTTATTAATAATCCCTGGCTGCTCATTTATTTCTTTTAACATAAAGTGCGAATAGCCCTGCTTCTGCGCCTGAGTAATATCCCACTGAATGCGCGTAATTTTTTTCTTGATTTCTTTGCCGCTTAAATCTGTTACCCGAACCTTGCCTCTTTCTAAAATCACTATTTCCTTCTCGTCGAGATAAATAATGTCTTTGGTATTTTCTAAAATTGCCGGGACATCCGAAGCCAAGAAATTCTCACTTTTACCTATCCCCACAATTAGCGGGCTGCCAGAACGGGCGCCAATTAATTTATCCGGAGTATCTTGCGAAATCACCGCGATCGCGAATGACCCTACTAAAAGCTTTAAAGCCTTGCGCACCGCCTCCTCAAGAGAAACATTCGTATAAAATTTCTCAATCAAGTGCACAATAACTTCTGTATCCGTCTGACTTTTAAATAAATGCCCCTCTTTGATCAAGCTATTTTTCAGGTCTTCGTAATTTTCAATAATGCCGTTATGCACCACCGCGATCTGGCCTTCGCAATCATCGTGCGGATGAGCGTTAATCTGATTGGGCGCGCCATGCGTTGCCCAACGAGTGTGGGCAATACCCACGGTTCCATAAAGCGGTTTTTTGTTTAAAAGAGTTTCCAAAGCAATGATTTTTCCGGGGGCCTTGCGGATAGAGACAGTTTTTTCCCGGGTGAGAATCGTGGCTATACCGCTAGAATCATACCCGCGGTACTCCAGGCGTTTCAGGCCGGCTAATAATACCGGCTGCGCTTCCTTGTCTCCAATATACCCAATTATTCCGCACATGGTTTTACTCCGTTTTAATTTAAATGCCCCCAACCGGATTTGAACCGGTGTCGATAGCTTGAAAAGCTATTGTCCTAGACCAGGCTAGACGATGGGGGCGATATTTTACTCTTCTTCTTCACTAATTACCGGCGCCACACAAGACACCCGGTCTTTATCTTCTAATTTAATCAAGCGCACGCCTTGGGCAGCGCGCCCGGTTGTCCGGATATCTCCAATTGCGCAGCGCAAGAACATTCCGTTTTGCGTAATTACCATTAATTCATCTGTATCAGTCACCGCTTGCACTGCCACGGCTAAACCATTTTTATCCGTAACTTTAATATTAATTACCCCTTTGCCGCCGCGGCGCGTCAAACGGTATTCTGTAATCGGAGAGCGTTTAGCAAAACCTAATTCCGTAACCGTTAAAACCGTAGCCCCTTTATCCGCTAAAATCATATCCACAACTTCGTCTTTTTTAGCCAGGGTTATCCCGCGCACGCCTTTTGCCGAACGGCCCATATCACGCACCTGTGCTTCAGGAAAATGAATTGCCTTGCCCTGGCGTGTCCCAATAACTAATTCCTGCTTGCCATCGCTCATGCGCACGCCGATTAATTGATCGTCTTTTTCTAAAGTAATCCCGATAATCCCGCCTTTTCTGGGATTGCTATACGCGTCTAAAGTTGTCTTTTTAATTACCCCCATTTTGGTTACCATAACTAAATATTTATCCGCCACAAACTCTTTAACCGGAATGGTCGAACTAATTTTTTCATCACTGGTAACCTGCAATAAATTAATAATCGCCTTGCCCTTAGACTGGCGGCTAGCCTGCGGAATTTCATAAACCTTTAACCAATGTACCTGGCCTTTATTAGTAAAAATCAACAAATAATCTTTAGTGGAAGCCACAAATAAATGCTCGACAAAATCTTCTTCTTTTACCTCCGCGCCAGTTGAGCCGGTACCTCCGCGCTTTTGCTTGCGGTACCCACTCACCGGCAAACGTTTAATATAACCACCGTGGCTAATAGTTACCACCACGTCTTCCTCGGCAATAAAATCTTCCACATTTAATTCTTCTGCCTCAGCCACGATATCGGTTCTACGCTCGTCGCCATATTTACTTTTTAAATTTTCTAATTCTTCCTTAATAATCCCTTCGACTTTTTTATCTGAAGCTAAAATCGCGCGGCAGATCTCTATTTTCTTCAACAATTCTTTATATTCGGCGTCGATTTTGTCGCGCTCAAGCGCGGTCAACCGCTGCAGCTGCATTTCCAGGATTGCCTGGGCCTGAATTTGAGAAAGATCGAACTCTTTCATTAAGCGTTCGCGCGCCTGATCCGTGCTCTTGGAAGTTTTTATTACTTTAATAATTTCATCTATGTGGTCAAGGGCAATTTTTAACCCTTCTAAAATATGCGCGCGTTTTAAAGCCCGGTCTAATTCAAATTGCGTCCGGCGCCGAATTATGACTTTGCGGTGCGCGACATAAGCTTCTAATATCTGGCGTAAATTCAAAACCCTGGGCCGGTTCTCAACCAGGGCCAACATGATGATGCCGAACGTCGTTTCTAATTGCGTGTGTTTAAAAAGCTGGTTTAAAATAATCTGCGGTTCAATATCGCGCTTGAGTTCCACTACAATGCGCATACCGTCTTTATCCGATTCATCGCGGATATCAGAAATGCCATCAATCTTTTTATCATCGACTAACCCGGCGATAGTTTCAATTAATCCGGCCTTCTGCACCTGATAAGGGATTTCAGTAATAATAATCCAGTCTTTGCCATTTTTCTGATGTTCAATGCTGGCACGCGCGCGCACTGTAAGTTTCCCGCGGCCGGTTGTGTAGGCATCTTTAATCCCGCCCTTACCGCAAATTACTCCTCCCGTCGGAAAATCCGGCCCTTTTACAAAACGCATCAGCTCTTTAATCTCCGCGGCAGGATTATCTAAAATATAAATTATCGCGTCGGCAATTTCATTTAAATTATGCGGCGGGATATTGGTCGCCATGCCCACGGCAATACCGCTTGAGCCGTTTACCAATAAATTAGGCAAAGCCGCCGGTAACAACAACGGCTCTTTTAAAGACGCATCAAAATTCGGCCCGAAATTTACCGTATCCTTATCGATATCAGCAATCATCTCGTCGGTAATTGCTGCCATGCGCGCCTCGGTGTAGCGCATGGCAGCTGCAGCATCGCCATCGACAGAATTATGCACAAAAACGCCGCTAGCTAAGGCAAAATTATGCCAGGTATTAACGGTTAAGTCATAAACATCTTCTCTCTGCTTTAAAAATTCTATCTTTTTAATCTTATGATTAACTTTCTGTCTTGCCTGCCTAACTAAATCTTCGGTATCAGGGAAATATCTCATAGCCGTTTTAAAATTAGGCAACCCTTTTATTCTTTCTTGATTATACAATCTATCGGTAATCACCTCATTTTTTATTAACAATTTGCTTACAAACCCTAAAATTTTACTTTTTATTACTTTTTCTTTATATAATGGCTCCTGCCATTTTTTTCTTAAGGCGATCGCAGCTTTTTGGGCCATCTCTTGCATCAAACCGGGCCTCTCTTGCAGCCGCTTACGATTCCTCTTAATTACGCCCTTAATAAGCTTTTTTCGGAATTGTGGATCATTCCATTGCTTTTTTGCTTTCTCGCTATGCAATTTTCTTGTCAGAGGATTTTCCCAAAGCTTCTTTGCCATCGCAGTAAAATGATCCTCGGGGTATAGGCTGCGGAATTCAGGGTTTTCCCACAATTTTTTTGATTGCGCTGTCATCCTCTGCCGATACTCGGGGTTATTCCAACGCTCTTTACTTAGTTTCGTAATGTAATCGCGATGCTTCTGATTTGACCAAATCCGTAATGATGTCTTGCGTGTAATGCCAGCAATAAAATTTCTGTAATCTTGATCTTTCCATTTCTCTTTAAGTTCTTTTAATTTGAGACTGCTTAATAACTCCTGAAATTCTTTCTTCTTCCATAATCTTTTGAGATTTTTGCTCGAGGCTTCAATTATCCTTGCGCGGTATTCCGGCCTCTGCCAAGATAGGCGGATCATTTCACCCATCTTCTTCCGATAAGCGGCATCCTGCCAACTCTTCTGATTCCACGCCCTCAGGCGCGCGCCAATCGCTTGCAAATTTTTCGGGTCAGCAAAAAACTTCTTTCTGCCTTCGCTTAATTTCTTAACATATTCTGGATTCTTATGCCTTACGCTGGCTATTTCTTTATGTAGTTGCCAGTGCTGCCCCCACTGTATCCTTTGAATATTGTCCGGGTTGTTGTTTAATTTATTAAAATCCTTGTGGTGCCTAATTCTACCTGCGCTTTTCTGATACGCCTTATGCTCTAAATTCCATTGATCAGCTAAATGATGCGTAAATTCCCATATATTACGCAAAGGCTGATAAATTCTTTCATACCCTTTTAAATTTGAATCCTCTTTGCCATCATAGGACTGGGTATACAAAGGCATTAAAGAATCCTGCGGTTCCAGATCTTTCGCGTTTTTGTAAGTGCCGTCCTTTAACATAAAAGGATGATCAGGGGTACACTTAATTTCCTCATTATTATCTAAAGTAATTCTTACTAATTTCGCCCTCTTGCGGGTTAAACGTGGATTTTTGATTTCAGCGATTTCGATCTTACCTATCTTTTGATTAAAGCTAAAGGTATAATTTTTCTTACCCTGCCTAGCCTCTTTTATTAAATCTATAAAGTTAAGGCATCTGCCGTCGATCAGCTTAACTTTGGTGTCTTTAGTAAAGCAGCCAAAATTCCCCTGCCCGTCTACCAAGGGATAACGCAGGGAAAAATCCTGCGCCATTCTCACTAAAGTATCGTAAACCGCAACGTCGCCGTGCGGATGGTATTTACCTAAAACCTCGCCGACGATACGCGCGCACTTTTTATAGGGCTTGGAATGATCTAGGCTTAATTCCTGCATCGCGTATAAAATACGCCGATGCACAGGCTTAAGCCCGTCGCGCACATCCGGCAGCGCGCGGCCGACAATTACGCTCATCGCGTAATTTAAATACGAGTCCTTTACTTCTTCTTCAATATAAACCGGGATTATTTTTTCGTTACGCGTGTACATCGCTATCCACTGCCTCTTTTAACTTATTAAAAAGCACAACCCCAACGCTTACCCAAAACATATTAAATAACATGTTTAAAACAACCTGATAAACCTGCGCGAAAATTACCACGGCGGAATTTTCTTTCATAAAATCCTGCCCGAGTTTATCAACTAAAAAAATAGGCGCCCATGCCGGGGCGAATATAGCAACCACCAATAAAAATACCCCGGCCACCGGAATAATATAATTTTTTATTAACGCGTAACTGCGTAATACAGACCGCACCGGCCCTTTTTGCTCGGCGACACAACTCACCCCGCCTAAAGATAAAGCAATCACCCAATAAACAATAAATAAAAATACCGGAATACATAAAATAAGTAAAATAATTGCGCTTACGGTTTGCGCGGTTTTTAATAATGAAAAAAGCTGAGTAACCCCGCTTAACAAAGCGATGCCAACGCCTACTAAAAGCAAAATAAACGCGGTACTTATAATACTCATTCCCAAGTAAGGCAAGAAAAACCTTAACGCCTCTTTTATATTGCTTATTACGCCTCCGGGTTTATTTTCGCGGGGCTTACACACCGTCAAAATCAAAGCTGCCGACGACCAAATACCAGCCAATAATCCCATTATAAGGGCTAAAACCGGGATGCCTTTAACAATATACGCCGCGGAGCTCTTAGCGAATATTATGGGCAGCGCGGTTGCGATTAAAATCACCGGTATTTCAATTAAGCAATATACCCCCAACAAAATTAAAAAATTGGTTTTCCAAAGGCCAAAACCTGCGCGCAAAATCCCTAACGGGTGAATCGCTTTTTTAGTCATCGTAGAAGGTAAAATTATTTGCATTAGACGTCCAAATTTTTAACTTGATGCGCGTACTCTTCAATAAACTGGCGGCGCGGCTCAACCTGATCGCCCATTAAAACCGTAAACATCTTGTCCGCCTCAACCTCGTCTTCTAATGTAACTTTTAATATCGTGCGTTTCTCCGGGTCCATGGTCGTTTCCCAAAGCTGATGCGGATTCATTTCACCTAAACCTTTGTATCTTTGAATATGCATGCCCTTACTAGCCGCTTCTTTAATATAGGCTAAAATATCGCTGAGCGCAAACAAATCTTTATCATCTTTTTCGTTAGTGATGCGGTACAACGGCTTAATTTTCTTATTGGTTTCGCCGCTCACCACATCTTTCAACATCAGCCCGGCCGAACTATAGGTGGCTACATCCAATCCTAATTTTTCAATCTTAGCTACTATCTCTTCTATCTCCGGAGCCTCAAAAAGCTCTAAAACGTCTAGTTCTACTTCTTTACCTTCTTTTTCCGCTAACTCTGAAAGCTCCTTATCAGAATAAAGAAAATGGTCTTTACGCCCCACTTTTACCCTATAAACTGGCATTTTCTTGGTCTTAGGATGTCCTAAAACCAGATATTTATCCAGCTCTACTCCCTTTTTACCTAAAATCTTACCCAGCTTATCCAAGGCAACCAACAAGTGCAACAGGTCCTTAAATTGATTATCAGTAAACTCTTCCTTGCCTTTTAGCTGCACAAGCTTGTTCCCTTCGCGGCCTAAGTCCAACAACAAATCATCCATCTGTTGTTCAGTCTGTACATACTCTTCGCGCTGGCCTCTTTTAATTTTATAGAGCGGCGGCTGGGCAATATAAACAAACCCACCCTTCACCAGCTCATGCATATGCCTATACAATAATGTCAAAATCAATGTGCGAATATGCGAGCCATCAATATCCGCATCTGCCATAAGAATTAATTTATGATAACGCAATTTTGCCACATCGAATTCTTCACCAATCCCAGTGCCTAATGCCGTGATAATGGTGCGGATTTCTTCATTAGATAAAATCTTGTCTAAGCGCGCCTTTTCCACATTCAAGATTTTCCCTTTGATCGGAAGTATCGCCTGAAATCTGCGGTCGCGGCCTTGTTTTGCGCTATTATGCACAAAAACTCCGCTGGCCAAAGCAAAATTATGAGTACCAGGAACTTCTAAATCATAAACATCTACTCTTTCTTCAACTTTCTCTATACGCTTGATTTTATGATTGTAGCTGCATGGCGCTTCTATAGTGGCTGCATTGTTACAAAAGTCACTTTTAAATACAATTCCCCCCGAATTAAAAAGATTGCTTCGCTCGGCCTTCGGCCCGCTCGCAATGACACCCGTAGAAAAACTCTCAAAAACTACACCATTATTAAATGACATAAGACTATCACTCGGCATTAAATCTTGCGCTTGGATATAGAAACCATCCCTTAACATAAACCTGTGATCAGGAGTACAAATAATTTCTTTATCATTATCTAATATAACTTTGATCACTTTGGCTGCTTGCTTCGTTAATCTTGGACTTTTTATTTCTGCGATCTGAATTATATTATTTGGGGCAATAGTATAACAACAATTTTTCTTCCCAAACTTTTCTTCGTTTACCAAATCTTTAAAGGAAATGTTTCTCCCGTCGGTTAACGCAACTTTAGCGTTTCCATCCAAACATCCTCCGGCGGAATCGCCTTCCACAATATACAATTCACACAATGCCGCGTCGCGTTCAGAACAATCTGCTAGCTTTCCTGGAAGCCCCGCGCCTTCGAGCGCGCCTTTGCGCCGGGTTAACTCGCGCGCCTTGCGCGCTGCCTCGCGCGCGCGGCTAGCCACAATTACTTTATCAATGATTTTATTAGCAATAGAAGGATTCTCTTCGAAATATCCTGCTAATGCCTCCAGGCTCGCGGAAGCAACTATCCCCTCGACCTCGGAATTTCCTAATTTAGTTTTAGTTTGCCCTTCGAATTGCGGATTAGGGACTTTAACGCTGATCACCGCGGTTAAGCCTTCGCGCGTATCCTCGCCGGAAATCGCGACTTCGTCGCCTTTAATTAAATTTTTCCCCTTCGCGTATTGATTAACCGCGCGCGTCAAAGCGGATTTAAAACCCGACAAATGCGTGCCGCCTTCGATAGTATTTATATTATTGGCAAAAGAAAATATAGTTTCAGAATAGCCGTCATTATACTGCATGGCTACTTCCACTATAACCTCATCCTGCTCTTTCTGGAAATACACTACTTTATTATGCAGGGGATTTTTATTTTTATTCAAATACTCCACAAAAGAAACAATCCCGCCGGCAAATTCAAAAACCGCTTCTTTGTCGGTGCGCTCATCAGTTAATTTTATTTTGAGGCCTTTATTTAAAAAGGCTAGCTCTCTTAGGCGCTGCGATAAAATATCGTAAGAATATTCTATTTTTGGGAAGATAGTCTTATCTGGTTTAAAGGTAATCTTGGTCCCGGTAGCCGAGCATTTACCGATCACCGTCAGTTTGGAAACAGTCTTGCCTCTTTCGTATCTTTGATGGTGAACCTTATTGTCTCTTTTGACTTCAACCTCAAGCCAATCCGAAAGCGCGTTCACGCAAGATACGCCTACACCGTGTAGGCCGCCAGAAACTTTATACACGCGGTGGTCAAATTTCCCGCCGGCATGCAGCATAGTCAAAGCCACCTCTACCGCGGGTTTTTTTTCAGTCTTATGTATATCCACCGGGATACCGCGGCCATTATCCGTGACGCTCACGCTATTATCCGGATGAATTTCAGCTTCTATTGTATCGCAATGCCCGGCTAAGTGCTCGTCAACGCTATTATCCACAACTTCATAAACCAAATGGTGCAGCCCGCGCACGGATGTATCGCCGATATACATTGCCGGCCTTTTGCGCACCGCCTCCACGCCCTCAAGGACCTGGATTGTCGTCGCATCATACGGTTTATTTTTATCCGTTGCTTTTTTTGAATCTTCCTCTTTTGCCTTACTCATTTCACATCTCCAATACGAAATTTTATATCTTTTATTACACTTGTATGCGTTTTAATCCTAGACAACAACCCCTCTTTATGCAAATTAAATTGATAAAGCCACGCGGAAGAATCCACGTTAAGGCCCAACAACCCCTTCTTAAAATAATTAACCTTTATATGCCCCAATTCTTTTTTTGTCAAGACCTTTTTCAATATTGTTTCTGGAGCATCGTTCGGGAACCCTTGCCTTTTTGCTTCCAACCCCTGGATTACGCTTAAAACCGTATCTTTAATCCCTTCCATTTTTACCCCAGGCGCATTGGCAAGACCACATAAACATAATCATCAACTCGGATTACTCCCGGTTTTTCACTATCAGTCAGTTCCAGCTCCACAGTTTCATTATGCAGGTTTTTTAAAACATCGATTAAATAATTCGGGTTAAACCCTATTACTAATTCTTTTCCTTGATAACCAATCTCTACCTCTTCGCGCGACTCTCCCACATCCGGAGTAGATTTAGAAACCACTAATTTATTTTTGAATACTTCTAGCTTTACCGCCTGGTAATCCGGCGTGGATAATAACGCCGCCCTGCGCACCGCTAATAAAAACTGTTCCCGATTAATATTGACTTTATTCTCCGAGACCGGCGGGACAACTTGTTTAAAACTCGGAAATTCTCCGTCAATCAACCGCGAAATAATTATCGCGCCTCCCAAATCGAATAAAACTTGGTTACTCCCTAAAATCAAAGATAACTCGCCATCCTCTTTTAAATTCCGGGTTAGCTCGTGAATAGTTTTTAGCGGGACAATAATACTTATCTCTTTATCTGTATTTTGTTTTAGTTTTCTTTCTATAATCGCCAGCCGTTTCCCGTCAGTTGCGACTAAAGTTAAAATATTTTTTTGCAGCTGGAAAAGTATCCCGCTTAAAACGTAACGCGTTTCATCATACGACACCGCGAAAGAAGTTAAAACTAACATCTCTTTTAAACATTTTTGATCTATTTTTACTACTGCCGCGTCTTTAAACACCGGTAAAGTTGGGAATTCTTCGTGCGCTAGCCCCATAATTTTAAATTGGCAATTTCCTGTCTCTATAGTTACTAAATTATTTTTTTTAGTGCTGATAGTTAAATCATCACTAGGTAGTTCCTTAATAATATCGCTAAATCGTTTAGCGGAAATAGTGATTGCGCCTGGTTCTAAGATTTCCACAGGTATTACACAACTTATTCCAATATCTAAATCTGTGCCTGTTAATCGTAATTGATCTTTTAGGGTTTCTAGTAAAATATTCGATAATATAGGTAATGTAGCCTTAGAAGTTATAATATTTTGCACTGTTTGAATTCCAATTAGAAGGGATGTTTTTTGAGTTTTCAACTTCATTTTATTCTCCTATTATTATTATATAATTATATAGATACTTATAAAGTATTAAAAGTAATAGTGTTTTATTTCTGTTAATAACTTTTTAACCTCTGTAATTATAGTGAGTTACTATGATAATATATTTAGGATAACCTTTTAATTTACTGTTTAATTACTTGTATAATTCTATCTACCTTATTTTTAAGCTCTTGGTTTTGGTTATACTGTTCTTTAATTTTATTATATGAATGTAAAACAGTTGTATGGTCTTTACCGCCAAAAAAACCCCCAATTTCAGGTAAAGACAACTCGGTGAGCTCTCTACTTAAATACATAGCGACTTGCCGGGGCAGCACAATATTTTTATTACGTTTTTTAGTTTTTAATTCTTGTAAAGAGATGCCGAATTCCTCGGCGCAGCAGCGTTGTATAAAATCTACAGTAATTAATTTTTTAGGCTCTTTAAGTAAATCTTTTAAAACCTCTTTAGCTAAATCTAACGTAATCGGCTCTTCTTCTAATAAGGAATAAGCTATGGTGCGGATTAAAGCCCCTTCTAATTCTCTAATATTTGTTTTAATAATCTGCGCCACAAAAAATAAAACCTCATCCGGGACGTGTACGGGTTCGCGCTCTACCTTCTTTTTTAATATCGCGACGCGTGTTTCTAAATCCGGCGGTTGAATGTCTGTGGTTAACCCCCAGCTAAACCTAGAAACCAACCTTTCTTGGAGATTAGTAATTTCTTTAGGCGGCCGGTCGGAAGATAAAATAATTTGTTTGTGCGCGTCGTAAAGCGCGTTAAAGGTATTGAAAAATTCTTCCTGGGTGGATTCGCGCCCGGCGATAAAATGCACATCGTCAATTACTAAGACGTCTAAGTTCCTGTATTTTTGCCTAAAGGCCGGCGTGGAATGATGTTGGATAGCGTCGATAAGTTCGTTGGTAAAGCGCTCGGAGGTTGTGTAACAAATTTTAGTTTGCGGCGTTTTACTTTTAATTTGCTGGCAAGTTGCTTGGATTAAATGTGTTTTACCTAGCCCTACCCCCCCGTAAATAAATAGCGGGTTATAAGATTTGGCGGGAGACTCCGCGACTGCTAAAGAATACGCGTGGGCATGCCGGTTAGACGGGCCAATAACAAAATTTTCAAAAACATAGCGCGGGTTTAAGTTCGAAATATCCGTTGCCCGCATAGTTTTACTGGGTAAATTTTCGGGTGGCGTATTTTGGGCAGGGGTTTGTTTTTGGCAAGCCTCTAGATTAAAAGTAAGATCTTGTCCGCCGGATATTTTTAGAGCCTCCTGCAGAGATTCTCGATAATACTTATCCACCCAGTCTTTAAAAAATGTATCTGGGGCCTCTATTGTTAGGGTTTGGTTGGCATCAAACCGGGCTTTTAGGGGCTGGATCCAAGTTTCGTAGGTAGATGCCCCCAACTTGCTTTTAAGATGCTCGCCTGCTTTGTTCCAAATTATCTCAATATCCATTGCATAACTCTGTTAATAAGCTACGAAGCGCTATTTCGTAACGCTAGTGATTTTAGCTGGGTTCCGGCGTAATCCACAGATTATGCACAACTTGGATAAAACTGTGGAAATCTTTTAATGGACACTATTGTGTTCTTTGTGGAAAGAATAGTTTATCCACCGTAGTTTAACACACGCAAAATATTATAACAGAGAAAAATCTTATTGCAAGTAAAAAAGTTAAGCGCTAACATTATATAATATTTACTTTGCGCGTCAAGAAAAAAATTTAGCTGTTTTGTGCTTGACCAGGAGCGGTTTATATGTTACAATTTTTAAAATTTAGCCCGAGAGATTGTGTTGACTTGTGGATTACTTGTGTTATAATTAACAACTAATTTCAAAAAAGAACGGGAGAGAGATGAAGAAAAATTTAAAGACACCAACAAAGATTAAGGGCAAACGCGCTCAAGGATTCCGTCGGAAAATGAAGAGCAAGTCCGGCCGCGATGTCCTAAGGCGCAGGCGCCAAAAAGGCAGGCGCAAGCTTTCTGTTTAATGTTGCAGCGGTTAGGGATACAATTAGTCAACGTTTATCAACGCTATATAAGATTTCTTTTTCCTTGCGCGTGCCGTTTTTCCCCGAGCTGTTCGGAATATTCCAAACAGGCGATGAGCAAATATGGTTTTTTTAGAGGCGCGGGCAAAGGGGTAAAGAGATTACTGCGTTGCCATCCGTTTTCCGGCAGCTCAGGTTACGATCCACTGGAGTAATTTATGGAAAAACGCTTAGGTATTACCATTGCTTTATCTTTATTGGTGTTGGTTGTGTGGTCAGTGTTAACCCAAAAAATGCAACCTATTGACAATAAAGCAGTTACGCAACAAAACAATATAGTAATTAATGCCCAAGAACCTCAGCTTAGCATCCCGGGCCCAAGCGTGGTTTCTGAAGAGCAGGTTAAGGTTAAACTCACCAATTATTCTCAAGAGAACTTTGACATTGTTTTTAATGAATCCCAAGGCTCAATTCAGGAAATAATTTTTAAAGGGTATCAAAATCATAAATTTGCTTTGAAAGAAGGCTTGTTGCTCGACGATAAAAAACTGCAATTTAAAAGAGTAGCTGCTAATGATAATACTGTTATATTTGTCGCAGAAGACGCGGTTAAAAGGGTAACTAAAAAATTTATCTTTTCTAAGTCTAACTACGGCTTATATTTAGAACTGAAAATACAAAATTTGACTAATGGCGAAATTAAAATAGATTACCCCGTGGTTTTAGGTGTTTTAGATTTTGCCGGCGACCAGAATACCGCGCGGTTTCAGGATATTGCTATTGTGACCGATGAAAAAACTGTCCGGCCCAATGTACACAAAGATACGCTGATTGACAATATTAAGTTTGCAACCTTACGCGATCAATATTTTTGTGCGATTATTCAACCGGAGGCGGGCGTGGATAAATATAGTGCTTCTGTAAAAAAGTTAGGGAGCAACCTTACAGAAGTTGCATTAATGTCCAATCTGAAAACGCTTTCGCCAAATAAAGCTATAAATGTCCAATATCATATCTATTTAGGGCCACAGCACTTAAAGACCATAAACGCAATAAAACCAGATTGGACAATAGTTATTAACTTCGGCATGTTTGATATTATCTCTCAAATACTTTTACAGACATTGGAGTTTATCCATAATATTGTAGGTAACTGGGGCTGGGCGATTATTATTTTGAGCCTTTTAGTTTATTTGATATTTTACCCTTTAACTTTGAAACAAATGCGCTCAATGAAGGAAATGCAGGCGATTCAACCGAAAGTTGAGGAGCTGCGTAAGGCCTATAAAGATAATCCGCAAAGATTGAACAAGGAAATAATGGAGCTTTATAAGGAACATAAAGTCAATCCTTTTGGCGGATGTTTGCCTATGTTACTCCAGATGCCCATATTTTTTGCCTTGTATCAGGCGCTGATGCGCTCGGTAGTTTTAAAAGGCGCTAAATTTTTATGGATCAGCGATTTATCTGCTCCAGACCGTTTTTTTAAGTTGCCCGTGAGCATCCCGATGTTGGGGGAGTATATAAATATTTTACCTATAATAATGGCTGTTGGTATGTTTATTCAGCAAAAGCTCTCTATGGCCAATATGACCGGCAGTTCAGCTGAGCAACAGAAGATGATGCTGATAATTATGCCGGTTATGTTTGGAATTATATTTTATAATATGCCCTCAGGGTTAGTGCTTTATTGGTTTATTAATAGTATGCTTATGTTGGCATATCAGATTAGAGTGAGCAGGGTAACAAAATGATCCCCAAACTTAGCATAGAAACTGAAGGCGCAACTGAGGAAGAAGCAGTTAAAAAAGCTCTTAAAGAGCTAAAAGTGCCGCGTAGTAAAGTTAAGGTCGAAGTGTTATCTGAAGAGGTTAAGGGTTTGTTCGGCATGACTGGTGCGAAGCCGGCCAGGGTTAGGGTAACAGTAATTAAACAAAGTTCTTGATTTATTGTTGTTCTTTGCTATAATTGTGTTAATAAATATAAGAGTGAGATTAGGAAATGTTCCGCGTGAATATGTGCCAGTTGGAACAGTTAAGTTAATAATAAAATATGCTAAATCCTTGGTATGTTACTGGTTTTTGTGATGGAGAAGCGGCTTTCACTTATAGTAGGTCTGGTGGAACGTTTGCTGTCTATTTTGGATTAAAGCAAAGAGAAGATAATTTTCAAATAATAGAAGATATCCGTCAATACTTTGGCTATGTTGGGACTATTTATCGACATAAAGAATCTTTCGAAAGTCCTAAAGCCGGGCACACAAGAGCCGCGACATATTATAGAGTTGCTAGGGCGGAAGAATTGAGGAATATTATTGATCATTTTGATAAGTATCCGCTACAATCTATGAAGAAGCAGGAGGCGTATACAGTGTGGAAAGAAATGGCAATGCATAAAATAGAACATTATAGAGATATCGAATACGATAAATTACACGCGCTAGCTCAAAAACTCTCTAGCCTAAATTTGCAAAGTCGCGCTTTTAAGGTACATAAAACATAATGGGTAAAATAATTGGGATCTGTAATCAGAAGGGCGGCACAGGGAAAACAACTACTTCGGTTAATTTAGCGGCGTATTTAGCGCTAGCCGGTAAAAAAGTCATGCTCATTGATTTGGATCCGCAGGCCAATACTACTAGTGGCATAGGAGTTAATAAGCACGATATTCAGAAAAGCACATACCATATTCTTCTCGAAGAAGTAGAGGTTAAAGAAATATTGCAGCCGACAGCAATTCCCAACTTATTTTTGGCCCCGGCGAATTTAGACCTTACCGGCGCGGAAGTAGAACTAGTTAGTGTTCTTGGCCGCGAGTATCGCCTAAAAAAAGCGCTCTCTAAAGAAAAAGATAATTTTGATTTTATTATTATTGACTGCCCGCCTTCATTAGGCCTATTAACGATTAATGGTTTGTGCTGCGCGAATTCAGTTTTAATCCCGGTGCAATGTGAATATTACGCATTAGAAGGATTGACGCAACTCCATAATACTATTAGACTTGTGAAAGATAATCTTAACCCGGATCTGGCCATAGAAGGTGTTTTAATGACCATGGCGGACTTAAGAACCAATCTTGCAAAAGAAGTGATTCAAGAAGTCCGAAATCATTTTCAGGATAAAGTTTATAATACAGTAATTCCGCGCAACATTAGATTAACTGAAGCGCCGAGCTTTGGTAAACCGATCGCGCTTTACGATAAGGAATCTTTGGGCGCGCAGAAATATGAAGAATTGTCCAAAGAGGTCCTTGGACAATTAAAAGCGGCTTAGTGTAGGGAACGGTCGCGACCGTTCCCTACATATAATAACAGGAGATGTTTACATGGAAAGAAGAGCTTTGGGTAAAGGCCTAGGGGCATTAATACCAGATCAAGCAGCTATTGAAGGCCATGATAAGATACAATATGTCCAGATTGGACATATTAAGCCTAATCCTCTTCAGCCGCGCGAAGACTTCGAAATGTCCAATCTGGAAGAGCTTGCTCAATCCATTAAAGAAAAGGGCATAATTCAACCATTGTTGGTTAGGCGTCATGGGGATAGCTATGAATTGATTGCTGGAGAAAGAAGATTGCGCGCTGCGCAGTCTTTGGGCTTAGCTGAAGTTCCAGTGATTGTTAAAAATGCCGCGGATCAAGATTCCTTAGAGTTAGCATTAATTGAGAACATTCAGCGCCAGGAATTAAATTCCATCGAAGAGGCGCATGCCTTTCACTATTTAATGGAAAA
This sequence comes from Candidatus Omnitrophota bacterium, assembly GCA_043808405.1. Lineage (GTDB taxonomy): Bacteria > Omnitrophota > Gorgyraeia > Gygaellales > Profunditerraquicolaceae > JAZDEX01. Next base: position 3,920 of record JAZDEX010000001.1, on the reverse strand, counting down.
ATTTCAAATGACTCAAGAGCGAATCGGTGAGGCGGTAGGTAAAAGCCGGGTTTCTATCGCTAACACGTTGCGGTTATTGAAGTTACCGCAAGAGATTCAATCGGAGATGAAGCAGGGGCGCATTTCTTTTGCCCATGGCCGGGCGCTTTTGGAAATTGAAGACGAGAATCATCAGCGAAAATTAGCCCAGGAAGTTATTTCTAAAGGATTATCAGTTAGGGAATTAGAAAATTTAATTAAGGCGCGCCGGCCGCAATTGCCTAAGCGCCATATTGCGCACGTCAATCATGACACTTTTGTGGCAGTTGTGGAAGAAGAGCTGCAGCATATTTTGGCGACCAAGGTTAGAATCAGTAAAAATAAAAAACGCGGGAGCATTACAATTGAATTTTATTCCCGGGAAGATTTGGAAAGAATACTAAATAAAATAAGAAAGGGGTAGAGTTTTATGAGCCAAGCTGTCTTAATATTAATTAAGCCCGACGGACTGAAAAAATCTTTGACTGGAAATATCTTAACGCGCCTTTCAGAAACCAAGCTTGAAATCGTGGCGGCGAAGATGGTGCGCGTTTCGCATGAATTAGCTGTTGAGCATTATAAGCATTTAAAAGATAAGCCATTTTTCGACGACATTATAAAATATATTCGTGGTGAATTACATGACCGCAAGAAAGTTATGGCATTAGTTTATTGGGGGGATGAGGCGATTAAAAAATGCCGAGAGCTCGCCGGAGCTACTAACCCCGAAGAAGCCGAGGCAACCAGTATTCGCGGCTCATTCGGCCGGATTACAACTATGGGCGTTTACGAAAATGTTATTCACGTATCGTCAGACCCTGCCGAGGCCCAAAGAGAAATTAAATTGTGGTTTGAGCCCGCGGAGATAATTGTGGATCTGTACCCTATTAAGAATGTGGCAATTAAAGAAATTAAAAAAGATATCTGGGCATAATTGCGCGTGTCATTCTGAACGAAGCCCGCAGGGCGAAGTGAAGAATCCCTGTAGTAGAGAGATTCTTCGGTCGCTTCGCTCCCTCAGAATGACATGTTTTACTTGGATAAGGAGCAAAATATGATTAGTAGTATGACTGGGTTCGGCAGCAAAGAAATAACCATCGAGCCAATCGGCAAGATTTGCGTGGATATTAGAAGTTCGAACCATAAATTTTTGGAAACATCTTTACATCTGCCAGAGGGGTTTTTATCTTTAGAGGATAAAATTAAAAGAGAGGTTGAATCAAGAGTTAAGCGCGGGCGCGTGGTTTGCGTAGTAAATGTCGTCGGGAAAAAAACCGCCAAGGTTTTTGTCAATAAGGGGCTGTTGGGAAATTATATACAGGAGCTTAAGAAGGCTAAAAAGGAATTCGCCTTAGACGGCGAGTTGAATGTGAATACATTGATAAATTTGCCTGGCGTGCTGGCCTTAGATGAGGATAAAATATCAGCCAGCAATATTTTTCCCCGCTTAAAAAGCGCGTTAGACGGCGCCCTCGAGGCGTTGGTGCGCGCGCGCCACAAAGAGGGTAAAGCGCTTTACGTTTTTCTAAAAAATAAAGCTGTTTTCTTAGAAAAAGATCTAGGAATTGTTAAGGCCCGTTATAAGAAAATAGCCAAAGACAAATGCGCGCTTTTAAAAACAGACGAGGAGCGCTCAAGCTTTTTAAAAGACGCGGATATCAATGAAGAAGTTGAGAGGCTTGGGTTTCATACGCGTAATTTTAGAAATAAACTTTCTAAAACCGGTTCTGTGGGTAAAGAGCTGGATTTTATCGCCCAGGAAATGCAGCGCGAGGCAAATACTATGGCGGCGAAATGTTTTCACGCTTCGGTTTCCGCGCGCGTTGTGCAGATGAAGAGCCAAATTGAGAAGATTAGGGAGCAAGTACAAAATATAGAGTAATGGCAGACCGTAGACCACAGACCGTAGACCACAGGCCAGGGCAAGGAAAGGTATTTGTAGTGTCTGGGCCGTCGGGGTCGGGCAAGACTACGCTCATTGACCGGGTATTTAAAAATCCGAAACTTAAAAGGCAATTAGCGCGCTCTATTTCTTTTACGACTCGCCCGAAACGCGCTATCGAAAAGCAGGGGGCGCATTATTTTTTTATCAGCGAGCTTAAGTTTCAGGCGGCCAGGCGCGCGAAGAAAATACTTGAATGGACCCGCTATTTGGGTTATTATTACGCCACTCCGAAAGACAGAGTAGATAAATATATCGCGCAAGGCAAGCCTGTTGTTTTGTGCTTGGATTTAAAAGGCGCCTTAAAGGTAAAAAAACTTTATAAATTCAGGGCAGTGACTATTTTTGTCGAGCCTCCGTCGATAAAAGAGCTGCGCCAACGAATTAAAGGGCGCTGCCAAACAGATAAAAAAGAAATCGCTCTGCGCTTAGGGCTTGCGGATAAGGAGTTAGCGGCGGCAAAACAATACGATTATTGTATTTTGAATAAAAATTTAGAAGAGGCGGCAAGAAAACTTACAGGTATTATTTTAAAAGAGATCGCTTAACTACTAGTAAGGAGTGTTTTATGTTTAATGATATGATGAGTTATGTCCCTGTGGAGGAATTGTTAGACAAGAGTTTATGGTCGAGGTATAAGCTAGTGATTTTGGCGGCGAAAAGGGCTTTAGAAATTGCTGAAGGCCAGCCTAGGCTTGTGGAATGTAGCTCTACGCTAAAACCATCGACGATTGCTTTATTGGAAATTGCCGCCGGGAAAATCAGCTGTATAGCCGCAAAGGCCGCGTAAGAATAGTGAAAACGAAAAATATCGTGCTGGGGGTAACTGCTAGTATTGCTATTTATAAAGCCTGTGATCTCCTGCGCCGCCTGCAGGATGCGGGATTTGGCGTGACTGTGGTAATGACTAAAGAAGCCGAAGAATTAATCCGGCCGATTGTTTTCGAGAGTTTATCCGGGAATAAAGTTTATAAAGGCGGTTTATTTGAAGCCTTAGATAATTGGGAAATAGGGCATGTAGCGTTGGCAGAAAAAGCGGATTTAATTTTGATTGCGCCTGCCACCGCAAATATTATTGCGAAAATTAATTCTGGTATTTGTGATGATTTGCTGACCTGTGTTGTATCTGCCACTAAGGCTCCGGTATTGATCGCTCCAGCAATGAATACCAATATGTACGAAAATAGAATTACGCAAGAAAATATTAAGAGATTAAAATCTTTAGGATATAAATTTGCCGCCCCGCGAACGGGGCGCCTTGCCTGTGGCAAAACAGGCACAGGCTGCTTGGCTGAGGTTGACGAAATAATCAAGGAAGTAAAAAAGGCTTTTTAGAATTTGGCGACGTAGCCAAGCGGTAAGGCAGCTGTCTGCAAAACAGCTATACAGCGGTTCGATTCCGCTCGTCGCCTAAAACAATGTTATAAAAACAATAAGACGATGGAGTGGTTAAGTATTGTTTTTGGATTTGCAATTTTTGCGGCGTTCGTTTTTATTATTGTAATGCGTGTCGTGAGTTTTAATGTATCTACAAGCGAAGCGTATCGAAAAACAAGAGACTATTTTTTTATTATTGCTGGGGTTTTGTTAGGCCTGCCAATGATAATAATGGGTCATGAAGAGAATCGATTGAAAACCACGCTAATAGGAGCCGTTCTAATTATAAATAGCTTAGTGTTAGGGGCCTGCAAGCTGCGCAAAGCTTTAAGAAAATAAATCTATTAACCGCGATGAGTGTAATATTATTGGGCAAGTGGAGCAGTGAGCGGAATAGCTAAAATATCTGCCGCAAAAAAGAACAGATTTAAATATTAGCTTTTTGTGTCATTATGGGTATGTTCACGTGTCATTGCGAGGAGCGAGCTTAAAGCGAGCGACGAAGCAATCTTTTTAAGGTATGCTCACCAAGCAGTATTATGTATATTTTCTAACGAGCTTTGATAATAAAGTTATTTATGTT